>JAFXUU010000143.1 GCA_017524845.1 Oscillospiraceae bacterium
CGCCTTCCGCATCGGGGCCATCTCTCCCCGCCTCTACGGCGCTTTTCTGGAGCCCATCGGCAACATGGTCAACGGCACCATGTATAACCCCAAGCACCCCACGGCGGACGACAAGGGCTTCCGGGGCGATTTCATCCAGGCGCTTCGGGACACGCCCCTTCCGGCGGTGCGTCTCCCCGGGGGCAACTTCGTTTCCGGTTGGGACTGGAAGGATTCCATCGGACCCATGGAGCAGCGCAAGGCCCACCTGGACCTGGCCTGGCACCAGTATATCCCCAACGACGTGGGCCACGACGAATACCTGACCTGGGCCGAGCGGGCGGGGCTGGAGCCCCTGTACACCATCAACCTGGGCACCGGAAACCTGAACGACGCGGTATACATCACGGAATACACCAATCACGAGGGCGGCACCTGGTGGTCCGACCTCAGGCGGAAATACGGTCATGAGCAGCCTTACGGGGTGAAGCTCTGGTACCTGGGCAACGAAATGGACGGCCCCTGGCAGGTGGCCTCCTGGGAGCGGGATCCCCGGGGCTACGGCATCCTGGCCAACGAGACGAGCAAGGCCATGAAATGGGTGGACGGTTCCATCGAGACCGCCGTCTGCGTCTCCTCCTCCCCCTTCCTGGCCCATTATCCCCAATGGGACCTGGAGGTGCTGCAGGAATGCTATGAATCGGTGGACTACGTTTCCCTCCACCACTACCATTCCGCCCCTCCGGGGGACTGGGCGGCCCTTCTGGGCGGCAGCGTCTATTTCGAGGACTACATCAACACGGAGATCGCCCTCTGCGACTTCATGCAGACCAAGTGCCGCTCCCCCAGGAAGATGATGCTCTCCTTCGACGAGTACGGCGTCATGCCCCGGCCCCATGGCAGCGTGGAGCCCGGAAACGGCATCCACAACCTCTACCGGGCCCACTACCAGTTCCGCCCCGAGCAGCGCTACGTGCGGCACGACCCGGACAAAATGTCCTCCTTCAGCCCCGGCATGGGCATGGGGGACATGGTGAACGCCCTGTCGAACACCGGGGTCCTGCTGGCCTTCCTGCGCCATGCGGACCGGGTAAAGGTGGGATGCATGACCGGGGGGCTGGGGGCCGTGGTGGCCTCCGACCACGACCACGTATGGCACAGCGCCTCCTACTACCCCTTCACCCAGCTGATGAACTGGGGCAGGGGCACCTCCCTGCAGGTGAGCGTGGACTGCGACACCTTCGACATCCCCGGCTACGTGGTGGACGACAACTCCACCTATGCCCGGCGGGAGGGCCTCCCCTTCATCGACGCGGCGGCCGCCCTCAGCGAAGACGAAACCGAGCTCAGCGTTTTCATCATCAACCGCAGCTGGGAGAGCTCCAACAAGCTGGAGCTGGACGTCTCCGGCTTTGAAGGCTGGAAGCTGACGGAGCATATCGAGATGTACTCCAAGGACGAGAACGCCGCCAACACCTATGAGAATCCCGACGCGGTGAAGCCCCGGCGCAACGGGAAAACCAAGCTCATCGACGGCAAGGTGCAGGCCACGCTGCAGCCGCTCAGCTGGAACGTGATCCGTCTGAGAAAAGCGTAAAAGCTTCAAAAACGCTCCCCGCGGCGGCCGCCGCGGGGAGCGTTCCTTCGTTTGCGTGTTTATTCTCCGTCGGTCCAGACGCCGCCTGCGGGGATGCAGACGGGCCCGCCCAGCTGCAGCCACACGTCCGTGGCGGAGGGGTTTTCGATCATGCTGCCGTCGGCGGAATACTGCAGGGACTTCCAGGCGTCCACGTAGCGGATGAGCTCCCCGTTGGTGCAGCACCAGATGTCCTTCTTGTGGTCGGCGATATAGGCGCAGAGCTCCTCGATCACGTTCCAGTTCTTCATCCCGTCGAACTCATAGGCGTGCCCCCAGACGTAGAAAAGCATGGGACCCCTGGAGAAGCCCTCGGCGAACCTTTTCGCCAGCTCCATGAGCCTGGGATCGTTGTGGTGGCAGGTGGGATCCCAGCGCAGGAAATCCCCGGGCAGGGCGAAGGAGCCGGTGGAAACGGTGGTGCGGGCGCCCTTGTAGCCCGCCAGGCGCAGCTGCTCCACCACCTCGTCGTTGTAGGTTCCGAAGGGATAGGCGAACATGAGCATGGGCTTCCCTGCGTGCTTCTCTAGCCGCCGCTTGTCCTCGATGATCTCATAAGCCATGAGGGGCCTTCCCACGCTGTCCAGGGCGCTGTGGCACAGGGCGTGGCCTCCCAGCTCGTGGCCGGTGTAGACCTCGTCGAATTCCTTTTCCTCCATGCGCACCACGCCCTCGCTGAACTTGTGGCCGCACATGCCGGAATTGAGGTTGAAGGTGCATTTCAGGCCGTACTGCCGGAAAAGCTCCGCCAGCTGCCGGTCCTGGGTGACCCCGTCGTCGTAGCTTAGGGTAAAGGCCCGGCTCAGCCCGCCGGGAAAGAGCAGGGAATCGAAGCGCATCGTGAGCGTGATGGACATGATCTGTATCCTTTCCGCCCGTATGCCGGGCACGTTTTTGACTTCGGCAAGGCCGGTCTCACCAGGGCTGGTCGCGGATGAAGAGCTCCCCGGTGGGGACGAGGAAGCTGAGGCTGCTGCTCACGCCGCCGTCTTCGAAATACCGGCTGTAATACACCTGCAGCAGCAGAGACTCGGACTCGTAATAGATCTCGTCCGCGGGGATGTCCTCCGGGACGGGCAGGGGCAGCACGGAGCCGTCGCCGCCCACGAACCAGGCTTCGGTCTTCCCTTCCGCCGAGGTGCCGAGCACGAAACAGTAAAGCGGGTCTTCGCTTCCCTCCGTCCAGCAGTAGGACAAAGCGTCCTCCTCCTTGTTGGCAAAGCGGCTTCGGACCATATCCAGAGCGGGCTCCAGGCCGCGCATGGAGAGCTCTTCATCCCGCTGGGGGATCTCCACGGTCACGTTCCCGCTGTCGTCGGTCTCCGGATGCCAGGGGTCCGGCTCCGCGACATAGGTCACCGCGCCGTTTTCCACCTGACAGTATTCGTTCGCCGTGAGCGCCAGTCCCCCGGCGTCAGGCGCAGAGTGACGCGGAAGAGCCCCTCCAGCCAGCGGGACGCTCCCGGCGCGAAGCCCTCGTAGTACAGGGCTACGTCGTCGCCCCGCTGCCAGCCGTAAAGGAAGATGGGGTCCGGCTGTCGGTTGGTATCTCCGTGGAAGCTGTAGTAGCAGTACGTCTCCGGCACATAGCTCAGCATATACATGCCCACGCGGTTCGTTTCCTCCAGGCGCAGGCCGGTGTAATCCGAAAGCACGTCGTCCAGCAGCTCCGCCGGGAGCTTGTCCGCGTCCGTCCACTGGTTCCAGGTGCCGTAGCGCAGGAGGAAGGACCGGATATCCGTCAGGTCCGCGGGCGGGACCTCACGGCCGGGGCCGTTGTAGAAAACCTGCATGATATCCACGTCCTCCGGCCGGCTATAGGTGGAATAGAGGAACTGATCCCGGATGAAATCCTCGCTGAACCAGGCGCCCCAGATCGCCAGCTCCCGATCGGAAAGCCAGCCGGCTCCCTCGGGCAGCGAGATCCATGCCGGGGGCACGCCGTCGATCTCCGTCCCGTCCTTGGGCCTGGAGCTGCCGCTTCCGGGGGCCGGGGTCTCCGAAGGGACGGGGGTCTCTGTCGGCACAGGCGTCTCCGTCGGTGTGGGGGTCTCCGTCGGTGCGGGGCTCTCCGCTGGAGCGGACGGCTCCGCCGGTGCAGGGGTCTCCGTTGGGGCCGCCGCGGGGGCCGCTGTGCGGGGGGGATCCGTGACCGCGGCGGGTGCTTTCGCGCAGGAGGCAAGCAGGATCAGACACAGCAGAGAGAAGAAGAGGAGCTTCTTTTTCATGGCGTTTCCTTCCTTTGACCCGCCGCCCGGCTGCCGGTCGGCAGGATGAACATCGGGTCCATGCTATCATATTCTCCGGGGGCCCGCAATCAGTTTCACCTCGTTTTTCCGGCGGCGCCGACGCTTTTCTGCGCCCGGCGCAGCACCCACAGGCAGATGACCGCCGCCAGGAGGAGGGTGAGGGCTTCGCTCACCGGCACCGCCGGCCAGACCTTTTCCAGAACGCCGCTGCGGGACAGGAGCCAGGCCAGGGGCAGGGACAGGAGCATCTGACGGCAGGCGCTGATGAGCAGGGTAAAGCCGCTGTAGCCCAGGGACTGATAGGAAGAGGAGCAGATGACGCTCATGGCCCCGAAGGGCAGGGACAGGGCGCAGATCCGCAGGGCCGGGACGCCCAGGGCCAGCATATGCTCCGAAGCGTCGAACAGGCGCAACATCCCTGCGGGGACCGCCTCATAGAGCAGAGCGGCCAGGAGTGTGAAGCCCGCGCTCACGAACAGGGATACCCGCAGGGTCTGCTTCACCCGGTCCATGCGCCCGGCGCCGTAATTGTAGGAATAGATGGCGATGGTGCCGTTGTTGAGGCCGAAGACCGGCATGAAGGCGAAATACTGCAGCTTCAGCCAGACGCCGAAGACCGCCGCCGCCGTGGTGCTGAAGGGCAGGACGATGGCGTTCATGCCGTAGCTCATGGCGCTGCCCAGGCACACCGTCAGCGTCGAAGGGATGCCGATGGCGCAGATGTCCTTCACGATGGGCCAGGCGGGAAGCATCTGCCGGAAGTGGAAGCGGGTGGCCCGGTTGAAGCGGAGGCAGAAGATCAGAGCCAGGCCGGCGGCCACGGTCTGGCCGATCACCGTCGCCCAGGCGGCCCCGGCCACGCCCAGCCTCGGGAAGGGGCCCACGCCGAAGATCATCAGGGGGTCCAGGGCGATGTTCACCACCGCGCCGGTGGCCTGGCAGATCATGCTCAGCACGCTGCTGCCCGTGGCCACCAGGAGCTTTTCCAGGTTCTGCCCGTAGAACATGCCCACGCAGCAGAAGCAGCAGATGGAAAGGTAGGTCGTCCCGTAGCCGATGATGGTCCCGTCGCTTGTCTGCATCTCGAAAAACCGCCGGGCGAAGAAGCCCAGGAGGGCGAAGACGACGGAATAGCAGAGGGAGAGATACATCTGCACGTTGGCCGTGCGCTCGGCGGCAGCCCGTTCCCCCTTACCCAGATTCCGGGAGACGAGGGCGCTGACGCCCACGCCGGAGCCCACCCCCACGGCGATCATGACGTTCTGAAAGGGGAAGGCCAGAGAAACGGCGGTGAGGGCGTCCTCGCTGAGCCGGGCCACGAACATGGCGTCCACGGCGTTGTAGAGGGCCTGCACCAGCATGGAGATCATCATGGGCAGGGACATGACCGCCACGAGCCTGCCGATGGGCATCGTGCCCAGCTTATCCTGTGTCTGTGTCTGCATCGTTCTCTCTTTTCTTTTGCGAGCGCTTCCCCGCCCGGTCCGGCTCTTGCAAATCCCGCCCGAATCTGTTAGATTCTGCCTGAAGAAGGCAGAAAGGCGGTGCGGCCATGACCGACACGGAGGAAAAGCGCATGTATCATCTGCTGATCCGGCAGGAGGCGACGGGGCGGGAGGTCCCCATGGAGGCCCTGGCGGCCTCGGAGGAGGCGGCGCTGGAGTTCATCCCGGCGGGATTTCGCTTCGTGCGCCTTCTGGACCGGTATTACTGGCCCCTGACGGAGGAAGCGGCGGAGCCGCCCGCCGAATGAAAAGCGTCAGGCTTTGGCGCTTAGCTCCCGCAGATAGGCGCGGATGGCCTCCTCGGCCAGGCGGACCTCCTCCTCGAAGGCCTGGGCGGGCACCCGCAGGGCCCCGTGCCCCAGGATGATGACCTGCTCCAGCCCGTCGGAGGTGGCGACCCGGACCCGATGGTGCTTCCGAAGATCGTAGGTGGCCTTTTCGATGTACATATCCGCCGTCTCGGCTTCTTTGGTGTATACCACGTCCAGTCCGCCCAGGTGTTCGATGGAGCCGGGGTTCCCCTTCACCTTGTAGGCGTCGAAGACCACGATCACCGGCGACTGGCGGAAGCCCTGGTAGTTGCGGAGGATCTCGATCAGCCGGCTGCGCGCGGCGTCCAGGTTGTTTTCGGCAATCTCCCGCAGATCGGGCCAGGCGTGGATGATGTTGTAGCCGTCCACCAGCAGGTATTCCGGGCCTTCATCCTCCGGCGTCAGCTTCCAGGGCTTCTCCGTCCTCGGCTTCTCCGGGGCGCGGAGGGCCCTGCCTCTGTCTCTGCGGATGGGGCCGTAGGTGCGCTCGAAGATGGCGGCAAGCTGATCGTCCAGCGCCGTCTGGGCATAGTACCGTGCGGCCTGCTCCCGCAGGCTCCGCTCCGGGCTCGGCGGACGGAGCACGCTGGGCAGGTGCATGTGGGAAAACACCTGATCCCAGGGCACGGCGAAGCCCGCGCCGCGGGCGCAGAAGATGCTGTGGGGCGGATTGTCCGCGTCGGCCGTCGGATCGTAGTGCGCGTCGGCCACGATCTTCTCCTGCTCCGTGCAGGGCGCGTAGCCCGCGGAGGAAAGGCTGATGCTCCCCAGTCCGCGGGAATAGGCGGCCAGGACCGCCGGATATTCCCGCAGGGCCGCCACGGGAGCCCGTCCCGTGAGAACGGCGGTCTCCCCCTCCGTCCGGGGCGGCTCCTGCTCCGCGCCCATGCGCGTGAGATCGCTGACGGCGCGGCCCACGGAGGCCGCGGGCAGCTCGATGCGATACTGATACCAGGGCTCCAGCAGGACGGACCTGGCCTGCATCAGCCCCTGGCGGACGGCCTGATAGGTGGCCTGGCGGAAATCGCCGCCCTCGGTATGCTTCTGGTGGGCCCGGCCGGAAGCCAGGGTGACTACCACGTCCGTCAGCGGCGCACCGATGAGCACGCCCAAATGGCGTTTTTCCAGAACGTGGGTGAGGATGAGCCGCTGCCAGTTTCGGTCCAGCTCGTCCTCGGAACAGGCGCTGCGCACCGTGATGCCGCTGCCCCGTTCCCCGGGGGAGAGCAGCAGATGCACTTCCGCATAGTGGCGCAGGGGCTCGTAATGCCCCACGCCCTCCACCGTGTTTTCGATGGTCTCCCGGTAGAGGATCTCCGGGGGGCTGAAGCCGGCGTCCAGGCCGAAGCGCTCCAGCAGCAGGGCGTGGAGCACCTCCAGCTGCACCGGGCCCATAACCTGCACACAGAGCTGTTGCGTACGCTCCTCCCAGCTGACGCGGAGCTGCGGCTCCTCCTCCTCCAGCTGGCGCAGCTGGGTGAGGGCCCGGTGGGGATCGTACCCTGCGGGCAGCAGCACCCGGCAGGTGAGCACGGGGGCCAGGAGCGGCGCTTCGGCGGCTCCTTCCGCTCCCAGCCCGTCGCCGGGGAGCGCGGCGGCGAGGCCCTCGGCGGCCACCACGTCGCCGGGCAGGGCTTCCTCCGTCTGCTCGTATTTCGCGCCGCTGTAGATCCGGAGGCGGCTCACCTTCTCGCTCCAGCCGGGGCCGGACACCGTGTCCCGCACCCGGAGAGCGCCGCCGGTGATCTTCATATAGCACAGGCGGGTCCCGTCCTCCCGGGCGACCTTGAAGACCCTGGCCCCGAAATCTCTGCCCGCCGGGGCGTCCGGCGCGAGAGCCATGAGCTCATGCAGGAATTCCGCCGCGCCCTCCAGGCGGAGAGCGGCGCCGAAGCGGCAGGGGAAGAGCTTTTCTTCCCGTACCGCGGCCCGGAGGCTCTCCTGCTTCATGCCGCCGGTGGCCAGATATTCCTCCAGCAGGGCTTCGTCCGCCAGGGAGACGTTTTCCCAATCCGGGTCCTCCAGGTCGTAGACGCCCTCCCCCAGCTGACTGCGGAGGGAGGCGAGCAGGTTTTCCTTCCCGCCGTAGGGCAGATCCGTTTTGTTCACAAAGAGGAAGGTGGGGATGTGCCGCTGACGCAGCAGCCGCCAGAGGGTGCGGGTATGGCTCTGCACCCCGTCCACGGCGCTGATCACAAGCACGGCGCAGTCCAGCACGTCCAGCGTCCGCTCTGCCTCCGGGGCGAAATCCACGTGGCCGGGCGTATCCAGCAGGGTCGCCTGCCAGCCCGGCAGGCGCAGCATGGCCTGCTTGGCAAAGATGGTGATGCCCCGCTGACGCTCCAGAGCGAAGGTGTCCAGATGGGCGTCTCCGTGATCCACCCGTCCCAGGCTGCGCACGGCGCCGGATTCGTAGAGCAGCGCCTCCGACAGGGTGGTCTTCCCCGCGTCCACGTGGGCCAGGATCCCGATCACCGTCCTGCGCACAGCCGTCCCTCCTTCCCGATCTGTTTGTGAGCGTTATTTTATCATGTTTCTTCCCGTCTGACAATGGCGGCATGCCGCCGTCCGTCGGTTGACCGGGAGCTTCCCGGCAGCGAAGTATTATGATTTCAGGAGGTCAGTATGGACTGTTTGAGGCTCACCGTTTCCCACATGGACCGACTGTGGGAGCTGCAGAAGGCATATAAGGCGGAGATCGGCGAGGATGCGCCGACGGATGCGGACCGGGACCGTCTGACGGAAGCCGTGGAGACGGAGCGGATCCTGTTCTACGGAGCCCGGGAAGGGGCGGAGCTCATCGGCTGCTGCTCGGTCACCGTCGGCTTTTCCACTTATCTTTATGCCCCGAGCGGCGTTTTTGAGGATTTCTACATCTGTCCGCAGCATCGGCACAGGGGGATCGCGCGGAAGCTCGTCTCCTTCGCCCGCGCCGACAGCGGCGTGAGCACGCTGACGGTGGGCTGCGCCGACTGCGACGTGCCCATGTACCGGGCGCTGGGTTTCTCCGTTCCTTTGGGGAATCTGCTGGCGTTTGGGGAATAACCGCCCGGCAGCGGAAACATCCGGGGGCCGTCGGCAGACGTCGACGGCCCCCGGGTTCTTCACTTGCTTGAGGTGTCCCCCAGGACGATATCCAGGGGCTTGTCCAATTCCTCCGAAACGTATTTCCCGTTCTTCTTCCGCTGCCGGACGCACTCTGTCAGGAGATACTCGATCTGCCCGTTGACGGAGCGGAAGTCGTCCTCCGCCCAGGCGGCGATGGCGTCGTAAAGCTTGGGCGAGAGCCGCAGCGGGACCTGCTTCTTCTGATTGTCGTTACCCATGGACTAACCTCCCATCCGCCGCAGGGCGTTTTCCGTAGCGACCATCGGCGCCAGCATCACCGCGCTCTGGACCAGGCAGACGCCGAGGCCCCACCAGCCGATCCGTTCCGAGTCCCCCGCCCGGCACTGCAGCATCGCAGCCAGGCTGACGGGCAGCGCCGCTGCCCCCAGGATGGTCCAAAGGCGGCCGAAAAAGACGTGGGCGAAAACCCAGGCTTCCGGGCTGGCGAGGCTCCGCCGGGTGCGGTAGCCGGTTGAGCCGCCGTAGGGCGGGATCCGGCCCCGCCACCAGCGGAGTCCGAGAATGAGCATCGTCAGAGGGATCAACAGCGCCACTGCCAGCATGAACCACCAGAACCAGCTCATCTCAGTACAGGCTGCCAGAATTGACCACCGGCTGGGCGTCGTGGTTGCCGCAGAGCACCACCAGCAGGTTGGAGACCATGGCGGCCTTCCGCTCCTCGTCCAGCTCCACGGTGTGATTCTCGCTCAGGCGCTCCAGAGCCATCTCCACCATGCCCACGGCCCCGTCCACGATCATCTTCCTTGCGTCGATGATGGCGGAGGCCTGCTGCCGCTGCAGCATCACCGCGGCGATCTCGGGGGCGTAGGCCAGGTAGGTGATCCGGGCCTCGAGGATCTCCAGCCCGGCGTCAGAGACCTTGCTCTGGATCTCGTCCCGGATGCGCCGGGCCACCACCTCGCTGCTGCCCCGGAGGGAGCCCTCGTCGGCGATGCCGTCCCCCGTGGTATCCACGTTCTGGGCCACGTCGTAGGGGTAGACCCGCACGATATTCCGAAGGGCGCTGTCGCACTGCAGGGAGAGGTATTCCTTATAGTTATCCACGTTGAACACCGCCTTGGCCGTGTCCACCACCCGCCACATCACCGCGATGCCGATCTCCACCGGATTGCCCAGGCAGTCGTTGATCTTCTGCCGGGAATTGTTCAGGGTCATGATCTTCAGAGAGATGCGCTTGTTGGCCGCGTCCTGCTGGGGGCTGTGGGAGCCGGCGATGACGGCGGCCACGCTGGCCTTCCCGGAATCCACGTCGCCGCTCTGATTCAGCCGGGTCTTCCAGGCGGGGTTCACCGCGCCGCAGAAGGGGTTCACCGCGTAGAAGCCCTCTTCCTTCAGGGTCCCGATGTATTTGCCGAACAGGGTGAGCACCAGAGCCTCCTGGGGCTTCAGCACCCGCAGACCCAGCAGCGGGATCCAGCCGAAGCAGAGGTAGAGGATGCAGATGACGCCCAGGATCATCAGGTATCCGCCCGCCGCCATAAAGATGCCGCTGCCCACAGTGGCCGCAATGTAGAGCAGGATGGTAATGATGAGCACAGCCATCCCGTTCTTCTTCCCTTTCAGAATGATCTCGTTCATTGTACTCCCTCCTTCTATGATACTGATATCATTATGATATCGTTTTGTTCGTTTGTCAAGGGGGTGGGACGAATAATTCTCCCGGCCGCGGGGCCGGGAGGTTTCGGGCTTCACGCATACAGGGCTTTGAATTCTTCTCTGTCCCGAATGGCGTCGAAGCAGGTCTTATTGTCCAGATAACGGCGGAAATCGTCCAGATCGCTTACCGGTGAATCCGTCGGGAGCTTCTCTCCCGAAACACGGTCGAACAGCGGAGAAGTAAACCGGTATTCGCTTTTCCTGCTGTGCTCGGTCATTCTTTCCGCGTGGTACTTCGCCTTTCGCAGTTCCTCAAGGGCCTCGGCATACCTGGCTTCCCTGCACAGTATGACCGCTTTCGATTGTGCGGCGTACTGCAGCACATTGTGGTAATGCTGGTAGTTGCCGTCAGGGAAAAGGATCTCCAGGATCCGTTCCGCCGCGTCGTATGCTTCGAACGCGGGCGACGCAAAGGTCAAATTGATAATAAAGCGGTTCAGATCGCCTTCCGCAACGCGTTGGCTGTGGACGATCCGCTCTTCCCCCTCCAGACACCAGTAGAGCGCACCGTCCCGGGTAGTGCGGTCTTCGATCTTCAGGGCGTATTCCCTCGCTTCTTCTTTTCTGCCCAGCATGCAAAGCGCCAAAGCGGCGCCGTGCAGCGCCCGATCCAGGAGCCCGCGGTCACGGGCATTGTCCAGCACGATCCGATAATGGGAAACCGAGCTTTCCAGAAGCCTTACATATTCCCCGTGATCCGTTTGGGGTATCGCAACATAGTATTCCGCCGAAGCGAGCCATTCCACGTACTCCATGTTTCCGGGATACTCCGCGGCGGCCTGCACGGCGATCTTATAATTCTTCTCCTTGTCGTCGTGTCTGTGGTATTCGAAAAACGCCTCGTCGAACGCAGCCTTCCGCAGGTCCTTCTCATAAGTGTCCATTCCCAGCAGATGATCCGTCGTCACCCCGAAAAGGTTCGCCAGGGGCGGCAGGAGAGAAATATCCGGCATGGCCGCGCCGGTCTCCCAGCGGCTCACCGCCTGGGGCGAGATGGACAGAAGCTCTGCGAGCTTTTCCTGCGTCATTCCGGCGTCAAGACGCAGCGCCCTTACCCTTTCTCCAAAAGACATCGCGGTCCCCTCGCTTTTCAACAGTATTTTGAACCGGTTCTTTCGTATTATAGCAGCCGTTTTCGTGTCTGTCTGCATCTCCGTGGTTGAGAGGAGGTCAATCGAAAATTGAGACGGGAGGCACTGGTGCAGAGAACCGGCGACAGGCGAGGCTGGGGCGATGTCAACGAAACGGCGAACAAGGTCTCCTCATCCTTCCGGTGTCGTCTCCCCCGTTTCCGATGGGTTCGTTAAACGGTATGTTTACTTTCCAGGCATCGCTATCTATAATAAAACAAGAAAGAGAGGTGCCGGAATTGATGATCGGTGAACAGATCGCGTTTTACCGGAAGAGGAAGCGCATGACCCAGGAACAGCTGGGGGAAGCCCTGGGCGTGACGAATCGCACGGTTTCCAAATGGGAGGCCGGGGTATCTTCCCCGGGTATCGACCTTGTCCCTGCTCTTGCTTCTGCCCTTGGCATTTCCCTGGATTCCCTGTTTGGAATCGAAGGGAAGGAAGAACCCAACGAGCTCTCCGCGCTCATCAGGGATGCGGTTTTTGCCGCCGTCCGGGAGATCCTGCCTCCCGCCGTCGAAAACGCGCTGCAAGAATCGCTGCCGGACCACCTGTCCGCTCCGGAAAACGCCGATGATTACTCCCTCTCCGTTTTGAGCAGGAACAAGGCGACCGCCTGCCAGTTTTACGGCCGCGGGATGGTGCGCGGCCCGTTTTACGATCATCCGAAGGCTCCCGATCTGTGGCACATCTCCGTATGGGTACCGGGAGGCTGGATAGAGATGGGCGATTATACCAGCAAAAGCGAAGCGTCGCAGGACCTGGCCAAGCTGTTTGAAGCATACACCAACAAGGAAGCCGTGATCACCCTGTGATCTGCCGACCGGAATTTCGCCTCCGGCGAAGATTCGCTTGCCCTGCGTCTGGGAAAGGCGCCACCCGGAATTTCGCCTCCGGCGAAGATTCGCTCGCCCTGCGTCTGGGAAAGGCGCCACCCGGAATTTCGCCTCCGGCGAAGATTCGCTCGCCCTGCGCCCGGGAAAGGCGCCACCCGGAATTTCGCCTCCGGCGAAGATTCGCTCGCCCTGCGTCTGGTGAGCAAGCTCCCCGACCGCAGGGCGGCGAATGCGGACCGGGGCCCCGCAAGCTGGACTTGTGGGGCCCCGACCGACGTTGGGAGCAACACTTTCAAAAGCAAATCCCCGGCCTTTTGGCCGGGGATTTGCTTTTGGAGGCGCCACCCGGAATCGGACCGGGGATGAAGGTTTTGCAGACCTCTGCCTTACCGCTTGGCTATGGCGCCTTATCGGCGGGAATTAGTGTACCATATTCCTCCCCACCGGTCAAGCATTATTTGATCATGTCCAGAAATTCTTCCTCACCGACGATCTTCACGCCCAGGGCTTCCGCCTTGGTGAGCTTGCTGCCCGCGTTTTCCCCGGCCACCACCAGGCTGGTCTTTTTGGATACGGAGGAGGCAGCCTTGCCCCCCAGGGCCTGGATGCGGGCCTCCGCTTCGCTCCGGGACATGGTCGAGAGGGTGCCTGTGAGGACGATGGTCTGCCCGGCCAGGCGGGTGTCCGACGGGGCCTCGGTGCTCTCCATGCGCACGCCCGCTTCCTTCAGCCTGGCGATCAGGTGCCGGGACTGGGCGCCCCGGAACCAGCCGGCGATATAGGCCGCCGTGACGGGGCCCACGTCCTCCACGGTTTCCAGCTCCCCCTCGTCGGCGGCCATGAGCGCGTCCATGTCCCCGTAGCGCCGGGCCAGGGTCCGGGCTGCCGACGTGCCGACCTGGCGGATGCCCAGCGCGTAGAGGACCCGGGCCATGCCCGCGGACTTGCTGTTCTCAACGGCCCGCATGAGGTTCTCCGCCGATTTTTTGCCCATGCGCTCCAGGGCCGCCACCGCTTCCTCCCGCAGACCGTAGATATCCGCCGGGGTGCGCACCATGCCCGCGTCCACCAGGGCTTGCACCAGGCTCGGCCCCAGCCCGTCGATATCCATGGCGTCCTTGGAGGCGAAATGGGTGATGGTCCTCGTGAGCTGGGCGGGACATTCCGCGCCGGTGCAGCGCAGGGCGGCGCCGTCCTCATCCCGCACGACGGGAGCCCCGCAGACGGGGCAGGTCTCCGGCAGACGGTAGGGCTCCGTTCCCGCAGGCCGCTTTTCCGCCGCCACGCCCAGCACCTCGGGGATGATCTCCCCGGCCTTGCGGATGCGCAGGGTATCCCCGATGCGGATGTCCTTCTCGGTGATGAAATCCTGATTGTGCAGCGTGGCGTTCATCACGGTGGTGCCCGCCAGGCGCACCGGATCGAAGACCGCCTTCGGCGTCAGCACCCCCGTGCGTCCCACCTGCACCGCGATCTGCCGCAGCACGCTCTCCTTGATCTCCGGGGGATACTTGAAGGCCACGGCCCAGCGCGGCGCCTTCGCGGTGCTGCCCAGATAGGCCCGGTCCTCCAGGCGGTTGAGCTTGACCACCGCCCCGTCGATGCCGTAGTCGTATTTCTCCCGTTCCTCCCCGATGGATCGGATGCGCCGGAGGCAGGCTTCCGCGTCGGTACACAGCTCCCAGGGGATCACGGGGAAGCCCAGGCTTTTCAGCCAGGCGAGGCTCTCCGCGTGGGTGGAGAACTCCCTTCCCTCCGCCAGCTGCACGTTGAAAATGAGGATGTCCAGCTTCCGGGCGGCGGTCACCCTGGGGTCCAGCTGCCGCATGGCCCCGGCGGCCGCGTTTCTGGGATTGGCCAGGAGCTTTTCCCCGTTCAGCTCCCGCTGTGCGTTCAGCTCCTCGAAAACGGAAACGGGCATGAACACCTCGCCCCGGACGATGAGGCGGCCGGAAACGCCGCTGAGACTCCGGGGGATGGAGGCAATGGTCTTCAGGTTTTCCGTCACGTCCTCGCCGATCCGCCCGTCGCCCCGGGTGGCGCCCCGGACGAAGATCCCATCCTCGTAGAAGAGGGCCATGCTCAGTCCGTCCACCTTCGGCTCCACGGTGTACTCACGGGTGACGCGCTCCTGCTCCGTCCTGACGCAGAACTCCCGCAGCTCCTCCTCGGAAAACACGTCGTTCAGGCTCTCCAGGGGCACGGGATGCTCCACGGGGGCAAAGCCCGCGGCGGCGTGCCCCCCCACCCGGCGGGTGGGGGAAGCGGGATCGTCCAGCTCCGGATGGGCCGCCTCCAGGATCTCCAGGCGGCGGAGCATCGCATCGTACTCCGCATCCGTGATGGTGGGCGCGTCCTCGTCGTAATAGCGGCGGCTGTGCTCCTTCAGTTCCTCCCGAAGGCGCAGCAGTTCTTCTCTTTCGTCCATGGTCCGTCCCTTCCGTCAGCTCAGAATGTCGTACCGTTCCAAAGGCTCATCCCATTCCTCGCTGCTCTCGAAATACATATAGCTTTCCGGCACCCGGCCCACGATCACCGTTTCGGCCAGGACCACGTCGGCGTACACCAGGGCCGTCACCGTGCCGGAGGGGATCAGCACCCGCACCTCCGCACGCAGCTCCAGCAGCAGACGGTGAAGGGTCTGGTTGATGCCCGCGGCGGCGAAGCGGCTCCGGAGCCGCAGCTCCGGCTCCGATACGCTGAGGATGCGGATGGGGATCCGGGGCCCCAGGCCGGAGAACAGCGGCGAGGGCAGCAGGTTCCCCAGGGGCACGCTGAGATCCGCCGCCGCCGGAGCCGTCAGCCGGGCGAGCACGTCCCCGGCCAGAGCGGCCTGCAGGGCGTTGAGGCGGCGCATATCCGTCACGGCGGCGGAAACGAAGCCCTCCCCATCCTTTTCCAGGCGCACGAGGTCCTCCGCCTCCCCTTCCGCCATCCGGGCAGCCACAGCGGCCTGTACGGCGGCGTTCGCAGCGTTTTTCGCTCCGGCCACCGCCAGGTCCCGCACCAGCGGATCCATGCCGCGGAAAAGGGAGAAGCCCGTGAGCAGCAGCCCCGCGAGCATGAGCAGCACGCCGGGGACAAGATGCCGCTTTCGTATCCTGTCCCTTCCCCCGCCCAGGCTCTCACCTCCCGGTGAGAAGGATATGTCCTTGTCCCGCTTCTTATTCCGTCAGCTCCCCGGCCGCAGTGAGGACGCCCAGCTTCCCGGATTCCCAGGTGAGACCGCCCTGGAGGTAGGCCGTGTAGGGCGGGCGCATGGGCCCGTCGCAGCTGAGCTCGATGGAGGCCCCCTGGATGAAGGCGCCCGCCGCCATGATGACGGGATCGTCGTAGCCGGGCATGTCCCAGGGCTCCGGCGTCACGTAGCTGTCCACGGGGCTGCCGTGCTGAATGCCCGCGCAGAACCTCCGCAGCAGCTCCCCGTCCCCGAAATCCACGGACTGGATGATGTCGCTGCGCCTTTCATCCCAGCGGGGGAAGACGGCAAAGCCCAGCTTTTCCAGCAGGGCGGCGGCGAAGACCGCCGTCTTCAGAGCCTGGGCCACCGTATGGGGGGCCATGAACAGACCCTGGAAAAGGCTGCGGTTGTGGCCCAGGGTCGCGCCGATCTCCCCGCCTAGCCCCGGCACCGTGAGCCGGAAGGCGGCGGCCTCCACCAGATCGGCCCGGCCCGCCACGTAGCCCCCCATGGGGGCCAGGCCGCCGCCGGGATTCTTGATGAGGGAACCGGCCAGCAGATCGCCCTTGGGCTCCCGCTCCTCCACGAATTCCCCGTAGCAGTTGTCCACCACGCAGGCTGCCGCCGGGTTCATCCGGTGCACCAGGTCCACGATCTGGTCGACGGTCTCCACGCTGAGGGCGGGCCGGGAGGTATAGCCCCGGCTCCGCTGGATGAATACCTCCTTCACCCCCGGCTCCGCCGCCGCCCTTTCGATGGCGGCGAAATCGGGCGTCCCGTCCGCAAGCAGATCCACGGCGGAAAAGCCGATGCCGTAGCTCCGGAGACTGCCGGGCTTGTCGTCGCGGACGCCCAGGGCGCTCCACAGGGTATCGTAGGGCAGGCCCGTGGCGCAGAGGAGTGCGTCCCCCGTGCGCAGAGGCGCGAACAGGGCGCAGGTGATGGCGTGGGTCCCGTTCATGAAGCCCAGGCGCACCAGGGCGCTCTCCGTGCCGAACACGTCGGCAAAGACCTTTTCCAGGGTCTCCCGGCCCAGATCGTCGTAGCCGTAGCCGGTGGAACCGGCGAAGCAGGCTTCGCTGACCCGGTGCTTCTGGAAGGCTTCCAGCACCCGGCGGGTATTCTGCTCCGAGACCCGGTCGATCTCCCGGAAGCGGGGCAGGATCTGTTCCTCCGCCTCCGCCGCCAGCAGGTCCAGCTTTTCTTTCTCCATCACAGCGTCTCCAGATACGCCTTCACCAGGCGGTAGATGTTCTCAAAATCCTCCGTGTTCCCCACGCAGGAGGGGGAATGGATGTAGCGTACGGCGGCGGACACGGCGGCGACCCTCGCGCCGCAGGCGGTCTTCTGCACGGCGGAAGCGTCGGTCCCGCCGGAGATCCAGGTCTTCGTCTGCCAGGGGATGCTCTTCTCCTCCGCCAGGGCAGTGAGCTCCCGGTACAGACCCCGATCGTAAATGGCCCCGCCGTCCATGAAGGGGATCACCGGTCCCTTCCCCGGGGCGCAGACCTTCTCGCTGCCCTTCTGGGAGGGCAGGTCCGCCGCGGTGGTGCCCTCCAGGATCAGGGCCAGCTCCGGCCGCAGCCGGAAGGCCGCCGTGACCGCGCCCCGGCAGCCCACCTCCTCCTGCACGGTGAAGGCGAAGGAGGCGTCCACCGGCAGACCGCTCTCGATGAGGGCGATCATGACGGCGCAGCCGATGCGGTCGTCGATGGCCTTGGCCCGAAGGAAGCCCTCCCCGAACTCCTCGATACGGTCGTCGAAGCAGCCGGTATCCCCCAGGGAGACCAGGGCCTCCGCCTCCGCCTTCGTGCGGCAGCCGATGTCCACATGGAGGCTTTTGGTGGGGGGCACCCGTTTCCGCTCCCCATCTTCCGTCAGGTGGATGGCCTTCAGGGCGATGACGCCGGGCAGGGACTTCTCCCCCACGCTCACCCGCTTGCCGATGACCACCCGGCGGTCCACCCCGCCGACGAAATCGAAGCGGAGATAACCCTCTTCCGTGATGCCGGTGACGATGATGCCCACCTCGTCCATGTGGGCGGCCAGCATCACGCTCTGCTTCGGGGCGCGCCGTCCCTTCACCCGCAGCAGCAGATTCCCCATGCTGTCGGTGATCATCTCGTCGGCAAAAGGACGAAGACGTGCGCCGATATACTCCCGCACGGGCCCTTCGTTGCCCGAAACGCCGGGCAGGGCGCACAGTTCCTTCAGAATACCCTTAATCATGGAGCCAACCTCCCCGAATGAAAGCGGTGATGAGCGCCGCAGCAGCCTCCGCATCCGCCAGGGACGCGGTCTCCACCGGGCTGTGCATGTACTTCACCGGCACGGATACGATGGCGGTGGCCACTCCCTGACGGCTGATCTGAATGGCCCAGCCGTTCGTGCCGCTGGAGCGGGGCATGACCTCCACAGCATGGGGAATGCCCTCTTCCTTCGCCGTCTCCAGCAGGGCGGCCGTGATCGCCCGGTTGGCGTTGGGTCCCACGCCCACGGTGCAGCCCTTTCCGGCCTCGAAGGTCTCCCCTCCGGGAGCGTCCGGGGTGCGGGCGTGGGTCACGTCCACGGCGATGCACCAGTCCGGGTCCAGGGCGAAGGCGCCGGGGGCCGCGCCCCGCAGGCCCACCTCCTCCTGGCTGCTGAGAAGCACCGCGAGATCGCAGGGCAGTTCTTCATTCCGGAGCTCGTCCATCACCTTCAGGATGACAGCGGCACAGAGCCGGTCGTCCAGAGCCTTGGAAACGAAATTATCCCCCTGCAGCCCGAACATGGGCCCCTCGAACACGCCGGGCGTGCCCAGGGGGATGCGCTTTTCCGCCTCGGGCTGGGAGAGCCCCGCGTCGATGAACAGTTCCTTGATTTCCACGGCCTGCTCCCGCTGCTCGGCGGTGAGCACGTGGGGCGGCAGGCAGGCGATCACGCCGTAGAGCGGCCCCTCCGGGGCCAGGATGCGCACCTCCCTGCCCGGCAGGGTACGGGGGTCCAGCCCGCCCAGGGCGGAGAACTTCAGAAAGCCCTCTGTGACCTCCGTTACGATGAAGCCCACCTCATCCATGTGGGCGTCCAGCAATAGGCGTTTGGCGTTTTCCCTTCCGCAGCGGCGCAGGGCCAGCACGTTGCCCATGGCGTCCGTCCGCAGCTCGTCCACCAGCGGCCGGAGAAGCTCCGCCGCCCGCCGGGACGCCGCCTCCTCAAAGCCGCTGGGGCCGCTGAGGGCGCAGAGCTCCCGGGCGGTTTCCCTGATATCCATATCGTTCCTCCGTTTATCCTTATGCGCAGTCAAAGGCTGCGCACGATCTCCCTGAAGCGGTCGCCCCGCTCCTCAAAGTTTTTGAACAGGTCGAAGGAGGCGCTGGCGGGGCTCAGCAGCACCGTGTCCCCCGGCTCCGCCAGCTCCGCGGCGGCCAGCACCGCCTCCCGGAAATCCGTTTTCTCCACCATGACCGGCTTCGGGCCGGGCGCGGCAAGCACCGCTGCCCGGATCTTCTCCGCCGTGGCCCCGCAGAGCACCAGGGCCTTCACCCGCCCGGCGATCAGCCTTCCCAGCTCGTCGTAGGGGATGTGCTTGTCATAGCCCCCGGCGATGAGCACCAGGCTCCGCCCCTCCAGGGCCAGGAGGCCCGCAGCCGTGCGGGAGGGGCTGGAGGCGATGGAATCGTTGATAAACTCCACCCCATCCTTCCGGCGCACGGTTTCCAGCCGGTGGGCCACGCCGGAGAACGCCGAGGCGGTCCTGCGGCAGACCTCCGGCCCCACCTCGTCACAGACGGCGCAGAGGGCCGCCATCCAGTTTTCCACGTTGTGCAGACCGGGCAGAAGGATGTCCTTCCGCTCCAGCACGGCTTCTCCCCGGAACCAGACCCGCTCCCCGTCGAAATACGCGCCCTCCGGCTGTGCTTCCCGGCGGCTGAAAAAGCGCACGCGCCCTGCTGCTTCCCCGGCGCAGGCCCGGGAGCCGGGATCGTCGCCGTTCAGCACCAGCAGGTCACCCGGCTTCTGGCCCCGGAAGACGTGCTTTTTCGCTTCCGCGTATTCCTCCAGATCCGTATGCCAGTCCAGGTGGTTGGGGCGCACGTTGGTGACGACGGCGACCTCCGCCCGCCCCTCCAGGTCCATGAGCTGGAAGGAGGAAAGCTCCAGCACCGCCCGATCCTCCGGGTCCATTTCCGGCACCTCCGCCAGCAGCGGATGGCCGATGTTGCCTCCCAGCCATACCCGCCGCCCCGAAGCCTTCAGCAGCTCGGCGATGAGGGTGGTGGTCGTCGTCTTCCCGTCCGAGCCGGTGACCGCCAGGATGGGGCAGGGACAGAGGGCGAAAAACGCCTCCATCTCGCTGGTGACCACCGCCCCCGGCTTCCGGGGGATCCGGTCCGGCCGAAGCCCGGGGGTGCGGAAGATCACGTCCTCCGTCAGCTCCTCCAGGTAGCCCTCTCCGGATATGCAGCGCACGCCGGGGATCTCCGGCAGACTGCCCTTGTCCCGCACGGTCGCGTCCAGCCCGGCCTCCGCCAGGAGGCGCACCAGCGGGCGGTTGCTGACGCCGTAGCCCAGAACGGCCACGGTCTTTCCCCTGAACGACGAGAGGTATTCCTCCAGCGTCATGATCTCATCTCCCGAAGCGGCGGGCTTTCCCTCCCGCCGCCGTTTTTCCTTTTCGCATTATATGCGCGGGGCGGCGAAAATTCAATCCTTGACAGGGATTCCGGGGGAGGGTAAAATGCCCGCGTGAGGAAACAGGGCAGTCGCGCGGCCGCTGCGAAAGCGCGTCCGTGAGGAAAGTCCGGGCTGCACAGGGCAAGGATAACGGCTAACGGCCGCCGAAGGCGACTTCAGGAAAAGTGCAACAGAGATATACCGCCCCGCCTCCCGTAAGGGCGGCGGAGCAAGGGTGGAAACGTGGGGTAAGAGCCCACGGAACGGCGTGGAAGCGTCCGTTCCTGTAAACTCTATCCGCAGCAACACCGTGGTACGGGGAACATAAGGCCTGCCCGGCCGTTCCCCAGGAGGTGGCATGGAGCGCGGCCGGCAACGGCCCGCCAAGATAGATGACTGCCGCGCGCGAAAGCGCGTACAGAACCCGGCTTACGGTTTGCTCACAAAAAGGCCCGCAGGGAAAGCCCCTGCGGGTCTTTCAGCGTGTCGACAAAGTGTCGACACGCTGAAAGGCAAAATCAGAAAAAGTTTTCTGATTTTGCATGGATTGAACGTGCGGGGGGATTCCCGTCCCCCCGCACCATCCCCCCATGCGGGTCGAATC
>JAFXUU010000144.1 GCA_017524845.1 Oscillospiraceae bacterium
GGCCGATGCGCATGATCTGCTCGAAGACCTCCCCCGCCGTGTTCTCGTTGAGCACCTTCACGTTTTCGAAGAGCAGGTTGAAATAGAAGCCCATGAACATGCTCAGGGCCGCGGAGGTCCTCGTCCCCAGCACGTAGATCTTCTTCGCCCCCAGCAGGGCCTCCACCGCCCGGCTGAAGCTGTCCCTGTCCACCTCGTTCTGCGTGCGCAGGATGTTCTCCATGTCCGAATTGAGGATCGCCGTCAGGGTGTCCCCGCTGCCGATGACCGTCTTCGCCACCTCGATGCGCTGGACGCTGGTGAGGCGGTTGCGGATCATCTCCTGCAGGGCCCGGCGCATCTCCGGATAGCCCTCGAAGCCCAGCTCCACGGCGAAGCGCACCACCGTGGATTCGCTGACCTCCGTCTTCTGTCCCAGGCGGGAGGCCGTCATAAACGCAGCCTTGTCCGCATTTTCCGTGATGTAGCGCGCGATCCTGGCCTGTCCCTTGGAGAAGCCGGAACGCTTCTCCTGTATCAGGGCGATGATGTCCTTTTCCATGCCGATCCCTCCGGGCGGGCCGCGCCCGCTCCTGCCTGTCTTTCTTCGGCTGTTCTATCGGATCCCGGCGGCGCGGCGCAGGAGCCGCACCTCCTTCTCCGTGAGCTCCCGCCAGCAGCCGGTGCGCAGGTCTCCCAGGGGGAGACCGCCCTCCGAGACCCGGATGAGGCGCTTGACCTCCAGCCCGGCGGCGGCGCAGAGCCTGCGCACCAGGTGCTTGCGCCCCTCCGTCACCGTGATCTCCAGGATCGCCCTGGCCCCGTCGTCCTTCAGGAGGCGGACGCGCTTCGCCTTCGCTTGTCCGTCCTCCAGCTCCAGGGTCTCACCCAGGAGCTTCACCGCCCCGGAGATATCCGCTCCCTCCACCCGCACGGTGTAGACCTTCTCCACCTCCCGGGAGGGATGGGTCAGGGCGTTGGTGAATTCCCCGTCGTCGGTGAGGAGGAGCAGGCCCTCGGAATTCATGTCCAGCCGCCCCACGGGCCACACCCGGGCGCGGCAGCCTGCGAGATAGTCCAGCACCGTCGCTCTCCCCTTCTCGTCCCTGCGGGTACAGAGACAGCCCCGGGGCTTGTTCAGCATTATGTAAACCCGCTGGCTGGGTCCGGCAAGCGGGTCTCCATCCACAAGGATGGTATCGGTCTCCTCGTCGGCCTTCATGCCCAGGACGGCGGTCGCCCCGTTCACGGTGACGCGCCCCGCCTGGATCATGGCCTCCGCCTCCCGGCGGGAGGCGACGCCCCGGGCCGAGAGGATCTTCTGCAAGCGTTCTTCCATAGCCTTCCTCGTCAATAGAACACGTACTGGGGGCGGGCGGCGCTGCGGCGGCAGGCGCAGAGCCAGGCCCAGCGGAGCTTCTCCCAGAAGCTCAGGGGCTGCGACGGGTCCGCCGCCACGGAGGAGGCCCAGACGAGGGGCAGGTCCGCCAGCGTTTCCCCGTCCGCTCCCAGGCAGCGGAGGCGGCCCGCCGTCTCCCCCGCCGTGACCGGCGCGTAGACGAAGCGGGGCAGGGAGACCTCCCAGCGAAGCCCCTCCCGGGGGAGCAGAAGGTCCGACGCCCCCTCCGGCACCGCTTCCGCCGTTTTTTCCTCGCCGCCCACGACCTCCAGGGTCCAGCCCAGGCCCTCCGGCGCGCCCCGGCGCCGGGAGGCGAAGCCCCAGTCCAGCAGGGCGGCGTGATCCGCCCAGTCGTCCGGATCGTTGAGGGTGACGCAGACGAGCTGCAGGCCCTCCCGCTCCGCGCAGGAGACCAGCGTCCGCCCGGCGGCCTTCGTATAGCCGGTCTTCACCCCCACGGCGCCCTCGTAGCGCCACAGGAGCTTGTTGTGGTTCACCATGCTGCGGCCCGCCGCCTCCGCCGTCCGGCTGGCAACGATCTCCCGGAACAGGGGCTCCGCCATGGCTGCGCGGGTGAGGACCGCCATGTCCCTGGCGGTCACCCGATGGCCCTCGGAAGCGAGGCCGCTGGGGTCCGCGAAGCGGCTGTCCGCCATGCCCAGGGCCGCGGCCTTCCCGTTCATCAGGGCGGCGAAGGCCTCCTCGCTCCCCGCCGTGAGGCAGGCCAGGGCCAGGGCCGCGTCGTTGCCGGAAACCAGCAGCATTCCCCGCAGCAGGTCCGCCACGGTACATTCCTCCCCCGGCCGGAGGTGCATGGAGCTGCCCTCGACCCCCGTCCATTCCGGGCGGATCGTCACCCTTTCCGCCGGGTCCAGGCGCTCGATGGCGATGAGCGCCGTGAGGATCTTCACGGTGCTGGCCGCCTTCATGGGCTTGTCGGGGCATTTCTCATAGAGGATCCGCCCCGTCTCCAGCTCCGCCAGCACGGCGGATTCCGCGGACACGGCGGGGGCCTCCGCCGCCCGGGACCCCGTCGGCAGCAGCAGCGCCGCCGACAGGAGAAGGGCGATCTCAGTCTTCGGTATCCGTTTCCTCATCTTTCTTTTTCGGCAGAACCTCCCTGACCTTGTCGATGATGTCGGGCACTGCCTCGATGACCCTTTCCGCCGCGCTCTGGTTGTCGGCGTTGGCGCTGAGGACGCGCACGCTGCCGTCGCGGATCACCAGGAAGGAGACGGGCTCGATCCTGACCCCGGCGCCGCTGCCGCCGCCGAAGGGATTGGGCTGGCTGTCCTTCCCGTTTTTGGTCTGAAAATCGCTGCCGCCGGCGGCGAAGCCGAAGCTCACCTTGCTGACGGGGATCAGGGTGATCCCGTCCGGCGTCTGGATGGGCGAACCGACGACGGTGTTCACGTCCACCAGTTCCCGGATCTTGGACAGGGTGTTCTCCATCAGTTCTCCGATCGCGTGCTTTTCCATGTTCATTCCTCCGTATCCTTGCGGGGCCTGTGCTTCAGGGCCCGTCTGTATCTCAGGAGCGTACGCAGAGAGAGGTACAGCAGCGTTCCCAGCGGGAGGGACAGCCGCAGCCGGGCATACACCCGGTTTTTCGTGTCCGTGAAGCTCACGGCGGTGCGGACGTCCGTGGAGCGGATCCTGAACAGCTCCGTCAGGGGCTGCAGCAGCGCGCCCGCCGCGGCGTTGGCGCGGCCGAACATCAGGGCCGCCGCCGCCGGGTCCTCGCTCCCGCTCTGATACCAGAGGGTCAGTTCATCGACGCTGAGCCTGCGCTTTAGCTTGCCCAGCACGTCGGAGATTATCGGGAGCATATCCCGGAATCCCGGAACGGAGCCGCCGGTCTTTTTTTCCTCTTTTTCGCCGCTTTTCTTCTTTCCGCGCTTAACGCGCTTCGTCCGCTCGCTTTTTTTCGGGGCCTTCTTCCCCTTCGGCATGGGGAGGCGCAGCACGGTGACCGGGCCCAGGGCTACGGCGGCGCCGGGTCCCTCCTCCCCATAGGACAGGGTCACCCGCAGCCGTAGGAGGACAAGCAGCGCCGCCAGGGCCGCCAGGATCCCCGCCGCCCAGAAGAGGGCCTTCAATCCCGTACCTCCGCCAGGCCCTCCGCGAGGGCCTGCAGGTCTTCGCCGGCGATCTCCGGGGCGTCCCCGTAGGAGGGCAGCTCCTCCAGGGAGGAGAGGCCGAACACCCGCAGGAAGGCCGCCGTCGTCCGGAAAAGCATGGGGCGGCCCGGGGCGTCCAGTCTGCCGCAGGGCTCCAGAAAGCCCTTCTCCACCAGGAGGCCCACGGTATAGCTGCTGTCCACCCCCCGGATCTGCTCGATATAGGTGCGGGTCACGGGCTGGAAATAGGCGGCGATGGCCAGCACCTCCAGCGCGGCGGGGCTCAGGCGGGCGGGCTTCCGGGTATCCAGCGCCCGGCGCACCCAATCGGCGTATTCCGGGGCGCTGCCCAGCTGCAGCGCGTCCTCCAGCACCAGCAGGCGGATGCCCCGGTGCTCGTAGCTGTACCGGTCCCCCAACCGGCGGGCGGCGGCCAGCACCTCCTCCCGGCTCAGGTCCAGCAGGGCCATGAGCCGCGGGATGGGAAAGGGCTCCCCCGCGGCGAACAGGATGCTCTCGATGATGCCGTCAGCTTCCATGGGCGTTTCCTCCGTCCCTGTCCCCGGCCGGGTCCGCCGCCGGGGCGGCCAGCACCTCCAGGCCGTTTTCCGTGTCCAAAAGGCCGATCTGCTCCGCCCGGTACAGCTCCAGCACGGAGAGGAAGGCGGCGGTGAGCTCGCTGCGGCTGCGGCTCTCCGCGAAGAGCTCCGCCAGGGAGACGCGCCCCCGGTCCCGCAGGCGCAGCAGGATCTCGTCCGACTTGTCCCGGATGGAATAGGCCAGGGGCGCCGGGACCGGTACGGTGCGGGGCAGGGCCGCCGCCTCCCGCTCCCGGCCCGTGATCTCCCCCAGGGCCCGCAGGAGCAGGGCCGGGCTGTGGGCCCGGTATTCCGGCGGGCCGTCGATGGGCTCCTGGGCGCGGATGAAGATCCCCTCCCCCAGGCCGCTGCGGCCGCCCAGCCATTCGGCGGCCAGCTTCATGCGCTCCAGGGTCTCTTTTCGCTTCTGGGCCTCCAGGGAGGAAATGAGCTCGTCCAGCTCCTCCACCTCCCGCGTGCCCTCCAGAAGGGTGCGGGCCTTGATATACAGGAGGTAGGAGGCCATGGTGATGAACTCCCCCGTGACCTCCAGGTCCATGCGCTCCATCCCCGCCAGCCAGGCCATGTACTGGTCCAGGATATCCCCGATGCGGATGTCCTGGATCTCCACCCGGTTGCGGCTGAGCAGCTGCAGGATAAGGCTGAGGGGCCCCTCGAAGTCCGCGGTCTCCCCCCTCGTCCGCTTCAGGCCGGGGAGGCGAAAGGTCAGATCGTCCATATCGTTTCCTTACTTGATCAGGGAATCCGCAAACACCGCGATGCGGAAAAACGCGTCGTACACGGCCTCGGAGGCCGCCGCCACCGGGGACACGGCAAAGACCCGGTTCATGAGCACCACCAGGACGATGAGCAATATCATCCCGTAGCGCTCCAGCACCATCAGCCGGACGTAGGCTTTATCCGGCAGGAAGGCGAAGAGCACCTTCGACCCGTCCAGGGGCGGGATGGGGATGAGATTGAAGAGGCCCAGGGCGATGCTGAGATAGGCGACGCCGTTCAGCAGGGACAGCAGGAGGTTCCCCGCCTTCGAATCCGCCAGGGCGCGGTAGCCCAGGCCGAAGAGGAACAGCGCCAGGACCGCCAGCACGAAGTTGGACAGGGGCCCCGCCAGGGCGGTGACGGCCATGTCCCGCTTCGGATTTTTGAAGTTGCGCATATCCACGCTCACGGGCTTTGCCCAGCCGAAGTGGAAGATCATCAGCATCAGGAGGCCGAACCAGTCGATGTGGCGCAGGGGGTTCAGGCTCAGACGGCCCTGGGTGGCCGCCGTCCGGTCCCCCAGGGCGTAGGCCGCCGCGCCGTGGCAGATCTCGTGGATCATGATGCACAGGAGGGCCGGGACGGCGCTGAGCAGGAGCCGGCTGAGATAGCTCCAGTCCAGTCCGGCCAGGACGCTGCGGAAGGTCATACGAAGGCCTCCAGGCAGGCCAGCAGCGCGTCGCGCCCGGTGCCGTCCTCCGCGGAGAAGGGGATGAGCGTATCCTTCCCCGTGAGCTCCAGGGTGTCCCGCACCAGACCGACGCTCTCTTCCCTCTGACTCTTCTTCACCTTGTCCAGCTTGTTGGCCACCACCACCAGGGGGCAGTCGGAGGAGCGGAACCACTGCAGCATGGTCACGTCGTCCCTGCTGGGGGCGTGGCGGGCGTCCACGATGAGGACCCCCGCGGTGATGAGGCCGGAGCGGAAATAGCTCTCCATGAGCCTGCCCCACCGCTCCTTTTCGCTCTGGGAGACCTTCGCGTAGCCGTAGCCCGGCAGATCCGCCAGCCACACGCCGTCCACCAGAAAATAGTTCACGTGCACGGTCTTTCCCGGCGTGGCCCCCACCCGGGCGAAATTCTTCCGGTTCAGCAACCGGTTGATGACGGAGGACTTCCCCACGTTGGAGCGGCCGGCGAAGGCCAGCTGGGGCCGCCCGTCCCGCACGAAGTCCGCGGCGGAGGCGGCGGACTTCACAAATTCCGCTTTATGGACGTTCATAGCTTCCGGATCCTCGCCCTTTCCTCCAGCAGTACCACGGCGTGGGCGGCAATGCCCTCCTCCGCGCCGGTGAAGCCCAGGCCCTCCTCCGTGGTGGCCTTGACGCTGACCCGGTCCGGCTCCGTATGCATGACCTCCGCCAGACGTCGGCGCATGGCGGGGATGTGGGGCATGAGCTTCGGCTTCTGGGCCAGGATGGTGATATCGCAGTTGCCGAGGCGGTAACCTGCCTCCCCGGCCCGGCGGCAGACCTCCCCCAGGAGGACCATGCTGTCCGCCCCCTCGTAGCGGGGATCCGTGTCCGGAAAGAGCTGGCCGATGTCCCCCAGGGCCGCTGCCCCCAGGATGGCGTCCATCAGGGCGTGGGCCGCGGCGTCCGCGTCGGAATGGCCCAGCAGACCCCGGTCCCAGGGGATCTCCACGCCGCAGAGCACCAGGCGCCTGCCCGGCACGATGCGGTGAACGTCATATCCGTGTCCGATCCTCATGGATGCATTTCCTCCCACAGTATTTCCGCGAGCTTCAGGTCAGAGGGAAGGGTGATCTTGCGGTTGCGCGGGTCCCCCTCCACCAGCTTTACCCGCATGCCCAGCCGTTCCACGGCGGCGCAGTCGTCGCTCAGGCTGAGCTTCCGGTCCAGGGCGTCCTTCAGGGCGGCCTTGATGAGCTCCGCCCGGAAGCCCTGGGGCGTCTGCGCGGCGAAGAGGGCGCTGCGGTCCGGCGTGTCGGCGGCAAAGCCGTTCTTCCCCACCTTGACGGTGTCCGTCACCGGGACCACCGGCACGGCGGCCCCGTATTCCCTGGCGCCCTTGACGGCGGCGGCGATCACCTCCGGCGTGACCAGGGGCCGGGCCCCGTCGTGGATGAGGATGAGCTCCGCGGCCGGGTCGCAGGCCATGACCCCCAGCCAGGCGGACTCCGTGCGGCTTTCGCCGCCCTTCACCACCCGGCGGAGCTTGCCGCAGCCGGAGGCCCCGGCCAGGGCGCTTTTCTCCGCCCCCTCCCGGACCACCAGCACCAGCTCCCCGATCTCCGGGCTCTCCTGCAGGGCCCGAAGGGTGTGGGCGATCACCGTACTGCCGGCAAAGACGGCGGCCATCTTGTCGCTGCCCATGCGGGTGCTGCTGCCGGCGGCCAGCACCACGGCGGAAACGAGCCCGCGCCCGCTCCGGCGGCCGGTCAGCGCCGGGAGCCGGATCTCTCTTTTTTTCTTCATCGGCTGCGCCTCCGGCCCGCTTCCCGGAAGAAGCGGGAACACAAACAAGAGTCGGGCGTGACCCGACCCTCCTGCGGCTGATTCATTCGAATACCAGATCCTGACAGAGAGCTTCAGCCGGGCAGCGGGCAGAAACCGCGCCGGACGCGGCGCCGGACGCAGGCGGGCCGCCCGTCAGAGACCTTGCGAAGGATGGCATAAACAGCTCTGTCAGAATTTCGTATCAGACCATCGCCCGGTTGATCTGCTGCTCCACTTCCTCGTATTCGCAGCCCTTGGCAAGGACGATCTCCGAGATCAGGATCTGCTTGGCGCTGCGCAGCATCTTGCGTTCTCCCGTGGAGAGGCCCTTTTCCGCGTCCCGCGCCATCAAGCCCTTGATGACCCTGGCGACCTCCAGCAGGTTCCCGCTCTTGATGCGGATCATGTTCTCCCGGTATCTCCGGTTCCAGTTCTGCGTCATGTCGATCTCGATGTCCCCCAGCTCCTGCAGGATCCCGTCGGCCTCCTCGGAGGAGATGATGGAGCGGATGCCGATCTCCTCGCAGTTGTCCACGGGGATCATATCCTCCATGCCGCCGGCCGGATAGCGCAGCCTGTAGTACTCTCTGGTGACGCCGTTGATCCGACGTTCCACGATCCCGTCGATCACGCCTGCGCCGTGCAGGGGGTGGGCGATCCGGTCCCCGATGCTGAACATGATGCAAACTCCTCCCGCAAAAAACTGCCGATCTCTGCGCAAAATACGCCATATGTATAGTATACACCGGCCTATGAGAATTAGCAAGAGGATTTCTCATTTTTTGCCACGTTTTCCCGGGCAGGGACGCCGGTTTTCGTGAATAAGCCGAAAGAGGACATAAAACGGGAGGGACCGAAAAAACGGTCCCTCCCGGAAAAAGGCATAGCCTTGCGGAGCGGCTTTCCGAAGCCCGAACTTGGGCCGGGAGCCTTACTCCTCGATGGCGATGACGACGCCGGAGCCCACGGTGCGGCCGCCCTCACGGATGGCGAAGCGCAGCTCCTTCTCGATGGCGATGGGGGTGATCAGCTCGACCTTCATGTCCACGTTGTCGCCGGGCATGCACATCTCGACGCCGTCGGGCAGGGTGATGACGCCGGTCACGTCGGTGGTGCGGAAGTAGAACTGGGGACGGTAGTTGTTGAAGAAGGGGGTATGACGGCCGCCCTCTTCCTTGGTCAGGACGTACACACGGCCGGTGAACTTGGTCAGGGGCTTGATGCTCTTGGGAGCAGCCAGGACCTGGCCGCGCTCGACCTCGTTCTTCGCGATGCCGCGGAGCAGGCAGCCCACGTTGTCGCCGGCCTCGGCGAAATCGAGGGTCTTGTGGAACATCTCGGTGCCGGTGACGACGGTCTCCTTGGTCTCCTTGATGCCGACGATCTCGACCTTATCGCCGATCTTGACCTGACCGCGCTCCACACGGCCCGTGGTGACGGTGCCGCGGCCGGTGATGGTGAACACGTCCTCGATGGGCATCAGGAAGGGCAGATTGGACTTGCGCTCGGGGGTGGCGATCCAGGTGTCGACGGCGTCCATCAGCTCCCAGATGCAGCCGTACTCGGGGGCATGGGGATCGGTGGAATTGGACTCCAGGACCTTCAGGGCGCTGCCCTTGATGATGGGGGTGTCGTCGCCGGGGAAGCCGTAGGTGTCCAGCAGCTCGCGGACTTCCATCTCCACCAGCTCCAGCAGCTCGGGGTCGTCGACCTGGTCGCACTTGTTCAGGAACACCA
>JAFXUU010000145.1 GCA_017524845.1 Oscillospiraceae bacterium
ATTCCGGGCGGCAGCTCTACTGCGTCGTCACCGACGCCTACGGCAACACGGCGCAGACGAACACCGTCTCCATGTCCGTCGCCGCCCAGCCTGCGCCCCTCGCCGTCACCGCCGACCTGGCGGATTTCACGGGCAGCGTCGGCGATACGGCTTCCTTCACCGTTCAGGCCGAGGGCGACGGGCTCTCCTACCAGTGGTGGGTCAAATCCCGCACGGCGACGAAGTTCTCCAAGTCCTCCGTCGTTTCCGCCACCTACAGCGTGACCCTCACCGCGGCGCGGAACGGCAATCAGCTCTACTGCGTCGTCACCGACGCCTACGGAAATACCGCGCAGACGAATACGGTCACCATGACCGTCAGCGCATCCCAGACGCCCCTTGCCGTCACCGCCGACCTGGCGGATTTCACGGGCAGCGTCGGCGATACCGCCTCCTTCACCGTCCTTGCCCAGGGCGACGGTCTCAGCTACCAGTGGTGGGTCAAATCCCGCACGGCGACGAAGTTCTCCAAGTCCTCCGTCGTTTCCGCCGCCTACAGCGTGACCCTCACGGCCTCCAATTCCGGGCGGCAGCTCTACTGCGTCGTCACCGACGCCTACGGCAACACGGCGCAGACGAACACGGTCTCCATGACCGTCGCCGCCCAGCCCGCGCCCCTCGCCGTCGCCGCAGACCTCGCGGATTTCACGGGCAGCGTCGGGGACACGGCGGTCTTCACCGTGGACGTGACGGGCGGCACGGAGCCCTACGCCTACGCCTGGTACGTCAAGGCTCCCGGGATTTCGGCGTTTGCGCTGTCCGATGCGGCGGGGGCAAACTGCAGCCTGACGCTGGCGGCTGCCGACGACGGGACGCAGGTCTATTGTATCGTCACCGATGCCGCGGGCTGCAGCGTGCAGACGGGCACCGCCTCCGTTACCGTCGAAACGGGAATCACGCCGCTGACCATCGTCACCCAGCCGGAGGACTATACCGGCGTCAAGTACAGCACCGCCACCTTCACCGTAGAAGCCGAGGGTGAGGGGCTCAGATATCAGTGGTATTACAAGCACCGCTCTTCATCGGTGTTCATCCCGAAATCCGGCGCGACTTCCGCTGCCTGCAGCGCTGAGATTGACGGAAACAGCAACGGCACACAATTCTACTGCGTCGTCACCGACGCCTACGGCAACACCGCCCGGACGAATACGGTTACCTTAATCCTCTCCCCAACCGCTCTCTCCATCCTTACACAGCCGGTGGATTATGTCGGCTCTGAAAACAGCACCGCCTCCTTCGGGATATTCGCAGACGGCGACGGTCTCTCATTTCAGTGGTACCAAAAGTCTCCTTCTGCCTCTGTATTCTCAAGGACGGATGTCACCACACGCAACTACAGTGTCAGGCTCACGTCGTACAACACCGGCACACAGTTCTACTGCGTCGTCACCGACGCCTACGGCAACACAATTCAGTCGAATATCGTTTCCATGACCATCACACCGCTGATCCTTGTCTCTCAGCCGAATAACTATATCGGTTCCCTGGGCAGCACGGCCCTCTTCACCGTGGAGGCGACCGGCGAAGGGCTCCACTATCAGTGGTGGGTCAAGAACCGCACGGCGACGAGGTTCACCAAATCCTCCGTCACCACAGCCACCTACAGCGCGGAGCTCACGTCGTCCAGTACCGGGCGGCAGCTCTACTGCGTCGTCACCGACGCCTACGGGAATACGGTGCAGACGGACACCGTGACCATGACCATCGGATAAACTCACCCACAGCAAAGGCCGCGGCGGGCATGCATCCCATGCCCGCCGCGAGTTTTTTCTTTTCACGCCCGAAAGCGCCGCTATTTCTCCCCCCGGAGCTTGATGATCCGGTCCCGCAGGACGGCGGCGTATTCGAATTCCAGCATCTTCGAAGCCTTCTTCATCTCCTTTTCCAGCTTCTCGATGGCCTCCGCCCGCTCCCGGGCGGTCATACGCACGCCGCTCTTCGTCTCCCCGTCGGCGGCGGACCTGGATATCTCGATGAGCTCCCGCACGCCCTTCACGATGGTCTTCGGCACGATGCCGTTCGCCTCGTTGTAGGCCTGCTGCTTTCTGCGGCGGCGCTCCGTCTCCGTGATGGCGTAGTCCATGCCGGGAGTGCGGCTGTCGGCGTACATGATGACGGTGCCCTCCGCGTTCCGGGCGGCCCGGCCGATGGTCTGGATGAGGGAGGTCCCGCTGCGCAGGAAGCCCTCCTTGTCCGCGTCCAGGATGGCCACCAGGCTCACCTCCGGCAGGTCCAGGCCCTCCCGCAGCAGGTTGATGCCCACCAGCACGTCGAACTCGCCCAGGCGCAGGTCCCGGATGATCTCCATGCGCTCCGTGGAGCCGATGTCGTGGTGCATATAGCGGACGCGGATGCCCGCCTTCCGCAGGAACTCCGTGAGGTCCTCCGCCATGCGCTTGGTGAGGGTGGTGACCAGGGTGCGCTCCTTTTTGGCCGCCCGAAGGTTGATCTCCCCGATGAGATCGTCGATCTGTCCCTCGCTGGGGCGGACGAAGACCTGGGGATCCAGCAGGCCCGTGGGGCGGATCACCTGCTCGACCACCTGGCCGGAGCGGCTCAGCTCGTACTCCCCCGGGGTGGCGCTGACGTAGATCGTCTGATGGATGCGGCTGCGGAACTCGTCGAAGTTCAGGGGCCGGTTGTCGAAGGCGCTGGGGAGACGGAAGCCGTATTCCACCAGGTTCGTCTTCCGGGCCCGGTCCCCGGCGTACATAGCTCGCAGCTGGGGCAGGGTCACATGGCTCTCGTCGATCATCAGGAGGAAATCCTTCGGGAAATAGTCGATGAGGGTCATGGGGGGCGAGCCGGGCGCCCGGTTGGAGATGACCCGGGAATAGTTCTCGATGCCGGAGCAGTATCCCAGCTCCTTCATCATCTCCATGTCGTAGGTAGTGCGCTGGCGGATGCGCTGGGCCTCGATGAGCTTCCCCTGCTCCTCGAACCACTTCACCCGCTCCTCCATCTCCGCGCCGATGCGCTCGATGGCGGCCTCCAGCTTCTCCCGGGAGGTGACGTAGTGGGAGGCGGGATAGACCGCCGCGTGACTGAGCCGCCGCTGCACCGCGCCGGTGACCGCCTGTACCTCGCTGATGCGGTCGATCTCGTCCCCGAAGAACTCCACCCGGATGGCGGTGTCCCGGGAATAGACGGGAAAGATCTCCAGGGTATCCCCCCGGACGCGGAACATATTGCGGTCGAAGGCCATGTCGTTGCGCTCATAGCGCATCTCCACCAGCTTGGCCAGGACCTCCTCCCGCTTCCTCGTCTGGCCCTCCCGCAGAGAGAGGATCATGCCCTTGTAGTCCTCCGGGTCCCCCAGGCCGTAGATGCAGCTGACGGAGGCCACCACGATCACGTCCCGCCGCTCGAAGAGGGAGGCGGTGGCGCTGTGGCGCAGGCGCTCGATCTCGTCGTTGATGCCGGCGTCCTTCTCGATGAAGGTGTCGGTGGTGGGGATATAGGCCTCCGGCTGATAATAGTCGTAGTAGGAGACGAAATACTCCACCGCGTTTTCCGGGAAGAACTCCTTGAACTCGCTGCAGAGCTGGGCGGCGAGGATCTTGTTGTGGGAGAGCACCAGGGCGGGCCGCTGGGCCCGCTCGATGACCTTGGCCATGGTGTAGGTCTTTCCCGAGCCGGTGACGCCCAGAAGCGTCTGCTCCTCCAGCCCGATCTCCAGGCCCCGGGACAGGGCGTCGATGGCCTCCGGCTGATCTCCCGCAGGCCTGAAATCACTGACGACCTTGAATTCGGGCATGGCGTTTCCTCCTCACTTTTGCTGGAAGTAGCCGCAGTCCGCCATGGAGACGTATTCGTTCGCGGCCACGATGATATGGTCCAGAAGCCGGATCTGCACCGATTCCAGAGCCGCCGCGATCTTCGCGGTAGCCTCCCGGTCCTCCACGGAGGGGACGGCCTGGCCGGTGGGATGGTTGTGGGCCAGGATGACGCAGGTGGCCTTTTCCCGGATGACGGCCTCCACCAGCTTCCGCAGGCTCACCGGCGCGGCGCTGATGCCGCCCTCCGACAGCAGGCGGCAGCCGAGCAGGAGCAGCTTGTCGTCCAGGAAGGCGGCGTAGACCCGTTCCTCCCGGAGGCCGTAGAAATACGGCAGGAAAAACCGGCCCGCCGCCTCCGGCTTTTTCAGGTCGAGCCGCTTCTCCGCGGACTGCACGTCCAGCAGATAACGCCGGTTCATATCCTTGATGAGGCGCAGGAGCAGGGCGGCGCTCTGACCGACGCCCTCCACCTCCGTGAGCTCGGCGGGGTCGGCGTCCAGCACCCCCCGGAAGCTGCCGAAGTGCTCCATCAGACGGTGTGCCAGGGGATTCACGTCCATGCGGCCGATGGCGTAAAAGAGCAGAAGCTCCAGGGCTTCGTGGTCGTTGAAGCCCTCCAGCCCCTGCTCCAGGTAGCGCCGCCTCATGCGGTCCCTGTGGCCGCCGTGGACATCCCCGCTCATGTCAGCTGCTTTCTCCGCATCAGGTTCAGCGGCCCGTCGCGCATCTCATCCAGCTTGTCCAGCACCCGGGTCACGCCCGCGATCACGCAGTCCTCCCCGTCGTCCGCCAGGAGGACGGGCAGATGGGTCTGCTCCTCCAGGGTCTCCGCCAGCCCCCGCAGGCGGCTGCCGCCCCCGGTGAGGGTGATGCCGTTGCGGCTGATGTCCGACACCATCTCCGGCGGCGTCAGCTCCAGAACGCCCCGGATCGCCTCCAGGATGCGGAGGCAGGATTCCTCCAGAGCGCCGGGCATCTCCGCCTCCGTGAGGTTCACCAGGCGGGGCAGGCCGGAGAGAAGATCCCGGCCGCGCACCTCGCAGCTGCGGTCTCCGGGGGCGGTCAGGCAGCCCACCTTTCCCTTGGCTTCCTCCGCCATGGTCTCCCCGATGATGACCCCGTGCTCCCGGCGGACGTAGCGGACGAGGGCGTCCCGCATGGCGTCGCCCCCCAGGCGGATGCTGCCGGAAGCGCAGATGCCGCCCAGGCTCAGCACGGCGACGTCCGTCGTCCCCGCGCCGATATCCACCACCATGCGTCCGGCGGCCTCCCCGATGGGCAGGCCCGCTCCGATGGCCGCGGCCAGGGGCGCTTCCAGGAGATAGACCTTTCTGGCCCCGGCCTGCAGTCCGGCCTGCACCACGGCCCGCTCCTCCACGGAGCTGATGCTCCCCGGGACGGAGAACAGCAGCCGGGGCTTCACCGTGCTGAAGGGCAGGATCGACCGAAGGTGCTCCCGCAGCAGCTTGACCGCCATGTCATAATCGGAGATCACGCCCTGGCTCATGGGCCGGATGGCCGCCAGGTTCGCCGGGGTGCGCCCCAGCATCTTCAGCGCTTCCTCTCCCACGGCCAGCACGCGGCCGCTCGGCTTTTCCACGGCCAGCACGGAGGGCGCCTGGAGCACCACGCCCTTTCCCTTCAGGCTCATGCGCAGGGCTGCGGTGCCCAGATCTACCCCAACGTCACTTCCAAACAGCTTCATATTGTTTCCTCAGCAGACAAATCCTTGTTTTCCCCCCTCTGCCGGGCGGCAGAGGGTCACGCAGACCACCCGTTCCGCCCCCGCCGTCAGCAGGACGCGGCTGCATTCCGAGAGGGTGGCCCCGCTGATCACCACGTCGTCCGTCAGGAGGACGTTCTTTCCCGCCGCCGCGCCCTCTGCCGAAGGCCGGAAGGCGAAAGCGCCGGAAACGGCGGCGCGGCGCCGGTCGCCCGCGCCCATGCCGGACAGGGGCCGGACGGCCCGGGTCTTTCGCAGCAGGGGCGCGCAGGGCAGCCCCAGCTCCGCCGCCACGGCCCCGGCCAGCAGGCGGCTCTGGGAATAGCCCCGCTTCCGGAAGCGCAGCCAGTGGAGGGGCACGTAGGAGACCGTGTGCAGCTCCCAGGGGACGTTTTCCCGCACACAGTCCGCCATGAGGCGGCCGAAGCAGCGGGCATAGGCCCGGCGGCCCCGGAATTTGAAGCGCAGCAGCGCTTCCCTCGCCTTTCCCGCGTACGTCAGCGGAGAGACGCAGAGGGAAAAGAAGCTCCCCTTCGTCTTTCCGCCGCCCCGGGTCCAGGGCAGGTCCCTCCGGCACGCCGGGCAGATATCTCCCGGCTCCTCCTCCGGCAGCAGGCAGGCGCAGAAGGGGCATTTCCGGGGATAGAGCAGGTCCGCAAGGCTCATGCGTCCGCCGCCGCGAGGCGGGTCTTCAGGCCGCAGTAGCGGCGCTGGGTACGGTCGTTTTCCACCATCCTGGCAAACACGGCGTCGTCCCCCACCGCCACCAGCAGGCTTATGGCCCTGGTCACGGCGGTATAGAGGACGCTGCGGTTCAGCAGATTCGGCGCGCCGGAGCAAAGGGCCAGGATCACCGCCCGGTATTCGCTGCCCTGGGACTTGTGCACCGTCATGGCATAGGCGGGCTCCAGCTCTCCCAGAAGCTCGAAGGAATATTCGGCGCTGCGGTCTTCGAATTCCACCGTGAGGGTCTGGGCGGAGATATCCAGGCTCACGATCCTGCCCACGTCCCCGTTGTAGACGCCGGCCCCGAGCTCTCCCGTGGGCCTGCGCCACAGCAGGTCGTAGTTGTTGCGGATCTGCATCACCCGGTCCCCCGTCCGGAACACGAAGGAGCCGTAGGCCTTCTCCGCCTTCCCTTCTCCGGGGGGATTCAGGGCGGCCTGGAGCTCCCGATTCAGGTTCACCGTGCCGGTGACGCCCAGGCGCGTGGGGCTCAGGACCTGGATCTCCTCGGAGGGGATGCCCATGTTGCCGGGCAGGCGCCGGGCGCAGAGCTCCAGGATCGTTTTCAGGGCCTCCTCCCCCTGCCTCCGGCGCAGAAAAAAGAAGTCGCCGCCGCTGTTGCGCAGCTCCGGCAGCTCCCCCCGGTTGATGAGGTGGGCCGAAACGATGATGCGGCTCTCCTCCGCCTGGCGGAACACGTCCTGCAGGGTCACCGCGGGCACCGCGCCGGAGCGCAGGAGGTCCTTCAGCAGATTGCCGGGACCCACGGAGGGGAGCTGATCCGCGTCCCCCACCAGGATCAGGCGGGCGCCGGGCTTCATGGCCTTCAGCAGGGCCTGCATCAGCGTGATGTCCACCATGCTGGCCTCGTCCAGGACCACCGCGTCCGCCTCCAGGGGGTCGTGCTCGTCCCGCTTGAAGACCAGCAGGCCCAGGTCCGGGTCGTAACCCGTTTCCAGCAGCCGGTGGACGGTGGAGGCGTCCTGCCCGGTGAGCTCCTGCATCCGCTTGGCCGCCCGCCCCGTGGGGGCCGCCAGGGACACCCGCAGGCCCATGCGGCCGAACACGGAGAGGATGGCCCGGATGGTGGTGGTCTTGCCGGTGCCGGGTCCACCGGTGAGGGCGAAGACCCCGTACTGCACCGCCTCGGTCACGGCCTCCCGCTGCTTCGGAGCCAGGGAGAGGCCCATGTCCCTCTGGGCCAGGAGCAGGTATTCCTCCGCCCGCTCGCCGCCGGGGAGACGGCCCCGCATCCGCAGCAGCCGCGCCGCGACCTCCGTTTCCGCCTCGAACAGCCGCCGGAGATAGACGGCGTCCAGCCCCGCGATCACGTCCCGCACCACTTCCCCGCTCTCCTGCAGGCGGCCGATGGCGTCCCGGCTCTGCTCCTCCGTGACGCCGATGAGCTGGCAGACGGCCCCGGCCAGCTTCTCCGCGGGGATGAAGCAATGGCCGCCGGAGGCGTTGTGGCTCAGCTCGAAGAGCACCGCCGCCTCCACCCGCTCCGGGCTGTCGCCCCCGAAGCCCAGCTTCAGGGCCAGCCGGTCGGCGTCGGCGAAGGAGGCGCCGTAGTAATCCTCGCAGAGGAGGTAGGGGTTTGCCAGGAGGACCTCCATGGAGTCCTCCCCGTAGCTGCGGTAGAGGCGCACGGCGTAGCCCAGCCTGATGCCCGCGGCGGAGAAAAACTCCAGCAGCCGCCGCAGGGCCGACTGCTTCCGATATGCCGCCCCGATCTCCCGGGCCTTCCGCTCCGGGATGCCCTTCAGCGCGGCCAGCTTCTCCGGCTCCTCCTCCAGGACGCGCAGGGAATCCGCTCCGAAATGCTCCACGATGTTGCGGGCCGTGGCCGGTCCCACGCCCTTGAGGACGCCGGAGGAGAGATAGGCGTAGATGCCGGCGGCGGTGTCGGGCAGGACGCGCTCGATGTGCTCCGCCCTGAACTGGTCCCCGTAGGCGCTGTGGGTGCTCCAGGTCCCCTCCGCCGTGAGCTCCTCCCCCGGCGCGGCATAGGGCAGGGTCCCCACCAGGGTCGCCGTGCCGCCGTCGTCCAGGGTCAGGCGCAGCACCGCATAGCCGTTTTCATCGTTCGCGTAAACGACGGACTGGATGCTGCCGGAGATCACCGTCCCCTCGCTTCCGCCGCCGAAGCTCAGCCGGTTCATGGGAGCTTCCCCCGCAGGAACTGCCCGGTATAGCTCTCCCCGCAGAGGGCCACCTCCTCCGGCGTGCCGGTGCAGACGATCTCGCCGCCCCGGTCGCCCCCCTCGGGGCCCAGGTCGACGATGTAGTCCGCAGACTTGATCACGTCCAGGTTGTGCTCGATCACCAGGATGGTGTTCCCCGCGTCCGCCAGGCGGTTGAGCACGTTCAGCAGCTTCTGCACGTCGAAAGCGTGGAGGCCGGTGGTGGGCTCGTCCAGCACGTACAGGGTGTTGCCCGTGGCGGGGCGCAGGAGCTCCGTGGCCAGCTTCACCCGCTGGGCTTCGCCGCCGGAGAGGGTGGTGGAGGGCTGGCCCAGCTTCACGTATTCCAGACCCACGTCGTAGAGGGCGCGGATCTTGGCGCTGAGCCTGGGGAGGTTTTCAAAGAAGTGCAGGGCCTCGTCCACGGTCATCTCCAGCACCTCGTAGATGTTCTTTCCCTTGTAGCGCACCTCCAGGGTCTCCCGGTTGTAGCGGCGGCCCTTGCAGACCTCGCAGGGCACGTAGATGTCCGGCAGGAAGTGCATCTCGATCTTCAGGAGCCCGTCGCCGCTGCAGGCCTCGCAGCGCCCGCCCCGCACGTTGAAGGAGAAGCGGCCGCTGCCGTAGCCCCGGGCCTTCGCGTCCGGCGTGGAGGCGAAAAGCTCCCGGATGTCGTTGAAGACGCCGGTATAGGTGGCGGGGTTGGAGCGGGGCGTGCGCCCGATGGGGCTCTGGTCGATGTCGATGACCTTGTCCAGGTATTCCGCGCCCCTCATGGCCCGGAACTTCCCCGGCTTCACCTTGCTGCGGTTCAGCTGGCCCGCCAGGGCCCGGTTGATGATCTGGTTCACCAGGCTGCTCTTTCCGCTGCCGGAGACCCCCGTGACGCAGGTGAAGGTCCCCAGGGGAATGCGCACGTCGATGTTTTTCAGGTTGTTTTCCTCGCAGCCCAGCACCTCCAGGAACTGCCCGCTGCCCTTCCGCCGTTCGGCGGGCACGGGGATGGCCCTTTCCCCCCGGAGATAGGCGCCGGTGATGGAATCCGGGCAGGCGATGACCTCCGCCGGGGTGCCGGCGCAGACCACCTCGCCCCCGTGGTTCCCGGCCCCGGGGCCGATGTCCACCAGATAATCCGCGGCGCGCATGGTGTCCTCGTCGTGCTCCACCACGATGAGGGTGTTGCCCAGGTCCCGCAGCTTCTTCAGGGTGTCCAGCAGCTTCTGGTTGTCCCGCTGGTGCAGACCGATGCTGGGCTCGTCCAGGATGTACAGCACCCCCATGAGGCAGCTGCCGATCTGGGTGGCCAGGCGGATGCGCTGGCTCTCCCCGCCGGAGAGGGTGCCCGCCTGACGGCTGAGGCTCAGATACTCCAGGCCCACGCTCTGCAGGAAGCCCAGCCGGGTGCGGATCTCCTTGAGGATGCGGTCGGCGATCATGGCGTCCTGCCCCGAAAGGGCCAGCCCGTCCAGGAAGCGCAGCTCGTCCTTCACGGAGAGGTCGGTGAAGTCGGTGATGCCCATCCCCCCCACCGTGACGGCCCGGGCCGTGTCCTTCAGGCGCTTTCCGCCGCAGTCGGGACAGGGGTATTCGGACATATACTGCTCCAGCTCCGTGCGCATGGAGGGGCTTTGGGTCTCGTGGTAGCGGCGCTTGAGGTTGTTGACGATGCCCTCGAAGGGCTGGGAGAAGGTGCCGGTGCCCCGCTCCCGCTGATAATGCAGGCTCAGCTTCTCGCCTCCGGTGCCGTAGAGGAGCGCGTTCTTCGCCTCCTCGCTCAGGTCCTTGATGGGGGTGGTGAGCTTGAACTTGTATTTTTTGGCCAGGGCCTCGAAATACATGCGGGAGATGGAATCGCTGCGCACGTTGCCCCAGGAGGAGGCGCAGATGCCCCCGTCCTCGATGCTGAGCTCCGGATTGGGGATGATGAGCTCCGGGTCCACCCGCAGCTGGCAGCCCAGGCCGCCGCAGGTGGGGCAGGCCCCGTAGGGGTTGTTGAAGGAGAAGGACCGGGGGCTCAGCTCCTCGATGTTGATGCCGCAGTCCTCGCAGGCGTAGTTCTGGGAGAAAAGCAGGTCCGTGCCGTCCCCGGCGAGGTTCACGGTGATGATGCCCCCGGCCATGTTGGAGGCCGTTTCCACGCTGTCCGTGATCCGGCGGAGGGCGTCGGGCCGCACGACGAGCCGGTCCACCACGATCTCGATGGTATGCTTCTGATTCTTGTTGAGCTTGATCTCCTCGGAGAGATCGCAGATATTCCCGTCCACCCGGCAGCGCACGTAGCCGCTCTTCCGGGCGTCCTCGAAGAGCTTGACGTATTCGCCCTTCCGCCCCCGGATCATGGGGGCCAGGATCTGCAGCCGCGTCCCCTCCGGGTACTGCATCAGCTGGTCCACGATCTGGTCCACCGTCTGCTGGCGGATCTCCTTCCCGCATTTCGGACAGTGGGGCACCCCCACCCGGGCCCAGAGCAGGCGCAGGTAGTCGTAGATCTCCGTCACCGTGCCCACGGTGGAACGGGGATTCTTGGAGGTGGTCTTCTGATCGATGGAGATGGCGGGGCTGAGCCCGTCGATGGAATCCACGTCCGGCTTCTCCATCTGGCCCAGGAACTGCCTGGCGTAGGAGCTGAGGCTCTCCACATAGCGGCGCTGACCCTCGGCATAAATGGTGTCGAAGGCGAGGCTGCTCTTCCCGCTGCCGGAAAGGCCGGTGAACACCACCAGCTGCTCCCGGGGGATCTCCAGATTGACGTTTTTCAGGTTGTTCGTCCGCGCCCCGCGGATGGAAATCGAGTTGCGCATACTCTGCCCCTTACTGACGGCGAATTGAATAAGTTATTATATACCTCCCCGGCTTCCAATGCAACGCCCGGGGCATGGATATTTTCACGCTATGCTCCCGCCGGAGCTCCGCACACACAAAAAAGCCCGGGAGGGGTTTTCCCTCCCGGGTGACGCTTCGGAAAAAGCCTCGCAGAGTTCGCGCCAGCAGGCGCGAATGAAGTACGATCATTTTTCGCGGGGACATGCGCCTCGCGAAAAATACCTCTCGCGGAGCGGTCGTCGTCGCAAGCGAGCGCGGGGAGCGGAGCGCGATCCCCTCTCAACGCGAGCCCGCTCGCGTTGATTATCAGAACATGACGTTGTGGGGATTGCGCAGCTTCTCCTGATCGGCGACGGAGATGCCGAAGCGCTCCTCGTTGACCTGGTCGATATACTTGCAGAGGGAGAGATAGACGCCGGGGAAGACGGAGCCGGGGCCGCCCTGCACGATGCAGGGGATATAGCTGCTGGGGGTCATGCCCTCCAGGGCCCGGCGGACCACCTTCTCGTTGTTCTCGTCGCTCCACTCGGTGAAGTCGCAGCTCTTGTTGTCGATGTTGCCCATGAAGGTGATCTTGTCCCCGTACTTCTGAACCAGCTCGGGAACGTTGTTGATCTCCATGGCGCCCTGCCACACGTCGATGCCCATCTCGATCATGGCGGGCACGATGTTGGCGCCGTAGCTGTCGGAATGGTGGAGGATGAACTCCACGCCGTGGTCATGGTAATACTTGTAGACTTCCTTGTAGGGCTCCAGGAAGAAATCCTCGAACATGCTGGGCCGCAGGAAGGAGTTGGTGCCGCTGCCCCAGTCGTCGTGATGGAGGATCGTTTCGGGCTTCAGATAGGTGCAGATCTTCTCGGCCAGCTTCAGCTCCCAATCCTTGATATACTTGATCATATCCATGATCTCGTCGGGATAGGTCAGGTAGTATTCCAGAGCGGCGGTCATGCTGCAGAGGTAGTGGACCTGCTCGAACATGCCGGGAGCGATGAAGGAGCAGGTGAAGGACTTGTCGTTCACGGCGTTCTTGTAGTTCTCGCCCCACTGGGCCCACTCTTCCTCGGTATACTCGATGTCGGGGGCCTTGACGTAATCCTGCCAGTGCTCGATATCCTTCACGACGATCTTGTCCTCGGTGTGCACGGGGAACGCGCCGGGCACGTTGTCGGGCCAGGACATGGTGACGCCCCAGGCGTTGAGGGAGTTGACGATGCCCTTGGAGGGGGCGCCGCCGTTGTGCATCAGCTGGGGATGGAACATCAGATTGATGGCCTCGTAATTGTTGACGAAACGGTCGGGCTTGCCGCCCTTGATGATGGACTGGCGCATGTTTTCTTTTGCGGTCAGCATGTGGTAAACCTCCTGTCAGAAATCCGGTTATCACCGTTCACATTTTCATTCAGCCTATGATATCACAAGCCGCCGGAAAAGTCCTTAGTCTTTTTGTACAAAATCGTCGGCTTCGCTTGTATATTCTGCCCAGAAGCCTCCTTCACAGCGGCAGGCCGTAGGCCCGGCAGGCGTTCTCCCCCAGAAGCAGGGCCTTTTCCGCCTCCGTGAACAGCGGACTGTCCCGATAAAGGCCGAGGAGCCGGGGGTAATCCGCGGCCAGAAGCGCGCCGGGAGCGTCGGAGCCCCAGAGCAGCTTGTGGGGCCCGTATTCGTCGGCAAAGGCCCGCACCAGCCGGGGCGGCGTGGGGAAGGCCGGAGCTTCGCCGCGGCAGAAATCCGTGAGGGCCGCGAAATCGAACCATACGTTGGGTCTTTCCGCCAGCGCCGCCATCCGCCGCCAGGCCGCCCTTCGGACGGGGTCGGTCATGGGCACGTCGGGAAAGCCCAGGTGGCAGATCACGAAGCGGGTCGCCGGGAAGGCGGCGGCGATACGCGCCAGGGCCTCCGTCTGATAGGTGACGCCGCCCACGGGGCCGGGGTCCACGGCGACGGCGACGCCCAGCTCCCCCGCCAGGTCCCATACCGGCTCCATGGCGGGATCGTCCAGCCGGAAGCCGGGATACCAGCCGGGATTCGTGTAGCCCAGGCCGGGGGACATTTCGAATTTGACGGCGGTGAGGCCCCGGGCGTGCCGGGCGCGCAGCGCCTCCGGCGCCTCCGGAGAGCAGGGCAGGGTCATGGCGGCGGCAAAGCGCCCCGGATGCGCCCGGACGGCCCGGACGTTTTCCTCCGGGTCGGCCAGGGAATTGGCCAGGACCACCGCCCTGCCGACGCCGCAGGCGTCCATGAGCTCCAGCAGCCTTTCCGCCGGGAAGCCCGTTTCCCCATAGGCCTCCGGCATCAGAGCGGCTTCCTCCCCGTCCCATTTCCGCACCCGCCCGCCGGCCAGATAGGTCGTGCCGCTGCGCCCGTCCCGGCTGCCGGGAGCCCGGGGCGGGAAGAGGTGGGCGTGGGCGTCGACGATGCCGGTCAAGGCTCGATCCAGGCCGCCCGGAAGCCGATGTCCGGATAGATGAAGGCCCTCGTCTCCCGGAGGTACAGGTCCCAGGCCCCGCCGAAATTCCCGTCGAACCAGCTGCCTCCCCGGGCGGCGATCCGCTCCCCGTAGTTGCGGAGGAAGAGGATGGACCCGTCCTTATAGTCCCCCGGCGCGGGCATGGCCCCCAGCCGCTGGAGGATGGGGGGCACCTCCACCCCCTCGGCGGGCTTCAGGGAGGAGAAGAGGCACCAGCCGTAGGCCCGGTGGGCGGTGTTCGCTTCGCTGCCGGTGTAGTTGGGGTATTCCAGCGCCGTGTTCAGGCGGTAGCCGCCCCGGACGCCCACGTCCTCCGGGGAATCGGTACCGGGGGCGCAGCCGTCGTATTTCAGGGTGCCGGGCGTGCCGGGGGCGGTGAAGCTCCCGTCGGGGAGGACGGCCCTCCACAGGGGGCTGTCCGGCCCCTCGTCCACGTTCAGGGCGCTGTCGTTGTCCGGAATGAACTGCAGCTCCCCGTCCACCGTGCGGATGCCGGAGACCCAGTTCCACACGTCCCCGTTCAGGTCCGCGACGCCCCAGGGCCCGCCGTCGTGGTTCCAGCGGTCCGGCCCGGTGCCGGTGAGGGTGCGCATCTCCTCCTCCGTTCCCCGGCCCCGGCGCTGTCCCGGCGAGAGGACGCCCCGGTCCCAGGTGCGGACGGGATCGCCCCCGAAGGAGGCGTTGCCCCGGGGAACGGTGCCGTTTTTCACGCTCCAGTGCATGAGGGCGCACCATTCGGCGTTGGTGAGCAGGTGCCAGCCCGGCCCCTTGGCCGCGCAGGCAGCCCGGGCCTCCCCGATGCTGAGGGTGTGGGCCGGGTCCCGGCCGGGGAGACTGTAGGCCCGGCCGTATTCGATCACGTTTTCATATTTGCTGATCCAGATGCTGTCGCGCACCTTCCCGCCCGCCACGAAGGCGGAGCAGGGCTCCTGCGGCGCGCCCTCCAGCACGTCCGACCACAGGAACATGGGGATGCGCACCATGACGCTGGGGCGGCCCAGATCGTCGAACAGCAGGGTGTTCTTGCCGCCGGAGGCCGCCTCCAGGGTGAATTTGGCCCCCTCGCAGCGGGCGCGGACCTCCGCCGGGTCCTCCGCCGGAAGCCGGACCGGCTCCGGCTCCCCCACCTTCTTCAGCACGGGAAAGCCCAGGTCGTCCCGCTCCCCGGTTTTGATGATCTCCATTTTCTCCGCTCCTTTCGCAGCTTTTTTCCCCATTGTACTCCGCCGCGGGCCTGCGCGCAAGCCGCGCGATTGACAAGCGGCCCCCGCCGTGGGAAAATGGAGAAAAAAAACAAGGAGGGTGCGGATATGGAGATCCGGGCGGCGCTCATCGAAAGGCCGGGAGAGGCTTTTCACATGGAAACGCTGGAGCTGGAGGGTCCGAAGGCGGGAGAGGTGCTGGTGAAGATCGCCGCCTGCGGCGTCTGCCATACGGACGACGTGGCCCGGCGGCAGATCATCCCCGTGCCCCTGCCCGCGGTCTTCGGCCACGAGGGCTGCGGCACGGTGCTGGAAACGGGACCGGGGGTGAAGGATTTCCGGGCCGGGGACCGGGTGCTCTTCTCCTTCGGCTACTGCGGGAAGTGCCCCAACTGCCGCAGCGGCCATCCCTACGCCTGCCTGGAAAACCGGCGGCTCAATTTCTCCGGCGCCCACTTCGACGGGACGCGGCGGCTGCGCTTCCGGGGCGAGCCCGTTTCCGCCTTTTTCGGCCAGGGGGCCTTCGCGGAATACGCCGTGGTGCATACGAACAACCTCATCCCCGCCCCGGAGGACCTCCCCCTGGAGCTTCTGGCCCCGCTGGGCTGCGGCGTACAGACGGGGGCCGGGGCGGTGCTGAATTACCTCCGTCCCCGGGCGGGGAGCAGCATCCTCGTCACCGGCTGCGGCGCGGTGGGGCTCTGCGCGGTGATGGCGGCGGCCATCGCCGGCTGTACGGAGATCATCGCCTGCGACGTGGTGCCCGCCCGGCTGGAGCTGGCGAAGGAGCTGGGGGCTACGCATATCCTGAACGGGAAGGAGGTCGGGGACGTCCCGGAGGCGGTGCGCTCCCTCACGGGGGGCTTCGGGGCCGACTGCGCCGTGGACTGCACCGGCGTGGGCTCCTGCGTCCGCGCCTCTCTCGTCTCCACCCGGCCCCTGGGGGTCTGCGCCGTGGTGGGGGCCACCCAGGAGCTGACCATCCACGTGGAAAACGACCTCATGGGGGCCGCCAGGACCCTGGGGGGCGTGGTGGAGGGCTGCTGCGTGCCCCAGCTCTTCATCCCGCAGCTGCTGGAATACTACCGGCAGGGCCGCTTCCCCTTCGACCGGCTGATCCGGTACTATCCCTTCGGGGAGATCAATCAAGCCTTCGCGGATACCGGCGCAGGCCGGGTGGTGAAGGCGGTCTTGACTATGGATTGATTTGGAGCGTCGAAAATACGCAGGGCGGCTGACGTGATGTCGACCGCCCTGCTTGCCGTCCTTGCTGCTTCCGCTTATTTCTTTTTCTTTATCTCCAGATAGGCGCCGTAAGCGCTGATATAAGCCTTTTGAGGCTCGGAAGGGTTTATGAAAAGCTGCGCTTCCAGATTCCAATCGGACGCCAGGTCCTCCGCCGCTTTTTTCGGGTCATCCACGTGGATCAGCGTTCCCACCGGCGCATATCCCTCGGGCAGCTCGTAAACGACGCTGTCGGAGATCTCATAGAGCGCGCCGCCATAACGGACGTGATTTCCTTTATCAAATGCCCCGCTGAACAGGAGCACGATGATAGCGGCGACGACAAAGACGGGCACGAGGATCCACAGGAGCTTCTTCCCGGAAACCGCGCTCGCGCTTTTTGCCTGCTTCAAGGCCTGCATCCGCGCCAGGCTCTGCTGCTGCGCAGCGAAATTCGGGTCGATATTCACGCCTTTTCCCATTTTTCCCTCCTATTCTGTCACGTCAAGTGTGACCGGGTATTCCACGCCGTCGATCACCACCGCTTCCACCTTTCCGATATCCTGGGGAAGGAACCGGATGAAGATCAGGGACTGATTTGTTCCGTTGGGCCGCTGAATGGCATCCCAGCGGATGCTTTGCATATAATCAGGGTCGCCGAACTGCGCCGCGCTTGCCCCCACGGTCCCCCCATCCCGGAATTTGAGGGCGACGCCGTGCGTGGGAACCTCGGTCGCCGGGCCGTCGCCCCGCTCCCGGGGCTCATACACGTCGATCCAGAGGCTGAAGGGGGACAGCTCGATATTGCGGAATACGCCCTCGCTCTCCCCGCCCCGGGCGAGGGGGCAGGAAAGGAAACCGGACTCGATGGCGACGTCGGTGGTCAGTTCCCGATGGCCGTCCTCCGTGGAATACAGTCCCCTCAGACGCATGGACAGTCCCGTAATGCGCTCATCGCTGCGGATGCCCGTCAGGCAGTATATTCGGCTGTCGCTGTTCTCCGGCGTGTCCAGCTTTTCATATTGCCAGGCCGGCTTCAGCCGGGAGGGCTCGGCCAGGGTGAACTCAAAATCCACATCCGGCAGGAAGCCCGAGATGCTGCCCCCGTCCAGCCGCTCTACAGAGAACACCACATACTGATAGTGCCCGTCCGACAGGGCGCTTTCCAGGGTGAGCCGCAGGGTCCCGTCGTCGGCCTCCGCGAGATCGGCCATCACGTAGTCCCCGATGACGTCATAGCTCTCGCCGCCGAAGAGCCGGACAAAGAAGCGGCTGCCGCTGAGGTAAGCCGCCAGAGCGCCTGCCGCCAGAAGCGCAGCGATCACCGCCGCGATCAGCAGGGTCTTCACCCATCTGCGTTTCTTCTTGACGTGAGGCGCAGCCCCCGTCCTGCCCTCGGCTCGGAGCTTTTCAAGGACGCTGTCCTGCAGCCGCAGGAGCGTTTCCGCCGGAAGCTCGAAGGAAAGCTCCTTCGGGGCGATCCCGTCCACTTCCTCCAGAGTATAGCAGTCAAAGGCTTTCGTCAACATTTCATCCATTGTTTTCACCTCCAAACATCTTCCGCAGCTTTCCAAGGGCGCGGCTCAGGCGGGTGTCCACCGCGCCGGGGGTCATCCCCAGGTCCGCTGCGATCTCCCTGGACTTCTGGCCGAAATAGTATCTCCGGAAAATGATCTCGCTGTCCGGCTCGCCCAGGCTGCGGACCTTCTCCGTCAGGCTGCGGCGCTCCTCCGCGTCCATGAGCGCCTCTTCAAGGCCGGGCGTCGCCGTTTCCTCCGGCAGCTCATCGCCGCCCCTGCACCCGGCTTCTCTGGCCGTTCTCCTGTGCAGGTTCACGGCGCGTCTCCTGGCCACCACCGAAATGAAAGCCCGCAGGCTTCCCTTTTCCGGGTCGATGCTTTCCCGCCTTCGGTACACCTCAAAGAACACGTCGCCGGCGCATTCCTCCACGTCCTCTGCGCCGGCCGTGCCGCCTGCCCGTCCGGTGATGATGGAGAACACCAGGCCGGCATATTGCTGCGTCAGCTGCCGGACGCCGCTTTCCGGGTCCCGCTCCAGGAGGCGCAGCAATTCTCTGTCGTCCATCGGATCGACCTCCCTTCCCTTATATATTCAACCGTATCCGTCGAAATCTTACAAACCCATCGATACAGAGCGGGTTCCATTCTGCCGCAAAACAGAAAAAACGAGCCAAAGAGGACGGACCTCTTTGGCTCGCGGACTTTGCGCGCTGATTCGCGCTCAAACGATCTGCTTTTCCTCCTGCCCGGTGCGGGGATGCACGCGCTTGAAGCGGCGGAGCTGTACGTCGGTCATTTCCGGGCAGTCTTCATCACAGACGATGGGATGGTTTTTCAGATCGTCCAGCCGCTCGATCTGCTCCTGGGTCAGCGGCGTTCCGGGAACGTACTCTTTTCTAATCATCATAATAAAGCCGACGTGGTGTCTTTCCGATTCGCAGCAGCTTTTTTCCAAACCGGCAGAATGCTCGTCTCCGCTCCGATGTGCGTTTTATTATACACCGTTCTCACCGGCCGATGCAAGAACAATCATCCGGTCGGGAGCAGGTTTGTATCCCCTGTCCCCGCCGTGGGAATCGGCCCAGCCCCGGCGGAAGCGGAGGCGCCGTCTGCGGATCGGGCGTTCCCTCCGATTTCTGACGAAAATGCTTGACATCCGGCGAAAGCATGATAGAATCAGCATGGTCGTTGATACGACCTGAAAACCGAATGTCAGAGTAGGCAGCGTGCATAAAGTGCCGCAGGGATGGGAAGTCGCCCGCGGACGAAAAACCCTTTGAGGTTTGTGACACGGTGCCGCGTCCGCTGACACAAGACGGCAGCACCCTGCCCTTTTCGGGTGTTCTGGCCTTCCTGCTGTGCGGACACGCACCGGCAGGAAGGATTTTTTATGAACTATCAGGAATCTCTGGACTACATCCTGGGGACGCCCAACCCCGGCGGCGTCTACGAACGCAACGTGATGCAGTCCCTGCTGGAAAAGCTGGGCAATCCCCACATGGGCCTGAAGTACGTTCACGTGGCGGGCACCAACGGCAAGGGCACCACCTCCGCCTTCATCGCCAGCGTTCTGCGGGAGGCGGGGTACAAAACCGGGCTCTACACCTCCCCCTACATCCAGCGCTTCAACGAGCGCATCCAGGTGGACGGGGTGCAGATCCCCGACGGGGACCTGGCGAGGATCACCACGAAGATCAGCGAAGCGGTGCCGGAGGTCATGGCCGAGGGACGGCGGCGGCCCACCATCTTCGAGCTCATCACCGCCCTGGGCTTCTGCTGGTATCAGGAGCAGAGGTGCGACGTGGTGGTGCTGGAGGTGGGCATGGGCGGACGGCTGGACGCCACCAACGCCATCCTGGACGGGGACAGCGTGGTCTCCGTCATGGTGAACATCGGCTTCGACCACATGGAGTTTCTGGGGGATACCCTGCCCCTCATTGCCGGGGAAAAGGCGGGGATCATCAAGGAAAAGGGCGACGTGGTGGTATACGGGCAGAGCCCGGAGGTGGAAAAGGTATTTTACGACAAGGCCATGGAGAAGCACGCGACCTACACCCGCTCGGACAACGAGACGGCGAAGGTGGAGCAGATGGACGAAAAGGGCAGCACCTTCTCCTTCGGTCCCTGGCGGCACGTGCATATCTCCCTCCTGGGCCGCTACCAGGTGCGCAACGCCTGCACCGCCCTCACCGCCGTCGAGCGGCTGCGCCTCCACGGCTTCCGCATTTCCGACGAGCAGGTATACGCCGGGATGGACAAGGCGATCTGGCCGGGCCGGGCGGAGCTGCTGCGGCGGGAGCCCGCGGTGATCGTGGACGGGGCCCACAATCCCCAGGGCTTCGAGGCCCTCATGGAGACCATGGAGCTGCTCTTCCCCGGGAAGAAGCTGAACATCGTTCTGGGCGTGCTGGCGGACAAGGATTTCAACGCCGGGATCGACGTCGCCGTCCCCCACGCCAAAAAGTTCTACGCCGTGACCCCGCCCTCCTACCGGGCCCTGAACGCCGGGGAGCTGGCGGAGGACATCCGGCGGAAGGCGGCCGTCCCCGTGGTCCCCTTCGACAGCATCCCCGCGGCCATCGAGGCCGCTTTGAGTGAATCCGGCAAGGACGACGTCATCTGCATCCTCGGTTCTCTCTATCAGGTGGGCGACGTCCGCAGCTACTTCGGAAGGAGCACGTTCTGTTGAAAAAGCGCACGACGTTCAAGGAGGACCTGGCCGCCTTCGGCAAGGTGAAGGTCCTCACCCTCACCGCCATGCTCATCGCCATGAGCGTGGTCATCGGCATCCTCTGCAAGAACTTTCTGACCTGGAACATCTACTATCGCTTCACCCTGGAAAACCTGCCCATCTTCTTCGCCGCCATCGCCTTCGGGCCCTTCATCGGGGCGGGGGCGGGCGTGCTGGCCGACCTGGTGAGCTGCCTCTGCTCCACAAACCCGGCGGTGAACCCCATCATCTCCCTGGGCGCGCTCATGGTGGGCTTCATGGCGGGCCTTATCTCCCATCACGTCAGCTTCAGGAACGACAACGCGCGCATCGCCTGCGCCATTATCCTGGGCCATCTGGTGGGCCAGGTGGGCATCAAGAGCGTGGGCAAGATCCTCTGGTACGGCATGCCCTGGTTCGGCATCTTCCTGGGCCTGGGCTTCTCCGTGCTGGCCGGTATCATCGAATTTTTCGTGCTGCGGGCCCTGTTCAAAAACAGCGGGGTGCGGAGCTCGCTGAAGGGGATCTACAAATGACGCCGCTTGAGTATCTCACCCAGGAGAAGTTCCAGAGCTTCAAGCCCGGCTTCGACCGGGTGGAGGCCCTGCTGGAAAAGCTGGGACATCCGGAGCGGAAGCTCCGCTACGTCCACGTGGCGGGCACCAACGGCAAGGGCAGCACCTGCGCCTGCGTGTCCTCCATTTTGACGAAGGCGGGCTACAAAACGGGGCTGTATATCTCCCCCTACGTGATCCGCTGGAACGAGCGGGTGCAGGTGGACGGGGAATACATTTCCGACGGGGACCTGGAGGAGGCCGCGGCCGCCGTCCGGTCCGCGGAGGAAAGCATGGAGGACCCGCCCAGCCAGTTCGAGCTGGAGACGGCCCTGGCCCTGTGGTACTTCGCCCGGCGGGGCTGCGAGTTCGCGGTCATGGAGGTGGGCATGGGCGGGGCCTGGGACGCCACCAACGTGATCCCCGCCCCCGAGGCGGCGGTGCTCTGCGCCATCGCCCTGGACCACACCGCCGTGCTCGGCTCCACCGTGGCGGAGATCGCCGCCGTGAAGGCGGGCATCGTCAAGCCCGGCTGCGACGTGGTGAGCTACGGCAGCGACTCCGACGCGGAACGGGTGATCGAGTCCGTGTGCATGGAAAAGGGCTGCCGCCGCTTCCGGCCGGACTTCGGCCGCATCCGGGTGCTGGAGCGGAGCCTCACCGGCGTCTCCTTCGATTACGCCGCTCACAAGGGGCTCTTTCTCCCCCTGGCCGGCACCTACCAGCCGAAAAACGCCGCCCTGGCCATCGAGACGGCGGAGGCGCTGCGCACCCGGGGCTTCCATATCTCCGACGAAGCGATCCGGGAGGGCCTGGCGGCGGTGCGCTGGCCGGGCCGCTTCGAGCTCATCCACAGGGATCCCCTCTTCATCCTGGACGGGAGCCACAACCCCCAGGGCATGGAGGCGACGGCGGAGAGCCTTCGGGCCTTCTTCCCCGACAGAAAGCTCTGGTTCCTCATGGGCATCATGGCGGACAAGGACGTGCACGCCGTGGCAAAGCTCCTGGCCCCCCTGGCGGCGGGCTTCGCCGCCGTGGAGCCGCCAAACCCCCGGGCCATGAAGCCCGCCGAGCTGGCCGCCCTCCTGGCGGAGGAGACCGGGGCCGAGGCCAGGCCCTTCGACAGCATCGAGGAAGGGGCGAAATGGGTGCTGGACAGAGCCGGGAAGGACGGGGTCTGCGCGGCCCTGGGCTCCCTCTACTTCTCCCCCCAGGTGCGGGAGGCCGTGGAGCATCAAAGCGAGCTTCGTTCGGTTTGAGAAGGATTGCGCTCCGCTCCCCCGCGTCCTTATTCGCCGGAATGGCAAGCATCCGCGCAGGCGCGAATGCCCGCAGGATTCCGGCGAAACGTCCTGCTCAAAACGGAAGCACCGCTTCCGTTTTGAAGAGGAGGAGCAGCGAAATGAGCGAGCTTTGGCCCGATGGGCCGAAGCGAACGATATGGAGCCTGCGGCGACGACCGCTTCGCGTGAGGGTTTTTTCCCGAGGCACATGGAAAAACGATTCCGAATTGTCCGCAGCTGCGGCTGCGAACTCTGCGAAGCTCCTTCGGCAGCACCGTTTTGCCAAATTGAAAAAATGCGCGCTCCCCTCTTGACAACGGAGGGGAGCGCCATTATAATACTTCCGCATAAGAAAGAAGGCGGCCTGCCGCCTCACCCGGCCGGAGCTCCGCGCCGCGGTCAACATGGCGTTCACTCCCCGCGAGGGGTGCTCTGTTGCTGCGCGTGCTTTCGGCCCGCGCAGCTTTTTTTGGAGGTGTTTCAGCATCAGCAACGCAGCACATCAAATCAACGAGGATATCCGCGACAAGGAGATCCGCCTCATCGGCGCGGACGGGACCCAGCTGGGCATCATGTCCCCCGAGAAGGCCATGGAGATCGCGGATGAGCAGGACCTTGACCTGGTAAAGATCTCTCCGACCTCCAATCCCCCGGTCTGCAAGATCATGGACTACGGGAAATACCGTTTCGAGCAGTCCAAGCGGGACAAGGAGACGAAGAAGAACCAGAAGATCATCGAGATCAAGGAGATCCGCATGTCTCCCGGCATCGGCATCAACGACTTCAACACGAAGCTGAAGAACGGCCAGAAATTCCTTTCCGACGGAGACCGGCTGAAGGTCACCGTGCGCTTCCGCGGCCGCGAGATGACCCACACGGAGATCGGCGAGCAGCTGCTGAGCCGCTTCGCGGAAGCCTGCGCCGACGTTGCTACGGTGAGCAAGCCCCCCAAGCTGGAGGGACGGCACATGACCATGTTCCTTTCCTCCAAAATTTCCAAATGATCCCGGGTGTTATGCAAGTTTTTATGATACGGAAGGAGAAGCACCATGCCTAAGCTCAAAACCCACAGCGGGTCCAAAAAGAGATTCAGCCTCACCAAGAACGGTAAGGTTAAGCGCGCCCACGCCTACAAGAGCCATATCCTGACCAAGAAGGTCACCAAGCGCAAGAGAGGCCTGCGGCAGGCCGCCTACGCGGACCCCACCAACGTGTCCGCCATCAAGCGCATGATCCCTTACAAGTAAGAATTACCGACAGTTCATATAGGAGGAACACAAAATGGCAAGAATCAAGGGCGCTATGATGACCCGCAAAAGAAGGAAGAAGATCCTGGGCCTGGCCAAGGGCTACTGGGGCTCCAAGTCCAAGCACTTCAAGATGGCCAATCAGGCCGTTATGAAGAGCGGGAACTATGCATATATCGGCCGCAAGCAGAAGAAGCGCGATTTCCGCAGCCTGTGGATCACCCGCATCAGCGCCGCCGCGAAGCTCAACGGCATGAACTACTCCACCTTCATGCACGGCCTGAAGCTGGCCGGCGTGGAGATGAACCGGAAGATGCTCTCCGAGCTGGCCATCCACGAGCCCGCCGCCTTCACCGCTCTGGCGGAAAAGGCCAGGGCTGCCCTCTAATCCTTTCAGTTTTTCGACCCGGCCGCTGCAGAAGCAGAACGCAGATTCTGTTTTTGCGGCGGCTTCCCATATCCCGGCCCGACGCCGGACACTCTGCCGAAGAGAGAAGAGGACGATGGCGGAAAAGAAGATCAGCATCCTGTATAAGCTGGTGAAGGGCGCGGTGCGCCTGGCCTATCCGAAGACGGAGGTCGTGGGGGCGGAGAAGCTGCCGGAGGGTCCGGCGGTCGTCGTGGGCAACCACAGCCAGCTCCACGGTCCCATCGCCTGCGAGCTCTATTTCCCCGGGAAGCACGCCACCTGGTGCGCGGGGGAAATGATGGCCCTGCGGGAGGTGCCGGACTATGCCTACCGGGATTTCTGGAGCGAAAAGCCCAGGCTCCAGCGGCCCTTTTTCCGCCTGGCCTCCTACCTGATCGCCCCCCTCGCGGTGCTGATCTTCAACAACGCCGACTGCATCGGCGTCTACCGGGACCGGCGGGTGATCTCCACCTTCCGGCAGACGGCGGAGGCCCTGAAGGAAGGAAGGCGGGTCATCATCTTCCCTGAGAAGGCGGAGGAGGGCGAAGGCTTCCTCTGCGCCTTTCAGGAGGGCTTCGTGGACTGCGTCCGCGCCTTCCGGCGGCAGACGGGGAAGGAAGCGGCCTTCGTGCCCCTTTACGTGGCCCCGAAGCTGCGCCGCCTCTGTCTGGGGGACCCGGTGTACTTCGATCCCGCGGCCCCCATCGCCGAGGAGCGGAAGCGCATCTGCCGGGAGATGTCCGCGGGCATCCTGGCCCTGGCCCGGGCGCTGCCGGAGCACACGGTGGTGCCCTACCGAAACGTGCCCAAGCGGGACTATCCCTCCAGCCGGAAGGGGCTGACGCCATGACGAAAGAACGAAAGCCCGTCTCCTACCGGGGCCTGAGCCCCCGCACCGTCCTGGAGCCCCGCTTTTCCCATCTCCTGCTCCTGCTGGGCTGGGTGGCCTATTTCCTGCTCTACGCCCTCACCGAAAACCTGATCCCGCCGGAGCGCTGCCATCCGATCCACTGCGCCCTGGACGACCTCATCCCCTTCAGCGAGGGCTTCCTCATCTTCTACGCCTCCTGGTACGCGCTCATCGTCCTCTCCCTCCTGCACTTCCTGCGCTGGGACGTGGACAGCTTCCGAAGGCTGCAGATCTTCATCATGATCACCCAGGGCGTCGCCATGCTCGTCTACATCCTCTGGCCCAGCCGCCAGGACCTGCGGCCGCTTGTCTTCCCCCGGGACAATTTCCTCACCCGGTGCATGGCCTTCGTCTACGCCTTCGACACCAGCACCGGCGTCTGCCCCTCCCTCCACGTGGCCTACTCCATCGGCATCGCCTCGGTGTGGCTGAAGCGGCGGGAGGAGAGCCCCCTGCTGCGGGGCGGCGTCGCCCTGCTCTGCGTCCTCATCAGCATCTCCACCGCCTTTGTCAAGCAGCATTCCGTGCTGGATATCCTGGCGGCGCTGCCCCTGGGGCTGCTGGCGGAGCTGCTGGTCTACGGCCGCCTCTGGCGGGAACGCTTCCGGATGCGAAGGCCATGAAAGAGCTGCTGCGCGCGGTGAAATTCACCCTCTTTTCCGCCAGCGCCGGGCTCATCGAAATGGGGGCCTTCGCCCTTCTCAACGAGCTGCTGCGCCTGCCCTACTGGCTGAGCTACCTCCTGGCCCTGGTCCTCTCGGTGCTGTGGAATTTCACCCTGAACCGGAAATTCACCTTCCAATCCGCGGCCAACGTACCCAGGGCCATGCTCAAGGTGGCGGCCTACTACGCCGTGTTCACCCCCCTGTCCACCTGGCTGGAGCACCGCCTCACCGTGGACCTGGGCTGGAACGAATACCTGGTCACCGCCGTGAACATGGTCCTCAACTTCGTCACCGAATTCCTCTACCAGCGCTTCTTCGTCTTCGGCGGGACCATCGACACCCGTCCGCCGAAAAACGCCCCGAAATAAACCCAAGCCCGCCCGGCGCTTTGCAGCGCCAAGCGGGCTTTAACTATTTCTTATTACCTGTTACTTGTTCAGTCCTTTGTGGACGCCTGCGGCCAGGGCCGCGCCGACCAGGGGGCCGACGATGAAGACCCACAG
>JAFXUU010000146.1 GCA_017524845.1 Oscillospiraceae bacterium
CCCCTTCCCCACGTCCGCCGGGAAGCGGCGGCTGCACTGGGGCAGGCGCAGGGCCTTCTTCACCGCGTTCAGGGCGGCAAAGAGGGTCGTCCGGCTGCCGTAGGGGCCCAGGTAGCGGGCCCCGTCCCGGCCCGGGCGGCTCACTACCCTCCAGGATGGATACTCCTCCCGCAGGTCCGTGCGCAGATAGGGGTACCCCTTGTCGTCCTTCAGCAGGATGTTGTAGCGGGGCTTGTGGAGCTTGATGAGCTGGTTTTCCGTGATGAGCGCCTCGAATTCGCTGCGCACCATGATCACGTCGAAGTGATCCACGCGGGAGACCATGACCTCCGTTTTCGGGGAATGGTTTCCCTCCCGGAAATAGCTGACCACCCGGTTTTTCAGCTTTTTGGCCTTGCCTACGTAGATGACCTCGCCCATGCGGTCCATCATGATATAGACCCCCGGCTGCAGGGGCAGCGCCAGGGCCTTTTCCCGAAGCTCGTCCCTCGTCATCGGAGCCCCGTCCCGTCGAAGGGAGGCACGTACTCGCTCCCCGCGCTGGAGAGCTCCTGCACATAGCCGTCCCGGATGCCAAGCATATACATATAATCCGATACCTCGCTGAATTCCTCCGGCGTCAGCCGCCGCTCCGGGCCGCCGAAGCCGTTGGGCGTGTACTGGGCCATGAGGCTGAAGAGCGCCGTCCCCTTCGGAAGGGCGGCGAACCACTCCAGCACGTCCTTGGAATTGCCGATATGGCCGGGGAGCACCAGGTGCCGCACCAGCACGCCTCTTCGCAGCAGTCCGGCTTCATCCAGCCGATAAGGCCCCGTCTGCCGCAGCATCTCCCGGATGGCGGCGTCCGCGGCTTCAAAATAGTCCGGCGCGTCGGACAGCTCCCGGGCCAGGGCGGCGTCCGCGTATTTCATGTCCGGCAGCCACACGTCCACCTTCCCCTCCAGCATGCGGAGGGTCTCCAGGCTCTCATAGCCGCCGCTGTTCCACACCACGGGGATGCCCGGCGGCGTCTCCAGCGCCTCCGCCACCGTTCGGGCGTAGGGCGTCGCCGTAACGAGATTCAGATTGTGGACGCCGGAATCCCGGAGCCTGGCGAAGAGCTCCCGCAGCCCGGCGGCGTCCAGGGTCTTGCCCCGGATGCTCCGGCTGATCTCCAGGTTCTGACAGTAGACGCAGCCCAGATTGCAGCCGGAAAAGAACACCGCGCCGGAGCCCGCCGTTCCGCTGATGCAGGGCTCCTCCCAATCGTGCCTGGCGGCCCGGACGACCGTCGGCAGAGCCGGCGCGCGGCACCGCCCGGTCTCCCCGGCCTCCCGATCTGCCCCGCAGCGGCGGGGACACAGAAAGCATTTCATACTTGTGATTATAACCGCTCCGTATGGATTTGACAATTCAAATATGATATGCTGGATTCAGGGCGATCTCGCGGAAGCGATCCTTACCCGACGCTGTTCCGGCCCCTGAGCTCCCCGGGAGGAGGTGACGATCCCATGCTGCTTCGATTCCTGAAAAAATACGGCTGGCTGTATCTGCCCGGCTTCTTCTTTCTCATCCTCAACGCCCGGGTGATGAATCTGGCCCCGGCGGCTCTGGGGGATGCGGTGGATATGCTGGCCGCGGGCTGCACCCGGGAGGAGATCCTGCGCCAGGCGGGCAGGATCGTGCTCATTGCCGTCGGCGTTTTCGTCACCTTCTTCGCCTTCCGCATGTGCATCATCATGAACGCCCGGCGGATGGAGGTCTTTTTCCGGGAGGAGCTGTTCCTGAAGCTGCAGACCCTGCCCCAGTCCTTTTTCGGAAAACAGCGCTCCGGCGACATGATGGCTTACGCCGTCAACGACGTGAACGCGGCGCGGCAGGTCTTCGGTCCGGCCCTGGCCATGGGCTCCCGGGACGTCATCTCCGGCGCCATCGCCATCTGGGCCATGGTGCGGGAATGCTCCCCTTCCATGACCGCCCTGGCCCTCCTGCCCCTGCCCTTCGCCCTGGCCGCCGTCCTGTGGCTGGGCAGCCTGGTGCAGAGCCGCAGCCGCGCCTCCCAGGACCTGTTTCAGAAGATCTCCGGCTTCGTGAACGAATCCATCATGGGCATGCGGGTCATCAAGTCCTATGCCAGGGAGGACGCCTGGCAGCGCAGCTTCGGCGCCATGTCGGCGGACATGCGCGACGCCAACGTCCGCCTGGGGGACGTGACCGCCTGGCTCAACGCCGTATCCTCCATCGCCTTCGGCTTCAGCTATGCCGCCGCCCTGCTCCTGGGCGGGCGGATGGTGCTCCGGGGCCGGCTGGCTTTGGGCACGCTGGTGGCCTTCCTGGGCTATCTTCTGGTGGTGCAGCAGCCGGTGAACGTGGCCGGGCGCATCATGGGCATGGTGCAGCGGGGCCTTGCCAGCTACCGGCGGCTCCGGGCCGTCGACCGGGAGATCTCCATCCCGGAGAAGGAGCGCATTTCCCGGGGGAAGCCCGCGGGAGGCTCCCTGGAAGCAAAGCGCCTGAGCTTCACCTATCCCGGCGCTGAGCGTCCGGCTCTTTCGGACGTCAGCTTCCGCCTGCCGGAGGGCGGGATCCTGGGCGTCGCCGGAGGGACCGGCAGCGGGAAATCCACCCTGGGCGCCCTGCTGATGAAGCTATATGAAACGGAGCCGGGCATGCTCTTTCTGGGCGGCGAGGATCTCACGGAGATCCCCGCCGTGGATATCCGCAGCGCGGCGGGCTACGTTCCCCAGGACGGCTTTCTCTTCTCCGCCTCCATCCGGGAGAACATCCTGTTCTACGCGCCGGGGAAAACGGAGGCGGATATGCTGGCGGCTTCGGAGCTCGCCTGCATCCGCCGGGAGATCGAGGCTTTTCCCCAGGGCTTCGACACCCAGGTGGGCGAGCGGGGCACGCATCTCTCCGGCGGGCAGA
>JAFXUU010000147.1 GCA_017524845.1 Oscillospiraceae bacterium
GACTGACGGAAATCGGTCGTGTGCTCCATTATGGACACAGGACCATCTATGTAGAATACCTGTGCAATACGGCCATTGATAAAAGCAGCATCGTTCTGCAGGACGGCGAAACCTCCGCCTATAAATGGATCAGCGTAAATGATCTGCGTAAAATGTCCAAAGATGAATTGGCAACCCAAAGGATGCAGAATTTTATTGAGGAACTGAGCTATTAGTTTTTTCCCGCGCTTTGCAGCGCCCCCATGATGCTTTTTTGATGCTGAAGCGGTTCAAAAGAGATGGATTGAAGCTCGCGGATTGGAGAAATAGCGGTGTAATATCCGATTTTCAGCAATTTCACGGAAAAATATGTATCGAGATTCCCGAACTTTCAAGGCTACTAAACGCCGGACAGTTCCAGATTTCAAAGGATTTCGGAACTTTCCGCGATGCAATAATCGGTTACAACTCCCAATTCGAAATGAAGTCGCGCTGAGGCGCTAATGAAGCCGGCGGCTGCGCCGCCGTATGAAGCAGAATGAAGCGAAGCCGCCCGAAGATCGTTTATCCACTTCATTCCTTCATTCGCGAAGCGGCTTCATTCCTTCATTAGCCCCGTAGGGGCGGCTTCATTGCAAAAAGCACTTGCCGAAGCAAGTGCTTTTTGCCTGGCAGAAATCCTGCTGTGGTCACACTGCGCTCAGGAAGTGAAGCGGCTCGCTTCGCTCACCGTGAAGTATTGCGGCTGACGCCGCAAAGTGAAGTGAAGCGTTCCGCCATCGTGCCGCAGGCACACTTCACGCGCGAAGCGCGGCTTCACGTCCGAAGGACGCTTCACGTTCCGCGCAGGCGGAACGCTTCATTGCAAAAAGCACTTGCTTTCGCAAGTGCTTTTTACCTGGTGGAGACGAAGGGATTCGAACCCTCGACCTTACGGATGCGAACCGTACGCTCTCCCAACTGAGCTACGCCCCCGACTGCGGTCCCGGCCGGAACCGCAAGGAGTATTATAACACGGATTTGGGATTTGTAAAGGACAAAATGCCCCATCGTCGAAGTTTTTACCGCCGGTGAAACGTCTTCTCCATGGCGCGGGCGAAAGCAGCAGAAAAGCAGGCGGCATCGTTTTCCGGAGCGGCATTGACACTTTCCCCGTATCGTAATATAATCTGCTCACCTTTCCGGGCGCTCCGTCGATCCCCAATGCCGCGGAAGGCGCCCGGCGGCAGAAATAACAATCGGAAAGCGGTAATAAAATGAAAAACAGCAGTACGATCTCAGCGCTCCTGATCGCATTGGCGGTCATTCTTTTGTTCGCGGCATGCGCCTCGAACGCCACACAGACCGAGCCCCGGCCCGAAACGACCCCCGCGCCGACAGCGGCCCCCACGGCGGCCCCGACCCAGGCCCCCGCCCCCACCGAGTCCTCGGCCCCGGCGGGAACCGGAAGCGGGGAGACAGCGGGCGAACAGGGCGGAGCCGCGCCCGCCGACGAAACGGGCAGCAAACCCGTGGAAGTCAGGATCGGCTCGCTCAAGGGGCCGACGACCATGGGCATCGTCAATCTCATGAAGGCTGCGGAAAAGGGCGAGACCGCCGACCGCTACTCCTTCACCATGGCGACCGACGCCTCTGAGATCGCCGCCGGTATCGTGAAAGGCGATCTGGACGTCGCCCTGGTCCCCGCGAACCTGGCCGCCGTGCTCTACAACAGCAAGACCGATAAAGGCATCACCGTGATCGATGTGAACACCCTCGGCGTCCTCTACTGCGTCACCGGCGACGAGAGTATCGGCTCTGTCGGCGATCTTGCGGGGAAGACGGTCTATCTGACCGGACAGGGCACCACCCCCGAATACTCCCTTCGATATCTGCTGGACCGCTTCGGCGCGAAGGACTGCACGCTGGAGTTCAAGTCGGAGGCCGCCGAGGTCGCGGCTGTGCTGGCCAGCGATCCCCAGGCGATCGGCGTTCTGCCCCAGCCCTTCGCGACCGTGGCCCAGGCTCAGAACGAGGCCCTTCGGGAAGCGTTCTATCTCTCCGACGCGTGGGATGAGGTCTCGGAAGGCTCCAGGTTCATCACCGGCGTCACCATCGTGCGGAACGACTTCCTTGCCGAGAACCCGGAGGCCGTCAGCCGCTTTATCGAGGCCCACGGCGCGAGCGCGGCAGCGGCCAATTCCGACGTGGAGGGCACCGCGGCTCTCGTGGTCGAATACGGCATCATCGAAAAGGCCCCCATCGCCGGGAAGGCCCTCCCGAAGTGCGGCATCACCTGCCTGACCGGGGAAGAGATGAAGGAGGCTGTCATGGGCTATCTCCGGGTACTCTATGACGCGGACCCGTCCTCCGTGGGAGGCGCCATGCCCGAAGACGGCTTCTGCCTGGTCGGCTGAGATGCGGAGGCGCGGCAGGCTCCTGAAAAAGGCTGCGATCGCCGTTTTCTGGCTTGCCCTCTGGCAGCTTCTGGCGGCGCTCGTCAACAACAAAGTGCTCATCGTCGGCCCTTACGAAACGCTGCTGGCGCTGATCGCCATGCTGCCGACGGCGGCGTTCTGGCGCGCCGTACTCAATTCCCTGCTGCGGATCACGGCGGGCTTCTGCATCGGCGGGCTCCTGGGCGTTTTGCTGGCCTTCTGCGCCTGTTTTTCGCCGCTGCTGCGGGAGGTCTTCTCCCCCTTCGTCTCCGCGATGAAGGCCGTGCCCGTGGCTTCCTTTGTGATCCTCGTGCTCATATGGGCGGGCAGCGCCATGCTCAGCCTGTTCGTCACGACGGTGGTCGTCCTTCCCATCCTTTATATCAACACGCTGGAGGGGCTTCTGGCGACGGACCGCAAGCTGCTGGAGCTGGCGGCGGTCTATCACATGCCCTTCCCCGCAAGGCTCCGGGGCATCTATCTCCCCCAGCTGCGCCCGCACCTTGTGGGCGCGGCGCAGCTCGCCTGCGGCATGGCCTGGAAGTCCGGCGTGGCGGCGGAGGTGATCGGGCAGCCCCTCGCTTCCCTGGGAAACGAGCTGTACCGCGCCAAGATCTACCTGGAGACCGACCGGATCCTGGCGGTCACCGCGGTGACCGTCTTCCTGTCCTGGCTGCTGGAGCGTTTGCTCGGACTCGCCCTCCGCGGCGGAAAGCGGAGAGAGGAGGGGAAGAAATGACGGTGGACGTCAGGGACGTGAGCAAGGACTACGGCACGCTCCGGGTGCTCCGCGGACTGAGCTTCCGCGCGGAGCCGGGCAGGCCGGTCGCCGTCACCGGGCCCTCCGGCAGCGGGAAGACCACCCTTCTGCGGATCGTGATGGGGCTGGAATCCCCGGACGCCGGGAGCGTCGTATTCTCCGGCGGCCCGCCGAAGCCGCGCTTCGGCGCCGTGTTTCAGGAGGACCGGCTGTTCGAGGACTTCGACGCGGTCACGAACCTCCGCCTGGCGGCGGGGTCGGCCCGCCGGGAGGAGATCCGGGCGGAGCTGCTGAAGCTCCTGCCGGAGGACGCCGTTTCAAAACCTGTCTCCAGCCTTTCCGGCGGACAGAGGCGCCGGGCGGCGATCGTCCGGGCGATCATATCGCCGGGCGACGTGCTGATCATGGACGAGCCCTTTGCCGGGCTAGACGCGGAAAACACAAGGCTCGCGATGGAATATCTCCGGGAAAGCTCCCTTTCCCGTCCGCTGATCCTGGCGGTGCATGAAAAGGACGTCCCCCCCTGGTGCGAGCGAGTATCCGTCGAATAAGCCGTGCCGGTCCCGAACGATCGGGACCGGCATTTTCCGTGTTTCCGCAGCGGCGAATCCGCCTTTGAAGCCCGCTCTCGCGGCGCGGGCGGCCGCTGATTCCCGCTCCCGGAGCCGTATCCGTTCCCGCCTTGCCGATCTTTCCCAAGAATTCATTTTCTTGTATTGAAACGATGAATCGTTTATTTCCGACTGCGATGAACCAGATTACATGGACTTGATTTTACCGTGACGATCTTGTATAATCCAAATGGATAACTAGGTATGTTTACGTTGCCCAAGGCCATAACGGCACACCAATGCGTATACGGAATCGAGGTTGTACATGAAAGTCAAGGAAATCAGAGATTTGCTTGAAGCACAGATCCTGTGCGGAGAGGATCAGCTGGAGAACGATTTGCAGGGCGTCTTTGCCAGCGATTTTATGAGTGACATCCTGGCATTTACCGACAGCCAGCAGATCCTCGTCACCGGCATGATCAATCCTCAGGTGGTCAGGACCGCCGAGATGGTGGACATGAAATGCATCATTTTTGTCCGGGGAAAAATGCCCACGAAGGAGATCATCTCCTTGGCAGAGGAGAGCGGAATGATCGTTTTGGCCAGCAAATTCCTGATGTACTCCGCCTGCGGGATCCTCTATTCCCGCGAAGAGGATCCAAAGCCATGTCGGGTCTGACGTTTAATTATGCGGTCGACGGGAACGACTATCAAAAGGCGGGAGAAGCCTCCAGATCTGCCAAGTTCACGCTCAAGAAGCTGGGGCTCCCGCCGGATGTCATCAGAAGAGTCGGCATCTGCATGTACGAGGGCGAGATCAATATGGTCATCCACGCCGACGGGGGCACCGCGACGCTCACGGTGGGGATGGACGAGATCGATATAGAGCTCGAGGACAAGGGCCCGGGCATCCCGGATCTGGAGCTTGCCATGCAGGCGGGCTGGTCCACGGCGGACAGCCAGGCCAACCAGCTTGGCTTCGGAGCAGGCATGGGCCTTCCGAATATGAGGCGCTACTCCGACGAGATGCAGATCGATACCACGGTAGGAGAAGGCACAACGGTAAGGATGAAAATCAAGATACGGTAAACCGGAGATTATGAATAAGCATTCGGTAATCATTGAAAAATCAAAGTGTGTGGGCTGTACCACCTGTATCAAGGCCTGCCCCAACGAGTCGATCCGGGTGCGGGATCGGAAGGCGAAGATCCTCGATCAGCGCTGCATCGACTGCGGCGTCTGCATCAGCCGCTGCCCGCATTCCGCCATACGGTCGGTGCACACAGGGCTTGAGGTGCTGGAGAAGTATAAGTGGAATGTCGCCCTGCCGGATCAGGCCCTGTTCGGCCAGTTCACGACGGTGGAGGATCCCAACATCATCCTCACGGCCCTGTTGGATCTCGGGTTTGACGACATATGCGAGCCCGCCGCCTCTGCAGAGCTGATCGCCCAGGCCGCCATTCGGGAAAGCGAGACCGGAACGAGGAAGCAGAATCTCCCGCTCATCTCCTCCTGCTGCCCCACGATCCTCCGGCTCATCCGGATGCGCTTTTCGGAGCTCATCCCCCATGTGGTGGACACGGTCATCCCCATCGAGCATGCCGCCATGCTGGCCAGGGATCGGGCCGCAAAGCAGACCGGCCTCCGGCCGGAGGAGATCGGGATCATCGCCATCGTCCCCTGCCCGTCCCAGATCACCGAGGCCCAGTCTCCCGAGCTGCTGGACGCGCCGGTGATCGACGAGACCATTCCCATCGTCGATATCTTCTCCGAGCTGGAGAGTGCGATCAAAAAGGTGGATAAGCCCCTGCCGCTCTGCAAGAGCGGGAGAAGGGGCCTGACCCACGCCTATTCCGGCGGAGAGGCCACGGCCCGGAAGGCATACAACTTCATTGCAGTGGATGAGATACAGAATTGTATCCGTATGCTGGAGGAGATCGAAAACGGCAATATCCCGGAGACCGACTACATAGAGCTCAACGCCTGTACCTGCGGCTGCGTCGGCGGTAGCCTCTGCGTGGGGAACCCCTTCAACGCAAAGCTGCGCATCAAAAAGATGCTGGGCGATCTGCCGGAGTTCTACCGGGAATACGACGCCTCCGAGATCGGCAAGGAACAGATCTACGCCTCCAAAAAGCTGGAATACCTGCCTGCCTTTTTGCTGGACGAGGACAGGAGCATGGCCTTTGAAAAGCTGACGAAGATCCGGGAGATTCGGCAGAAGCTGCCGGGGATCGACTGCGGCGGATGCGGAGCGCCGAGCTGCAACGCCTTTGCGGAGGACGTGGTGCAGGAGAAGGCGCAGCTCGATCAGTGCGTATTCAGAAGGGGAAACAATGACGGTTAATGAACTGGCGGCTGCCATGGAGCTGGAGATTTTCGCCCTCCCGGCGCCGGAGAACAGCATCACCGGAGCATACTGCGGCGACCTGCTCAGCTGGGTGATGGGAAGAGCGGAGCCGGGCAGCGCCTGGTTCACCATCATGTCCAATCAGAACGTGGCCGCCGTCGCCGTGATGGCGGATCTTTCCTGCGTCATCCTGACGGAGGGAGTCAGGCCAGACCCGCAGCTTATGGAAAAAGCCGGGGCGGAAGGGATCAACCTCCTGGGGACGGCCCTGTCCACCTACGAAGCCGCCGTCCGGCTTGCTGCGACGCTGGGGCCATGATACGCTGCGCCTTCGATCTTCACAGCCATTCCTGCCTTTCCCCCTGCGCCGAAGACAGCAGCACGCCGGACGTGATGGCCGGGCTGTTCGCCCTTTCGGGCTTTGACGTTGCAGCGCTCACGGATCACAACAGCTGCAGGAACTGCGAAGCCTTTCTGAAGGCCTGCGAGCATTACGGGATCCTGGGGATCCCCGGCATGGAGCTGAATACCGCGGAGGAGGTCCACGTGATCTGCCTGTTTGAGGAGCTGTCCTCCGCCATGGCTTTTTCCGAATACGTCTACACGAGGCTGCCGGACATCCGGAACCGTCCCCGGATCTTCGGAGAACAGCTTTATGCGGCCTGGGACGGAAGCGTCACGGGCGAGGAGGAAAAGCTCCTGATCTCGGCTACCGGCATCGGCGTCTATGAGGCCGCCGGCCTGGCGGCGAAATACGGCGGCACGGCCTATCCCGCCCACATCGACCGGGAGGCCAACTCCCTTCTGAATAACCTGGGCTTCTGGGACGGGGGCATGGGCTTCGGACTGGCTGAGCTCTCCATGGCCTGCCCCGCCGATTTCCCCTCCCGAAGAGAGGACCTTGCCGGCGTCCGCTTTCTCCGGGGCAGCGACGCCCACAGGGTGGAGCAGATCCCCGAAAGTCCCTCGCAGTTCATGGAGCTGGACAGGCTGGACCGTGCCTCCGTCATCGCATGGCTGCGGCGAAGGAATGAGCTGTAGAGACCGGGGCTGCGGCAGGTCCTGAGAATTCTTGCCGGATTTGGGTTTTTTGTGCAGCGGGACTTGCACTGAGCGCAATTCAGAATTATAATAATTTAAGTTGTAAAATTGTGATTTCACCAGTGATATCAGTCAGGAGGAAACGATGCCTAACACGAAAACGGCTGTGCCCTTCCAGGGCACGAAAGAACAGGAAGAGCAGCTTCGAAGGATCATCGCCGAATACAAGGATACCCCGGGCGCTACCATGCCGATCCTTCAGGCCGCACAGAGCATCTACGGCTATCTGCCGGAGGAAGTGCAGATCATCATTGCCGAGGAGCTGGATGTTCCACTGTCGGAGATCTATGGTGTGGCGTCCTTCTACGCACAGTTCACGCTCAATCCGAAGGGGAAATACCGTATCTCCGTCTGTCTCGGCACCGCATGCTACGTCAAGGGCGCTGCGAACATTCTCCAGGCCATCAAGGACAAGCTGGGGATCGAAGCGGGCGGCATCACGCCGGACGGACTCTTCTCTCTGGACGCCTGCCGCTGCGTGGGCGCCTGCGGCCTGGCGCCGGTCATGATGATCAACGACGAGGTCTACGGCAGGCTCACCCCGAAGGAGGTCGGCCCGATCCTCGACAAGTACAAAGAATGAAGGAGCTCTCGCTGAACGTTCTGGATATCACACACAATTCCATCACGGCGGGTGCGAAGCAGATCGATCTCACCCTTGAGCTGACGGCGGACAGGATCGTCATCCGGATCCGGGACGACGGCTGCGGGATGGATGAGAAAATGCTCGCCTCCGTCACGGATCCCTTCACCACCACGAGAACCACCCGGCGCGTGGGCATGGGGATCCCGCTGTTCAAGCTTGCGGCGGAACAGTCGGAGGGTTACCTGGATATCAAGAGCAGGAAGAACGAGGGCACCGAGGTCACTGCGGTCTTCAACAAAAACCATATCGACTGTCCGCCCTTGGGGGATATGGCGGCTACGGTAGCCATGCTGATGGCCGCCGTTCCGGAGGACAGCGACCTGAACTATCGGTTCGAGACGGAAAAGGGAGGCTTTTCGCTGGGGACGGCAGAGCTCAGAGAGGCACTCGGCGGCGATATCTCTCTTGGAGAACCGGAAGTGCAGCAATGGATCGCGGAGCACATCCGTGAGCAGGAACAGTCATATACTTGCTGAAAAGGAGTAGTACGGTGAAGAGTTTAGAAGAACTGAAGGCGCTTCGCGAAAAGATGCAAAAGCAGATGAACGTGCGCGACGCCGGGGACGACACGGTGAGGATCCTCGTCGGAATGGCGACCTGCGGCATTGCGGCCGGCGCCAGGCCGGTCATGCAGGCTTTCCTTGAGGAAGTGAACAAGAGGAACCTGAAAAACGTCATTGTCCAGCAGACCGGCTGCATCGGGGTCTGCAGGCTGGAGCCCATTGCGGAGGTGTTCGTACCGGGGGAGGAGAAGGTCACCTATGTGAAGCTCAAGCCCGATATGATCCCCCGCATCATCAATGATCATATCGTAAACCGGAATATCGTTTCGGATTATACCATAGGCGCTGCCGAGTAAGGAGGATCTGATGGCTATCATTCGCTCACACATCATGGTCTGTACCGGGACCGGCTGCAGCGCCAGCCACAGCCCGAAGCTGATCGACCTCTTCAACAAGGAGCTGGCGGCTGCGGGCATGGACCAGGAGGTCAAGGTTGTCCGGACGGGCTGCTTTGGCCTTTGCGCCATGGGTCCCATCGTCCTCATCTATCCGGAGGGCGCACTTTATACCAACGTCAAGGAGGACGACGTCAAGGAGATCGTCTCCGAGCACATCGTCAAGGGTCGGATCGTGGAGCGGCTCCTTCACAAGGAGTCCGACGAAAAGGGCGTGACGACCTCGCTGACGGACACGGAATTCTACAAGCATCAGAAGCGTATCGCCCTGCGCAACTGCGGCATCATCAACCCGGAAAACATCGACGAATATATCGGCGTCGGCGGATATGAGGCGCTGGGCAAGGTCCTCACCGAGATGAAGCCCCAGGAGGTGATCGACCTGATCAAGGCCTCCGGTCTGCGCGGCCGCGGCGGCGCCGGATTCTCCACTGGCCAGAAATGGCAGTACACCCACGACGCCGTCAGCCCCGACGGGCAGAAGTTCGCCTGCTGCAACGCCGACGAGGGCGACCCCGGCGCCTTTATGGACCGCAGCGTCCTGGAGGGCGACCCCCACTCGGTCATCGAGGCCATGGCCATCGCAGGCTATGCCATCGGCGCCAGCCAGGGTTATATCTACGTGAGAGCCGAATACCCCATCGCGGTAAAGCGGCTGGAGATCGCCATCCAGCAGGCGAAGGAATACGGGCTTCTGGGAGAAAACATCTTCGGCAGCGGCTTCTCCTTCGACGTGGGACTGCGGCTGGGCGCAGGCGCTTTCGTCTGCGGCGAGGAGACGGCCCTGATGCACTCCATCGAGGGCTGCCGGGGCGAGCCGAAGATCCGGCCCCCCTATCCCGCCGTGAAGGGCCTGTTCGACCGGCCCACGGTCCTCAACAACGTGGAGACCTACGCCAACGTCGCCTGGATCATCAACAACGGCCCCGAGGCCTTCCGGGCCATGGGCACCGAGAAATCCCCCGGCACCAAGGTCTTCGCCCTGGGCGGCAAGATCACCAACACCGGCCTTGTGGAGATCCCCATGGGGACCCCCCTTCGGACCATCATTGAAAACATCGGCGGCGGCGTTCCCAACGGAAAGAAATTCAAGGCCGCCCAGACCGGCGGCCCCTCCGGCGGCTGCATCCCGGCCAACCTGATCGACATCCCCATGGATTTCGACTCCCTGGGCGCCATCGGCTCCATGATGGGCTCCGGCGGCCTTATCGTCATGGACGAGGACACCTGCATGGTGGACATCGCCAAGTTCTTCCTCGAATTCATCATCGACGAAAGCTGCGGAAAGTGCACCGCCTGCCGCATCGGCACGAAGCGGCTCCATGAAATGCTGGACAAGATCACCAAGGGTCAGGGGACCCTGGAGGATCTGGACAGGATCGAAGAGCTTTGCCAGTATATCAAGGCCAACGCCCTCTGCGGCCTGGGGCAGACGGCCCCCAACCCCGTGCTTTCCACCCTCACCCATTTCCGGGATGAGTATGTGGCCCACGTCGTGGACAAGCGCTGTCCTGCGGGGGTGTGCAAGGAGCTGCTGACGTACACGATCGATCCGGACAAGTGCAAGGGCTGCACCCTCTGCGCCCGCAACTGCCCGGCCGGCGCCATCACCGGCAAGGTGAAGGAAGCGCACGTGATCGATCCCGACAAGTGCATCAAATGCGGCGTGTGCATGAGCAACTGCAAGTTTGACGCCATTTCCAAAAAGTAAGGAGGCAGGACGATGGATAAAATGGTCAACTTAAAAATCAATAACATTCCTGTTTCCGTTCCGGAGGGCACCAATGTGCTCGAGGCGGCCAGGTCCGCCGGTATACGCATTCCGTCCCTGTGCTATCTGAAGGACATCAACGAGATGGGCGCCTGCCGCATGTGCATCGTCGAGATCAAGGGCGGAAAAAACCTGGTGGCGTCCTGCGTTTATCCCGTGTCCGAGGGCATGGAGGTCTTCACGGATACGGAGAAGGTGCGGAATTCCAGGCGCATCACCCTGGAGCTGATCCTGTCCAACCACAGGATGGAATGCCTCACCTGCCCGCGCAACGGAAACTGCGAGCTCCGGCAGCTTGCCGCAGAGCTCGGGATCGATGAAGTCCGCTACAGCGGAAGCCAGGACAAGCAGCCGGAGCTGGATACCTCCGCCCTGCACCTTGTCCGGGACAACTCCAAGTGCATCCTCTGCCGCCGCTGCGTAAGCGCCTGCAGAAAGCTGCAGGCGGTGGGCGTGATCGGCCCCAACGACAGAGGCTTCGCCACCCACATCGGCTCCGCCTTCGACCGGCCCCTGGCCGAGGTGGACTGCATCTCCTGCGGGCAGTGCACGGTCGTCTGCCCCACCGGCGCCCTCACGGAGAAGGACGACACGGACCAGGTCCTCGCCGCGCTGCGCGATCCCACCAAGCACGTGGTGGTGGGCGCCGCCCCCTCCGTGCGCGTCACCCTCGGCGAGTGCTTCGGGAATCCCGTGGGCACCAACGTGGAAGGGAAGATGTACGCCGCCCTGCGCAGGCTCGGCTTCGACAAGGTCTTCGACGTGAACAACGCTGCGGACCTGACCATCCTGGAGGAGGGCACGGAGTTCCTGCACAGGCTGGAGAGCGGCGGGACCCTGCCCCTGTTCACCTCCTGCAGCCCCGGCTGGATCCGCTTCCTGGAGCAGGATTTCCCTGAATTCATCCCCAACGTGTCCACCTGCAGGAGCCCCCAGCAGATGTTCGGCGCCATGGTGAAGTCCTATTACGCCGAAAAAGAGGGGATCGACCCGAAGGATATCGTGGTGGTCTGCATCATGCCCTGCACGGCCAAAAAGTACGAGTGCAAGCGCGAGGAGCAGCGCCTCCCCAACGGCTGTATGCCGGTGGATATCTCCATTACCACCAGGGAACTGGGCCGCATGATCGAAAAGGCGGGCATCATGTTCAACTCCCTCAAGGACGAGGAATGCGATCCCCTCCTGGGCATGGCCACGGGCGCAGGCGTCATCTTCGGCGCCACGGGCGGCGTCATGGAGGCTGCCCTGCGGACCGTCGTGGCGAAGGTCACCGGCAGCGAGATGGGCCCCCTGGAATTCCACGAGGTCCGGGGTACGAAGGAAATCAAGGAGGCGGAGTACGCCCTGCCGGGAAAAACGGTGCGGGTCTGCGTCGCATCCGGCGTGAGCAATATCAAGAAGGTGCTCAAGGGAATCAAGAGCGGAGAGCTGAACTACGATTTCGTGGAGTTTATGTGCTGCCCGGGCGGCTGCGTCAACGGCGGCGGTCAGCCCTACCAGCCTGCAGACGTCCGCGGACACGTGGATCTCAAGGCCCTGCGGGCCAAAGCCCTGTACCGGCAGGATGAACAGAGCACGTATCGGAAGTCTCACGAGAACCCCATGATCAAGGAGCTGTACGAAACCTATCTCGGCGAGCCCGGCAGCCACAAGGCCCACGAGCTGCTGCACACGACCTACGCCGCGCAGAAGCGGTACAGAGTCTGAGGCAGCGCCGCACGGCTTTCTCGGACTGCGGAAAGCAGAGAAACGGAACGATAAACCCGCTCCGAACCACCGATAAACAGGAGAGCATCCCATCACTTTGAGGGATGCTCTCCTTCTTTTTGCCGCCGGTTGTTTTGTTCGCTCCTGCCAAAGGAGCTTTGATGCCGGGCTGACGCTTCCCCGCTGCCGGGCGCGTTCGGGATTTCACCCTATAGAACGTGCGCTCGCCGTCCGCAGCAAAAAACCGCCCCCGGGCCGAAGCCCGGGGGCGGAAACTCACGTCTTATTCAGACCTTGGTTTTTGCTTGTCACCGTTTCCTGTGATCAGGGAGCGATAACGGAGGTCACGTAGATGGTGCCGGTGGGCACGCGGTTGCCGCTGCTGGTCTTGTAGATGTACTGGATGGTGATGGTGTAGCCATCATCAAGCAGCTCTTCCAGTCTCTCAAGGCTGTTGACGGCAGCGTCGCGCATGGTGTCGATGGTGGTGTCGCCGGACACGTCCACGATGGAGTTCTTCACGGTCACGCCGTCGGCGTAGTCAGCGTAGAGCTTGCCGTTCTTGAAGCCGCCCTTGGACAGAACGTCGGTCTGGACCTTGCTGGCAGCGACCTTGGTCAGCTCGTAAACGCCGTCCTTGTCGATGTTGTACTTGTAGAAGCCGGTGGCCAGGGTCTCGTCGTCCAGGTTGGCGTCGGCGGTGGAGATGAAGGCCTCAACCTCTTCGCCCTCGATCATGAGGGTGTAGTAAGCGGTGTCGGTGTTCTTGGAGCCGAAGCCCTTGTAGCCGGTGGGATCGGTGTTGCTCGTGCCGGTGCAGCTGTAGATGAACACGTACTCGTCCTCGTAGTCCTCAGGAGCGGTGGTGCCCACGATCCACACGGTGCGGAGGTTGTAGCTGCCGCCGCTGCTGCGGTAGGAGGCGAACACGGGGTAGTTGGAGCCGGTGTTCTTCAGCTTCTTCGCGGTAGTGACCTTCAGGCCGCTGCCCACGGGCTGGGTGTAGCCGGACTTGGTGGTCAGGTAGCAGACGGTGGTGTCGCTCACGACATAGTAGGTGCCGCCGTCGCGCTTCAGGAAGCTGTTGCGGCCCTCGGTCTTGGTGAACTCGCCGTCGTACTTGCCGTCGTCGTTGTAGGGCTTGAACACGGTGTAGCCGCTGGCCTTCTTGTAGGCCTTGTACACGCCCTGAGCGCCGGTGCCGTCGCCGCCGAGGTTGTTGTACTCGTCCTTGCTGATCTTGTAGCTGACGATGTCGCCGGCCTCAGTGACAGCCTGGACCTTGTAGGAGGCAACGCTGGAGCCCCACTCGTCGTCGGCGGTGGTCTTCTTGACGTAGTTCAGGAAGACGATGCCGTCGAGCTCGGCCGCATCAACGATCTGCAGGCCGAAGTAGTAGGCCAGGAAGCCGTAGTCATAGGACAGGTAGAACTTGACGGTGTCGCCCACGCGCACGTCGGCGGGCTCGTCCTTATCGGTGATGTTGATGGTGGTGCCGCTGCCGGGATAGAAGGAGAAGTTGTTGAAGTAGTAGGTGTTGATGGAGTCGTAAGCGGTACGCTGAGAGATCTCCACGGTCTTGGTGGTGGTGGCGTAGAGATAGGTCAGCTCGCCCTGAGGCTGGATCACGACATAGTCGTTCTTCTTGATGCCTTCGTAAGCGTACTCGGCCTCGAAGACTTCCTCGGTGGCGTTGTCGGACTTCTTGACGGTGATGCCGTACTCATCGATGCCGGTGACCTTGCCCACGTCGTAGCTGGTCTTCAGCACGGTGAGGACCTTGCCCTCATGGTCGAGGACGTAGGTGCCGGAGATGTAGTAGGTCTGGTCGTTGCTGGAACGCTGGCCCTTCAGGTCGTTGACGTTGTAGTACGTCATGTTGGCGTAATCGCCCTTGTAGAACAGGTCGTAGTCGAGGACGTTGGAGGCGGCGCCGACGTTGGTGTAGTCGTAGTTCGTCCAGGCTTCGAAGCTGGAGAAGGCCTTGTTCGCGTTGGCGCGGTTGGCGTTCAGCAGGTTGCGGTAGAAGTCGTTGTAGTAGGTGCCCTTGTCGAGGACCGCGGACTGGTCGTCGATCAGGTAGCATTCGTAGTAGTAGATGTGGTTGGTCTTGTCTTCCTTGCGGATGCCGCGGAAGTACACGTCAGCCTCGTGGGCGATCATGTCCAGACCGGTCTCGTAGTCGAGGTAGAGCTCAACCTTGGAGGTGCCCTTGGTGTAGCGGACCAGCGTGTAGTCGATGCCGTCCAGGGTGGTCTTGTTGGCCAGGACCTGCACGTCGTCGTCAGCGGCGGTCAGCACGACCAGATCGAACACGGTGCCGCCGAAGGGATCGGCGTAGTACATGTAGCGGTTGACGTCCACGTCCCACTTGACCTGGTCGACACGCCACAGGGTGTTGAAGACGTACAGGGCGCACTCTTCACGGGTGGCGGCCTGGTCGAAGTTCTTGACTTCGCTGTCCTCGAAGATCTTGTAGTACAGAGCGTCGGCAACGGAGTTGATGTCCCAGCCCTTGCCCTCGTACTCGCCCATGGTGCCGTAGCCCACAGCGCGGAGCAGCATGGTGGCCAGCTGAGTGCCGGTGACGTTCTGGGTGGGACGGAAGGTGCCGTCGCCCATGCCGACGATGATGCCCTTGTTGGCGCAGAAGCTGATGTACTTGGCGGCCCAGTTGCTGTCAGGCACGTCGGAGAACTTCACGTCGCCGAGGGGGAGCTTGTCGGCGTTCTCGGGGCCGAGCATCATGCGGGTGATCATGGCGGCAGCCTCGGCACGGGTGACGTTGTCGCCCGGCTTGAAGGAGCCGTCGGGATAGCCCGTCAGAATGCCCAGGCCGTTCATCACCGTGACGGCGGAATCGTAGTTGATCTCTTTCGCGTCGGTGAAGGCAGCGCCCGCGCCGATGGTGCAGAGACCAAGAACGAAGACCAGCGCCAGGATGAGGCACAGGGACTTTTTCAGGGTTCTCATGTTCTTTTCCTCCTTTTAAGATTTCCGCCGCGCCCCCAACATGAAGAAGGCTCGCCGGTCGTGAAAACGCTTGCGCGTGTTCACTCTGCATGCCGGTCGCGCAGCGGTGCTGTGCGTCCTTTTTATTGCACCGCGAGTGTACCCGAAAGCCGAAGAAAATGCAATAGGTCCGGGCCAAGTGTAACCCAAGTGTTACATAGGCTCCGCCGGTGGCCGTTCCGCCGCCCTTCGGCGCTCCCGCGGGGGAAGGGCCGCAGTCCTCGCGGACAGCCGCGCCGCCTCCCTTCCCTGCACCGCGAGTATACGCGGAATCCCGAAAAAAGCAAGAGCCTCCGGCCGGACGTAACCAAACTGTCACAAAGGGTCGGGAGCTCCGCCTGCCATACGATATAAAAAACAAATTGAGGGCTATACCGTCACCTGCATCTGCAAGGTCAGCAGCGGCAACCGCGTGCCCGTCGGCACCGTCTATATGAACAACGTCGCCGCCCCCGCTGACTGATCCGGCGCAAGCCTGAAACCCGGCGTCTGACGAAGACCTGAGTTTCCCGCCCCCGGACTTCGGCCCGGGGGCGGTTTTTGACCGGACCGGACGCGCCGCCATCCCGCCCGGCGCAGCCGCAGGTCGCCGCGATTTCCGCAATAAATTCCTCGGAAAACTTTGATATTTCCGCGGACTTTTGTTGACTGTATTCGTTGAATATGCTATATTTCCGATATAATGTTTTCGCCAGCAAAGCTGTCGGGATTCCAAACTCAGAAATTTTTATAAGGAGGTATTCCAGTGAATAAGAGAGCAAAGAAGCTTCTGTCTCTGCTGCTCTGTCTCTGCCTGAGCCTGTCCCTCTTCGGCGCGGCGGCTTCGGCAGCAGTGTCAGAGGAAGCGGACGACACAGCAGCCAAGGCGGACATCGTTTTTCTGATCGACAGCACCGGATCCATGGGGGACGAGATCTACAACGTCATTGAAAACCTGAACGTCTTCACCTCCATTCTGATCGAGGGCGGTCTGGATTTCCGGATCGCGGTCGTCGACTACAAGGGCGCGGAAGACGGTGAAATGACCCGCGTCGTGACGGACGCGCTGGGGAACGCCTGGTTCACCTCTGCCGACGAGGTCGCGGCGATCCTGGACGGCATCTACGTCGACGGCGGCGGCGACACACCGGAGACGGTCGTGGACGCCCTGGGCTGCATGCTGGACGAGCTGGTTTTCCGGGACGACGTCAGCAAGTTTGCCATGCTGCTGACGGACGCCGACTACAAGAATTTCAACATTTACGGCTACGCCGGCATGGGCGACGCCATCGACGACCTTCTTGAGGTCGGCGTCTGCACGTCCGTTATTTCGAGCAGTTCTTACGAAAGCGACTATTTCGATCTGTACAATGAAACCGACGGCATCTTCTGCGATATCTACGGCGACTTCGCCTACGAGCTCGCTCAGCTGGCTGAGTACATGAAGAAGGTCGCGCGGCCGGTCACGATCCTTCTCAGCACCGCCGAAGCGGGCGTTTCCGCCGGGACGGCGGCTTTCACCCTGTCCGCGGACATCACGTCCACCGACGAGGAAAAGACGGTGGAGGACATGGCCGTTACCCTGACGCTGCCCGAGGACGTCACTTCCGCAGATCCCACGACGGTCACCGTGGACGCCCTCGCTCCCGAGGATACCGTCACGGTCAGCTGGTCCGTTTCCGTTCCGGTTCCGGAAGAAAACACGAATTACACCTGGACCGTCCGCGTGGACAGCGACGACTTTGCCTTGGGCGTGGTCTGCATCGCGCAGGATACGTTCTCCGTGGCAGGCGGCGCCGATACCGACTACGACTGGGATTTCACCCGGGACAGCTATTGCTTCACCAACACCGACAGTGCCTTCGGCTACGGCCCCTATTACATCGACGATACGGATTTCGCCGCGTATCTGCGGAATCTGCGCGATACGGAGATCGACAGGAGCGCCAGATGGTACGGCGCCGGCTTTACCTATCAGGATCAGCTGACGGCTTTTCTCAATAACGAGCTGAAGGACTGGAGCGGTTCCTGCTACGGCATGTCCGTAACGGCGGCCCTGTTCAAAACCGCCATCCAGGATCCCGGGGCCTTCGGGGGCGCGACGACGTATCTGATCCCGGCGATCACGGCCGCTTCGGATACGCAGCTGGAATCCTTCATCAACATCTATCACATTTCCCAGGCCTGCGAGTTCGGCCACGCCAGCAACGTCGGCGCTGCAGTCGGCGACAGCGACTTCGCTTCCGCCATCGACGCGTTCTATGAAAAGGCGAGCTCCATCGGGACCGGCGGCGTACAGCCCCTGATCGTTTCCATGTGGGGAGCCGGCGGCCACACCGTGGTCTGCTTCGGCGCCGAGGAATGCGACGTCCGGCTCGACGGCAGAAGCTATGACCGGAGGCTGAAGATCGCCGATCCGAATCTCACGGAGATCTCTTACATCTACATCGCGTCCGATTCCACCACGGCCCGCTATTCCGCCGGAGGCTACACCAGCTTCTACTACAACGGGAACACCCTGAGCGGGATCAACGGCTACGACTACGACGATTCCATGAAAAACTACAACGCTGAACTGGCCGCTCAGTCGGTCACCGTCAGCACCGACGGCGGCAGGGCGGTCATCATTGCCGGGAAGGTCCTTTCCGTCGAAGGCGACCTGAAGGTCGATGAGATGCACTCCACGGGCGACGACGGCGAGTCCGACGCCTTCTTCCGCCTTTACGGAAAAGCCGACGCCTACCGGCTGGAGCCGAACGACGGCTCGACGCTCGAAGCGGCCCTTTATTTCGACGATTTCTGCGTATCCGTCGAAGGTGGCGCCGCGTCCGCCGAAATCGGCAAGGAAGGGTCCGTCAATCTGTCCGGGGTGTCCGGCGAGCTCACCGTCGGCATCACCGCCAACGACTCGGCCTTTGATTTCGCCACGATCTCCGGCACGGCGAACGGCGACGTAAGCATCTCCCTTGACGGCGACGATATCTACATCGGCGGCGAGATCGCCGATTACAGGATCTCCAATATGGACCGGAGCGCCGAAGCCACGGATATCCTCATCCACGGCGACGCCGACGCCCGGGCGACCGTGCAGTCCGCCGGCGTCGTCGCGTACGTGGACGCGGACAGAGACGGTTCCTTTGAGACGGCGGTCGATCCCTCCAATCCCGGCCACATCTACACCTATACGGACAACGGCGACGGCACGCATACCGCCGAATGCTACCTCGGCGACAGCACCTTTACGGAAGCGCATCATTTCGCAGACGGCGTCTGTGCCGAATGCGGCGCGAAGGAGCCGTATGAGGACGATTACGAGGACGACTACGAGGACGACTACGAGGAAGATTACGAGGACGAAAAAGAGGATGGCAGGGAGCCTGCCGCGGAGGACGGCTCCGACGAGACCAAAACGGATGAGGACGGCAGCGAGGACTACTTCATCGTCTCGAACCACTATACGGGCTTCTCTGACGTGGAAGAAGACCGGTGGTACGGCGAAGAGAAGCAGGGCGTGATCCGGTCCGCCGTGGAGCTCGGCCTGATGCAGGGATACCCGGACGGAACGTTCCGGCCCGCCAACAGCATCAAGCTGAGCGAGGTCATCAAGCTCGCTGCCGTAGTGAACAACATCTTCTGCGGCGGCAAGGGCACCGACGACTTTGACATGGACGAGGGCGAGCACTGGTACGATACCTTCGCGAATTACTGCGTGGCCAAGGGGATCATCCGCGAAGGGCAGTTCCCCGATCTTGAGGCTTACGCCACCCGCGCCCAGATGGCGGCGATCTTTGCCGCTTCCCTGCCGAAGTTCGCCGAGATCAACGAGGTCGGGTTCGAGAACATTCCCGACGTGACGGCGGCTACGGAATATGCCGACGCGATCCTGCTTCTGTACCGGGCCGGCGTCCTGACCGGCGACGCCGAAACCAACGCGTTCCGGCCCGGCGACAGCATCACCCGGGCGGAGGCCGCGGCCATCATCGCCAGAGTCGCCCGTTCCGAGCTGCGGCAGCATCTGAGCTTCTGAGCCCTCCCGCCGTATCGGCATTCCCTCCGGGAATCAGCGGCAAGTATGATCCCGCCCCCGGGCTTCGGCCCGGGGGCGGTTTTTCCCCCGGCTGCCGCCTGCAGTCGGATATCCGCCGCTGTGTATTCCATATCCTTCCAATGCTGCCGCAGCGGCGCGTATTTCCGTCTTTTTCCGGGAGGGCGTAACCGTTTTCTTCCTCAAAAATCCATTTTCTGTATTGACTGGATTGATATACCTTGTTATATTTATATCGTTTTCCCTCCGGCAGCCGGGAATCTGCCGGGCGTTATCTGATGCGAAATATTTATCATAAGGAGGCAACCCAGTGAAAACGAACGCAAGGAAGCTGCTTTGTCTGCTGCTCTGCCTGTGCCTGAGTCTTTCCCTCTTCGGCGCGGCGGCAGCCGGACTGGACAGCTTCAAGAAGGTCAGGAGCTACAAGGCCGGGACCTTCTCCGACGTGGCCGAGAGCGACTGGTACAGCGAGAACATCGCGGCCATCTACGAGCTCGGACTCATGGTCGGCCAGGGCGACGGCACCTTCGGCGTGGGCCGGAACCTGACCGTCGCCGAGACCCTGGCCGTGGCCGCCCGCCTGCACGCGATCTACAACGGCAAGGACGCGGACTTCGTGCAGGGCAAGCCCTGGTATCAGGTGTACGCGGACTACATCGAGGCCAACACCGCCCTGAGGGTCCGTGACCTGACGATGGACGCCGCGGCGACCCGCGGGCAGTTCGCCACGTTCCTGTCCGCCGTCTTCCCCGACGAGGCCCTGAAGGCCATCAACAGCGTCGCCGACGACGCGATCCCCGACGTGAAGACGGGCGACCCCGACGCGAGCGCCATCTACCGGCTCTACCGCGCGGGCATCATCATCGGCATCGACGACGCCGGGACCTATGCCCCCGGCAGCGCCATCAAGCGCAGCGAGGTGGCGGCGATCGTCACCCGCATGGTGGACGAGAGCCTCCGGAAGACCGTCAAGCTGGGCTCCGCCTTCACCGTGACCTTCGATCTCAACTACGGCGACAAGGGCGCCCTGACCACCGTCTCCGTGGCGGAGGGCAAGACCGTCAACCGGCCGTCGGATCCCAGCCGCACCGACTACGAGTTCCTGGGCTGGTTCACCGCCGCCCGGAACGGCAGCGAGTATGACTTCGGCAAGGCCGTCACCGGCGACCTCACCCTCTACGCCCACTGGGCCGAGGCCAAGGAAGAAGAGGACGACGGCGGCTTCTACGACGACGGCGAAGAGGAAATCCCGGATCTGGAGAGCGCCGAGATCCTCCGCAACGGCGCGGCGGACGTCTACGCCGTGGCCGACGACGTGCTGACCGTGAAGGTCCTGCCCGAGAACTCCGAGTACACCGTGCGCTGGCTGGCCGGCAGCACCGTGCTGGGCGAGGGCGACAGCTACACCGTCAGCGCTCTGAACCTCGGCCAGAGCATCGTCGCCGAGGTCACCGGCGCCTACGGCGGCACCGTGACCAGCGCCGCTCTGCCCATCCTGAACAGCATGAGCTTCGACGTCTCCGCCTCCGATCCCGACGCGGCTCCCGTGGCCTTCACCGGCGCGGACGCGGTCACCTTCCTGGACGGCGAGGGCAACGAGGTGGAAGTCACAGGCGACAGCGAGATCACCCTGGAGATCACCCCCAAGGGCGACAGCGACGCCGACGCCGCCCTTGACGGCGAATCCGAGGATAAGACGGACGCGGCCGCCGCCGCTCTGGCCGCCGCCAGCGGCCAGGATCTCACCATCACCTACGAGGATGTGAAGGACGAGATCGGCTACACCGCCGTGGAAGTGGCCCTGACCCTGACCCAGGACGGGGAGGAGACGGAGCTGCATCCCGTGGGCGAGACCACCGTCACCCTTTCCAAAGAGAACCTCGGCCTGGACGCCGACGCGGACCTCAGCCTCTTCGTGTTCTTCGCTTCCCACACCAACGCGGCGGGCGAGGAGGAGGTCGTCGCCGGTGAGCTGGTGACCGTGGACGGCGCGGACTACATCCGCTTCACCCTGAACGGCCTCAGCCGCATCTGGCTGGGCAACGTGCCGCCCCGCACCGTCACCTTCGACGCCAACGGCGGCGCGCCCACTCCCGAGCCCCAGAAGGTCAAGTTCGGCGGCTACGCCGCCTACGTGGAGCCCCCGCTGCGGGAGGGCATGCTCTTCATCGGCTGGGACCACGACCTGAACACCGAGAACATCATCCATGACATCACCGTGAAGGCTCTGTGGACCGAGGGCCACACCGCCCAGGACGGGCAGCTGTCCGGCCGCTGGCTGGCCTCCGGCTCCCCCGCCGACCCCGCGGTGACCACCACCGTTTCCAACGGCATCGTGAACCATCTGCTGGATGGCGACAGCTACGACGCCAACCTGAGCTATGAGCTCACCGTGGGCGCGCCCGCCGGCGCCGTCGCCTACACCGTCGACGTGTCCGCGGAATCCGCCGCCTCCTCCACGAACGTCCGCACCATCGCCGAGGCCGGTCTGCCCAAGCTCACCGTGCGGGCCACCGACGCCAGCGGCAACGTGCTCAGCGTGAACACCGCCATCTACATCAAGTGGATCGGCGAGGACGGGACCGCTCTCGATCTGCAGTCCGCCCGGGTCATCATCCGCAAGAGCAGCGCCCCCACCCCCGGCAGCTACGACACCGAGACCTACACCGAGACCGTGGCCGTGAACCGCGGCATCGGCACTGCCGAGGTCTGGCTCACCGACGGCCCGGAGGGACAGGACGACTACGCGGCCTACGTCAACGGCTACCTCAACGAGCGCAGCACTTCCGACGGCGAGACCGAGTATTATCTCCGCCCCTACTTCAACTTCAACCGGAGCTTCAACTACCGCAACGACGCGGGCGAGCGGATCCGCACCGACGCGGCGGACTACCGCACCCTCAGGATCGTCATCTCCCCCTTCGAGGGCCAGCGCTTCACCACCCTGCCCGAGGTCAGCGCCTACTACCGCAAACACGGGGAGGACGGCCGCAGCACCAGGGTCGACTACAGCTTCGGCAGCGTCACCCTGGAGGACGGCAAGATCGTCCTGACCGGCGAGAGGCCCACGGACTCCGGCGACACCTACACCTACCTCTACGTCACCCTCACCCTGAACGGCGTGAGCTCGCAGATCGACGTCCACATGCTCAACTATCGCAGAGACAATGAGAACACCACCCGCAACTGCGAGACCTGGGACGAGGTCCTGGCCGCCGTGGCCGAGGGCATCCAGCGGATCTACTACGAGGGCTCCCAGGACGTGATCCTCACGAACGACCTGACCATCCCCGAGGACGTCAGCATCTACATGTGGGACCGCAATTTCACCGTGGGCAACGGCGGCAGGCTGATCCTGACCGTGGGCGCTCTGAGCGGCTCCGACCTGTACGCCAGCAGCGTCACCGTGGCCAGGGGCGGCGAGATCACCACCGTCCTCTCCGAAACCGTGACCGGCACCCGCTACGTCCCCTACGTCACCGGTGAAGAGGGCGGCATCACCGTGCAGAACGGCGGCAGGATCTACGTTCCCGACAGCGACGTCCTCCACGTTCAGAACGGCGACGGCGGCCTCACCGTGGAGCAGGGCGGCGAGATCGTCGCGGAGGGCACCTTCTACAGCTACCGGAACTCCGGCAGCGAGATCATCAGCTCCCTGGCCGGCACCCTCACCGTTTCCGGCAGCGTCGACATCGACGATACCCTTGAGGTCACGGAGACCGGCGTCATCGACGTGACCGACCGGGGCAGGCTGGAGATCTACGCCGGCCTCATCAACCGCGGCACCGTCAACTGCGGCGGCAACTACGCCACCCTCAGCGGCCGCAGCGAGAACTACGGCACCATCGTCGTGACGCAGAACTACCTCAGCATGCTGAACACCGGCTACACCGTGGTCAACGAGGGCACCATCCAGGTCGCCTCCGGGGCTTACCTGGACTGCACCGGCACCGTGCTCCTGAACAACGGCAGGCTCACCGGCACCGGCACGCTGGAAAACGGCGAATTCTTCGACACCACGGACTACGACAACGGCATCGAGTACGTGGAATCCACGAACAACCGGCCCAACGACTACAGCCGCTATATGTTCGTGCGGGATCCCGCCGACTCCGTGGAGATGATCCACTTCATCGGCGCCCTCACCGGCAGCGGCACTTGCTCGCTCACCATCATTCGCTGAGCCCGCGGGAACACACGCATAACCGTCGCGCCGGGGAAGCCTTTACGGCTTCCCCGGCGTCAGTGTGTCGACATTTTGTCGACACACTGACGCCGCAAAATCAGAAAAGGCTTTCTGATTTTGCATAGATTTAACGTGAAGGGGGACTCCCGTCCCCCTTCACAGATCCCCCATGCTTGTCGAAACGTTGTTTTTTGAGTTTTTAGACACGCCGGCGCCGGGGAGGCTGCTTTCGCAGCTTCCCCGGCGTTTTTTCCTTGCCTTTTTGCCCGTATTCCGATAGAATCACAGCAAAAAACGGGAGGCGTCCATATGTTTTACGAAACTGCGAAAAACGATCACGGGCTGGCGCGGCCGCCCTTCAAGTCCTGCGTGGTGCCCCGGCCCATCGGCTGGCTGAGCACCGTGAGCCCCGAGGGGGTGGACAACCTGGCCCCCTACAGCCAGTTCACCAACCTCACCTTCGATCCCCCCTACGTGCTGGTGTCCATCAACCGCACCCCCGCAGGCGGGCGGAAGGACACCGCCGCCAACATCGAGGCCACGGGGGAATTCGTCTACAACATCGTCCCCTGGGCCCTGCGGGACGCCATGAACGTCACCGCCGCCCCCTTCCCCCCGGAGGTGGACGAATTCGAGAAGGCCGGGCTGAAAAAGGCCCCCTGCAGGCTGGTGAAGCCCTGCCGGGTGGCGGATTCCCCCATCAGCCTGGAATGCCGCTTCGTGCAGACCATCGTCCTGCCCGGGGACAGCAAGACCGGCACCGTGGACATCATCATCGGCAAGGTGGTGGGCGTCCACATCGCGGACGAGGTGCTCCTCCCGGACGGGAAGATCGACATGGAGAAGATCCGGCCCCTGGCCCGGATGGGCTATTCCGACTATACCTCCGCCGAGCACGTTTTCGAGCTGGCCCCCTCCGACCGGGCCGGCGACGCCCCCGGCATGGCCCGCCTGGGCCTGGAGGGCGCCACGGGCCAGGTTCCCTGAACCCGCCGCGCAAAATCCGTCCCGGCAGCGTGCTGCTGCCGGGACGTCTGTGTGCATGAGAGACTATTTCGACCGGATCACCTTGATCCATTTGCCGCTGCAGTAGCGGATGAAGCAGACGATGCCCTTCAGGGGAAATTCCACGTTCAGCAGGAAATAGACCCAGCCGGGGCTCAGGTGCCACACGAAGCCCGCCAGGGCCCCCAGGGGCAGGGAGATGAACCACACGCAGCTGGAATCCGCCAGGAGCAGGAAGCGGGTGTCCCCACCGCCCCGGAGGATGCCCTTGGAGATCACGAAGGCCACCATCTGCAGGGGGAGCATGCAGTAAGTGAGCAGGAGCATGGTGCGGGCGATCCGGGCCGTCTCCGGCTGGATGGTATACAGGCGCATATAGGGCCCCGTGAGGCCCAGCAGGACGGGGATCACCGCGAAGCCGAAGAGGAAGGACAGGAGGATGTAGGTGTTCCCCTGCCGCCTGGCCAGGGGGATGTCCCCCTCCCCGATGGTATTGCCGATGACGATGGCGCTGGCCCCGGACATGCCGCTGTTGATCACCGTGATGAGGCGCACCAGGCTGCCGGAGATGGAATTGGCGGCGCTAATCTCCGCGGAGATATGCCCGTAGATCACCCCCACCAGGCTGAGACTCAGGCCCAGGAGGGTGTCGCTGAAGAGCACCGGCAGGCTGAATTTCACGTACTGCCGCCGCAGGTCCCCGCCGGGAAGGAGAAAATGCTTCAGCCGGAAGCCGAAGGCGTCCTCCTTCACGGCGAAATAGCCGAAGACGAAGAGGAACTCGAAGGCCCGGGCGATCACCGTGCCCACGGCGGCGCCCACCAGCTCCAGCCTGGGCGCGCCCAGCTTGCCGAAGATGAAGACCCAGTTGAAAAAGATATTCAGGAAGAAGGCCGCGGCCGAGCCGACGAGGGGCACCCGCACCTTCCCCACACTGCGCATGAGATAGGTGGCCGTGGAGCTGAGGCCCGAGAGCAGGAAGGTGACGCCGATGAGCCGCATATAGGCTTCCCCGGCAGCGATCACCGCCCCGTCCCCGGTGAAGATGCGCAGCAGCAGCCTCGGCCAGACCGCCCCCAGCAGGGTGAAGACCGCGCTGATGGCCGCCGTCACCCGCAGGGACATGGCCGCCGTCACCCGCATGGGCGCCTTCTCGCCCCGGCCCCAGAACTGGCTGGACATGACCACCGCCCCGCTCCCCAGCCCCATGCAGATGAACTGGAAGAAGGCGTAGGCCTGGTTGGCGAAGGCCGCCGCGGCGATGCTCGTCTCCCCGAAGGAGCCGATCATCAGGTTGTCCAGGAAATTGATGCCGATGCTGATGAGCTGCTGGAGGATCACCGGGAGCATCAGCACCAGGGTCTTTCTGTAGAATTCTCTGTCCCTGCCTACGAACATGGATCTCCGCCTTTCCCGCCGGGTATTGCCTGTCCGCTCATTTCTTCATGCGCCCGCGCATCCAGGCTTCCGTCGCCGGGGAGACGGTCTCGTTTTCCGGCCGCATCACGTCTCCCTCCATGGCGGAGACAAGGTCGAAGCGCATATGGCCCGGCGCGTCGTTCTTCGAGGGCCAGACGGGCAGGCCCTCCCCGTTGGGATCGCCGGTCCTGACGAAGTTCATCCAATAGCGGTGCATCAGCTTTGCCAGATCCCGGTCCTCAGCCGTGTACTCCGGCCGGAAGCCGAAGTCCGGAGAAGCGTCCAGATTATCGAAGACATAAGGGATCTCCGCCCCGTGGGAGGCCCCCATGGGGCCCAGCCGCCGGGCGAAGACGTATTGCCAGGTGGGGATGCCGTAATCCCCGGCGCGGATCTTCGCCCAGGCCAGGGTCCGCCCGTACCAGTAGTCCCGGGCCAGGGCGCTGGCCTGCCTGTTCTCGTCCCCCTCCCCGGCGTAGAGGTCCCCGGGGATGCCCAGGCGCTCCGACACGATGGACACGTAGTCGCCCTGGAAGCGGCTCCCCTCGTCCAGGTTGCTCCCCAGGATCGCGGGGATGGGGGCGCTTTCGTTCCGCAGCATCAGCTCCCCCTGCCGGTCCGGCAGGAAGGCCCCGTCGATCACCGCGGCGCAGACCTGGCGGAGCCGCCGGGACATGGGATCCCCCTCGGCGTAGAACTCAGGGAAGGGGATCTTCCGGAATTCCTCCAGGGTGGCGCAGCCGAAGCTCTCCGCCAGGGCCTTGCCCCAGCCCTCCGCCTCCGCCGCGGGCACGTCCCGCTCCGGCTGGAAAACGTCCCCGCTCTGGCAGATGGCCCCGTGGAGGTAGCCCCGGGCGGAGGGCGCGTTCATCAGGGCGCAGCAGCTGGCGCTGCCCGCGCTCTGGCCCGACACGGTGACCCGCCCCGGATCGCCCCCGAAGGCGGCGACGTTGTCATGGAGCCAGCGGAGGGCCGCCAGCTGATCCCGGTGGCCGAAGTTGCCCACGAAGCCGTCCAGGTCCTCGGCTCGCATATCCGGGTGGCACATGAAGCCGAAGAGCCCCACCCGGTAGCCCACCGTCACCAGGATCACCCCGTCCCGGGCGCAGGCCCTCCCGTCGGTGGCGGGACTGTCGGCATTGCCCCCCTGGAGGGCGCCGCCGTAGAACCACACCAGCACGGGGCAGGGCTCCTTCGGCTCCGCCGGGGCCCAGATGTTCAGATACAGGCAGTCCTCGCTCATGAGGTGGTCCTGCTGGCTGCTGCCGGGAAAGAGCATCTGCACCGGCATGGGCGGCGGCGTCAGCGCGTCCCGCACCCCCCGCCAGGGCTCCGCCGGCTGCGGACCCCGCCAGCGCAGGTCTCCCGTGGGCGGCGCGGCGAAGGGCACGCCCATGAAGATGGCGGCGTCCCCCTCCACGTATCCCCGAAGCCGTCCCTCCCGGCATTCCACGATCCTCGTTTCCATATCCGATTCCCCTTTCTGTTCTTTTTTCTTCATTATATTTCCCCTGCGGCAAAAACTCAATGGGAAACCCCTCTTTCCCAAAGGCGTCCCCTGCGGTATACTGAGGAAAAAAGCTATGGGAGGGTCGGGTATGGAAAAGAAAAAGCCCCTTTCCGACATCCACGTGGAGGACTATCTGGAGGAATACGCGGGCCGGGAGAAGACCGCGGCGGACGCCTTCTTCACCGGTGGCCGGGAGACGGAAGCCCTGGACGGGCTGTGGCACTACGCCGCCGACCCCTACAACACCTGCCTGCGGCAGCATTGGTACGAGGCCCGGGGGGTGAACGCGGCGGGCTTCACCCTGCCCCTGGACTTCGATTTCGAGGGCTGGCCGACCATGACCCTGCCCTGCTGCTGGAACACCGCCGCGCCGGAATTCTTCTGGTATGAGAGCACGATGGTCTTCACCCGGCGCTTCCGTTATCTCCCGAAAAAGGCGGGGGAACGGGTCTTCCTCCGGGTGGGCGCGGCCAACTACGCCCTCCGGGTCTTCCTCAACGGGCGGTATCTCGGCTCCCACACCGGGGGCTCCACCCCCGCCTTCTTCGAGCTGACGGAGGCCCTGCAGACGGAAAACCGCATCCTTCTCACGGCGGACGCCTCCCGCCGTCCCCGGCAGGTGCCCCCGGAAAACACCGACTGGTTCAACTACGGCGGCGTCTACCGGGAGCTGGAGCTCTACCGGCTGCCCGGGACCTTCATCCGGGAGTTCTTCGTGCGCCTGAAGCCCGGAAGCACGGACAGGCTCCTTATCTCCCTGCGCCTTTCCGATCCGGCGGAGGGAGAGGCGGTCTTTTCCCTGCCGGAAAAGGGCGTCGAAGCGTCCCTGCCCGTGTCCGGCGGGACGGCGGAGGCGGAGATCCCCTGCCCGGTACAGCTTTGGACGCCGGAAGCGCCGAAGCTCTACGACGTGGCCCTGCGCTTCGGGGAGGACCGGGCGGAGGACCGGGTGGGCTTCCGGGATATCCGCACGGAGGGGCTGCAGATCCTGCTCAACGGAAAGCCCCTGTTCCTCCGGGGCGTCTCCTGCCACGAGGACGCGCCGGAGCGGGGCAAGGCCCTGACGGAGGAGGACTGCGAGCAGGCCATTCTGGAGGCGAAGGCCCTGGGCTGCAATTTCATGCGCCTGGCCCACTATCCCCACACGGAGAAGATGGCCCTCCTGGCCGACCGGCTGGGCATGCTCCTGTGGGAGGAGATCCCCGTCTACTGGGCCGTCCGCTTTTCCGACGGGGCGGTGTACGCCGAGGCGGAAAACCAGCTCTCGGAGCTGATCCTCCGGGACCGGAACCGGGCCAGCGTGATCCTCTGGTCCGTGGGGAACGAGAACGCGGACACGGACGAGCGCTTTTCCTTTATGAGCCGCCTGGCCGCGGCCGCCCGGGAGCGGGACGGCAGCCGCCTCATTACCGCCGCCTGCATGGTGAGCGCGGACAACCGCATCGCCGACCGGCTGGCGGAGGTCCTGGACGTGATCGGCCTCAACGAGTATTTCGGCTGGTACTCCCCGGACCTGCGGCAGCTGCCGGAGCTCTTCGCCCGGAGCCGCCCGGCCAAGCCGGTGATCATTTCGGAATTCGGGGCGGACGCCCTCTTCGGCCACCACGGCACCGCGGAGGACAAGGGCACCGTGGAATGTCAGGCGGAGATCTACCGGCGGCAGACGGCGGAGCTGGCGAAGATCCCCTGCGTGCGGGGCATGACCCCCTGGATCCTCTACGATTTCCGCTGTCCCCGGCGCACCCACCCCCTCCAGGGCTACTACAACCGCAAGGGCCTGGTGGACGCCGACCGGCGGCGGCGCAAGCCCGCCTGGTACGTGCTGCGGGATTTCTACGAAAAAAAGAAGGCCGAAGAGTGAATCCCCGGGCCGTCGCTCTCCCGGATATGCAGAGTCCGGCGGATCCCCTTGGGGATCACTACGCGCCCAAGGTCGTCGGTATGTGTCAAGCTAAGACAAAAAATAAATTCTCGCTTGAATAGCGTCGAATCTATGAGTTTTCAATCGAATAATATGCAAATTATATTATCAAGTATTATGATACTGGTTTTTTGGAATGAGCCAGTTCTTGAAATTGCTTAAAGAAATCCTCAAATGCCCAGTGGATTTCGATTTCCTTATCCTTGACAATCACCCTGTCAATGGCATGGTACATCTGCCTGGTGAGCTTGTCCCCCGGAAGATTATCGGCGGCAAGCTGCTGCCGGATATCTCCGAAATAACTGGATCATCTGCTCCAACTATGCGCAGGATCATCCCCACCCGGATTATACGGCGGACGACGACAGCTTTGAGGCAATTTGGGAAGGCAGATACGTGGGGTTCGATCACAGAAACCAGATCCTGACCTACGACACAGGCTATGACCCGTATGAGCCGAAGCTCATGTACTTTATCTACGCAGGATGGTAAACCAATCGAACAAAATCTCATTTTTCAAATAGTGACAAAAATGTGTCGCATGCGGTTTCTTAAGAGTTTCATAAGATTGTATATCGATCAGATCGAAATGCGTCTTGTCAGGAACCATTTTGCTGAATCATCCGTCTAATATAGTCGGAGGTGTCCATAATGAAACGAATAACGCTTTTTGTGCTATGCGTCAGTTTGCTTCTGGCCTTCGTTGGCTGCGGACAGAAAGGTGCATCCAATGTGGTCAATGAAGAAAAGAACGATAACGGGGAAAAGCAGACTGTGTCGGCAGGCGGAGAACCAACGCAGGCCCCTGTGCCGACGGAGGAGAATACGCTGATGAAACCAAACCCGGCAATCAGCATGGATGAGTTAAAAGAGAAATACCCGGAATACTTCGATCTCTCAACCTTCAAAGGCCTTGAGGTCTATGTCTGGCAGATGGCGCCGAACAGCTATTCCTGCGGCGTCCTCCCGGGAACGAACCGGGAAAAGACGTGGGAAGAGCTGTGGAACCTGAAAGGAACGACCATCGAAGAAATGAGGGCGATCCTTTCAACCTATGAGATTCCGAAGGGCGACATCTTCATTATTCCGTGGCAGAATCCCATTTCAAGCTATCTCGGTGAGTATTGGATCACTATGAAAGATGAAGATCCCGATGCGGTCGCAAGCCGCAGACAGGCGTATGTAGACAAGCTTCGTGAGATGCTCCTCGATGAGGCGCCGATGGTCACAAAGGTCGCTTATGCCAACTGGACGGAAGACAGCCGGATATTCGAATGCTTGAATGCGGAGACGATGTATATCAGTTCCCTCCGGCATCTTCCCGTGTATAAGCTTGACACAGAAGAAGACCTGCAGCGATTCAAAGAAACCTTCAAGGACATTTTGACACTCGATTACGGATACAATGAAGTTCCGTCGTTCAATGAAGTGACTGCCGGATACGACGAGGAGTTCTTTGCAAAGCATACCGTGATTCTGGCCTATGTCACCTCCGGCAGCGGATCGTTCCGCTATGGCATCCGGGATGTCGCCATTGGAGATTCTACGCTCTGCCTGAATGTGGTTCAGACGAATCATCCGGAGGTGGGTACGTCCGATATGGCGGGTTGGTTTGTGATGGCCGAGGTTTTAGACGCCGACATAGCAAACATCACAAAGTTCGATGCGCAGATGGTAAAACCGGAGGATCCGATCGGAGATCTGTTTGAGGCTATCATGTCGTCGCCGTCCTTTTCTTCCAATCCGGGGGATTATCTGCGGGCCCATGAATATGAGCACCAGCAGCTCTTGGCAGACCGGGACGCCACGTTGCGGTATATCTTCACGGAGTTCCTGAACGCACAGCAGACGGGCAACAGTCAGACCGGGCTGAAAGGACATATCATGGTGCGCATCCTGGACGAGCTTGCGCCGGAATCCCAGCTCAAGCTGGAGGCAGAAACGGCTCAGGAGTACTTCGACAAATGGGCTGCCTATGCGCAGCGGGAAAGGGAGCAGCATGGAGACGCATGGATGGAGGAAAACCAGCCTGCAATGTATCTGCTGCTTCAGATGATAGATGAAAGCATCACGCCGGTACAACTTCCCGGTTCGATACCGTATGGCTCCTTCTCATTTGAGGAGGTAAAGAAGAGCCTGGATCTCGACGCGCCCAATGTCAGAACAGACGGCTTTGTCAATGTGGATGAAATCGAAATGGGCTGGCCGACGGATCGTGCAAAACAGGAGCTCATGGGCGACTATGACCTGGCGCAGTTGTTTTATGACGAAGCCGAGGATGTATGGATGGTCCATTTCTGGAATTCAAAGAGGGCAGGCGGCAACGAAACTGTTTATCTCAACGGAAAAGGCGTCACGCTGCTGATTGAATACGGAGAATAGCGCATTTTCTGAGAGTAGAAAACTGAAAAACTGATGCTCGGCTTATCCATTCGGAGGGCCGAGCATCTCTCTTTTTGCA
>JAFXUU010000015.1 GCA_017524845.1 Oscillospiraceae bacterium
CCTTGGTGTAGATGCCGCCGCCCACCCGGGCGAACAGGGCCATAAAGGATGCGCCCATGCCGTTCATGACCATGATGTTGCCGATCTGGACCGGGTCCTGGATGCCGAAGCCGTACCGAAGGAGGAAGAACCACAGCGTCACGTCCAGGATGCCCAGGGCCACCACAGTGAAGCCCATGACCGAACCGGCGGAGAAAGCCACGCGGAGCCCCCGGTTGAGGCCCTCGGAAGCGGCCTGGGCGGTACGGGAATTAGCATGGGTGGCGATCTTCATGCCGATGAATCCGGCCAGAAGGGACCAGACGCCGCCGGTCAAGAAGGCGAAGGGGGTGAACTTGGAGAGCATGTCGCCGCGGGACGCGAAGGCGATGACCATCAATATCACGAACACCGCCGCGAAGACCGGCAGGACGGTCTTGTACTGCCGCTGCAGATAGGCGTTGGCGCCCTCGCGGATAGCGCCGGCGATCTGCTTCATGCGCTCCGTGCCCTCGGAGAAGGTCATGACCTTTTTCGCCTGGATCAGGGCGTATATCCCTGCCATGGCCGCACCGACAAATCCGATCCAGAACAACGATTCCATAGCTATACCTCTTTCCTGACTGTATTACGGGCGAAGCGCCCTCGTTTGGATCCGTAAACGTTTACGGAAGATGAAGAATAGAATCGGCGCCTGCCGTCTATCCGAACCGGCAAAAGCCGGAACGGCAAACGCCGATAAACCGGGATCCAGACCTACTTAACGGTCTTTCTCTTCTTAAAAATCACGACCAGCAGGATCACCGCGATCGCAGCAGCCCCGCAGCCGATCGCCGCCCACGGCACGGTGCGCTCCGCTGCCGCCGCTGTCGCTGCCGCCTCCGGCTTCGTCTCCGCTGCCGGCTTCACTTCCGCCGCCGGCTTCGTTTCCGCCGCCGGTTTTTCCTCTGTCTTGGCCGCAGCCTCCGGCTCCGCCGGCTGGCTCTGCTCGTGACGGATCGCGAAGCTGTCGATGGCGGTGTAGTCGGCGCACTTCTTCGGGCTCGCGTCGCCGGCCTCCGTCCTCTGATACGCGGTCACGACGATCCCTTCCTCCGTGACTTCCACGTAGGCGAGGTACTGTCGTTCATCCGACTGGCCGCCGGTCTGGAACCCCAGCAGGCCGTCCAGCTCTCCGCCGTACTCATCGAACTTCATGCCCATGGGGCTGATGGTGACGAAGGTGGTGGCTTCGCCGGGCTCGGCCTTTTCGCCGCTGCCGTTGACCGTGGCCCTAAAGTAGTTGTGGATATGCCCGTTGAAAAACAGGTCCACCTGAAGCTCTTCACACATCTGCTCCAGAAAGGCCGTCGCCGCGTCGTCCTTCTGCACCAGGCCCGCGTGGGCCAGGACGATCCGGTACGCGCAGCCGGAAGCCTCGAAGACGTCCTTCGCCCAGGCCTTCTGCTGCTCATAGAACCGAAGCTTGTCCTGCGACGCGTCCGCGCCGTCGATGCCGGTATAGGGCTCTGTGTTCAGGATCACGAAGCACACGTCGCCGACCACGAAGGAGGCCGTCGTCTCCGCCAGCATCTCATTGTCGATCCCCCGGGGGAGATTGGTCCGTCCCTTGAAATGGGAATAGACCACGTCGCCCTTGGATTCGTGATTGCCCGGGACATACGCGGTGGGCGTCGTCGCCAGCACGCCCTGGAGCTGATCGAACAGATACGTCCATTCCGCCATGGTGTCGTCCTCCGTGAGGTCGCCCAGGTTCACGATGAAATCCGGATGGAGGGTGTCTGTCAGGAACGTCTGATCGGTGTACAGGAAGGGCAGATACCCCTCCTCGTTGGTGGACTGCAGATCGCTGACGAGCACGAAGGAGAATGCCTTTTGGGCGGGCAGGGTCCTGAACTCGTAGACGCTGCTCTGATAGTCGTTGGTCCCGTCCTTGGTGACGGCCATATACTTATAGTCCGTCCCCGGCTTGAGCCCGGTCAGGTCGACGGAATAGCTGGTGAACGTGCCGTGATCGCCACGCACGTTGACCCGCTCGATCTCGGTCACCGGCACGACGGTCCAACTGGATTCGTCCCGTTCGCGCCAGCGCAGTTCCGCGCTGAGCCCATCGGCCGCGGTGATCCAGTTGAAGCACATCTCGGCGGCGGTGGCTCCGGGCGTCAGAGTGAGCTGCTCCGGAACATAGCGGACCGTTTCCGAAACCACGTCCAGTCGGACCGTGCCCTCGGTGGGGAAGGAAAGCTTCCTTCCGTCCGCCTCCACGGTGCAGTAATAATAGTAGGTGCCGATATCCAGGGACAGATCCGCCGTAAAGCCCGCCTCGGTCCGCTGCATCGGGACCGTTTCAGTGCAGGCCGAGCGCTTCTTGCCCGTGCCCAGGTGGACCAGCGCCTCCCCGGCGGTCACACCCTCCGGCGCCAGCAGCGCGTCGATCCGCACGGTCTCGCCGGAATACGCGCTGTTCTTCATGGGCTCCGAAAGGCGAAGGACCGGCGCGAAGACGATCAGCCGCCCATCGATGCGGTCCTTGAGATCCACGGCATCCGCAAAGGCCCGGATCATAGGATAGCCATCTGACTCATCGCCGACCCAGGTCCAGACATCGTCGAGATCCCAGCCCAGGGATTCATACAGCTCTTTGCTCCTGATCTGTTCGCTACCAACCAGGGCGTACGCCGCTTCTTCGGGATGGGTGCTGGATACGCCGCCCATGAGCCTCGTCCCGTTCCACACCACGTTGCCGTGGATGTGAGAGCCGGAATCGCCGGCATAGTTCCCGCAGAGGA
>JAFXUU010000148.1 GCA_017524845.1 Oscillospiraceae bacterium
CCGGCGCAGGGCCGCCTCGGCCACCGCCTCCTGTATGGCGCAGACCTGTGCGATCTGGGGGAGGATGGAGGCGGGGACGTTCCCGGCCATCACCGGCTGCAGGCAGGAGGCGGTGAAGCTTGCGTTGGTTTCCACCACGGCGTCCGCGGGGAGGTTGGGGATCTGTCCCCGGTTGGGCAGGTTCACGTTGGTGACCATGTCGCCCAGGCCCAGCAGCGCCCGCATCTGGTCGACGCCCTCCTCGCCGCTGTCCTTGAACTCGAAGGGAGTTTTCCCGGTGTAGTAGGCTTCGCTGAGGGCGAGCTTTTCCGCCCGGTCGGCCCGGCGGTAGCTCACGGGGGTCAGAGTAAAGCCCCAGGACTCTGCGGTCTCCGGGTTTTTCAGATACCATTCCCCCCGGCTGAATTCGGCCAGGTGCCGGTCCCCGGCGGCGCCCATGCAGCCGTAACGGAGGAAGGTGTCGGACTTCACCCGGTCCTGAGAGGCGAAATAGCTGAAATGCTCGTCCCGCAGGATGGGCTTGGCAGGCTCGCTCAGCAGCTTCTCGTTGAAGGCCCGGTAGGCGGGGAAGAGGTCCCTGCCCCGGCAGGAGGCCGAGGTGATCCAGGTGAAGTGGTTGAGCCCCAGCACGTTGACCTTCACCTCCTGCCGGGACACGAGTTCCCCGCCGAAGGCTTCGGTATAGACCCGGCCCAGCAGCGCCTGAGAGCCGAAGACCTCATGGCAGCAGCCGAAGGCCCGGATGCCGGGGAAGACCTTGTACAGGGTGCGGACGCAGACCGTCATGGGGTTTGTGTAGTTGATCACCCATGCTTCGGGGCAGTTTTCACGGATGGCCCGGGCGAAGGTTTCGAACATGGGCACAGTGCGCAGGGCGCGGACGATGCCCCCCGGCCCCGTCGTATCGCCCACGGACTGCCAGATGCCGTATCGTTCCGGCCAGTGAACGTCGGACTCCATCTCGTCGAAGGTGCCGGGGAGGATGGAAATCACCACGAAATCGGCGCCTTTCAGTGCCTCAGCCAGATCCTCGCAGGCTTCATAGCGGAAATTGTGGGGGATGGAATTGCCGATGACCTGGTTTTTGAAGGCAGCCTGGGGGTCGATGTCGTACAGGCGGACGGTACCGCTCAGGTCCTTTGCCCGGGCAAGATCGCTCATCAGCGTCCAGGCCCAGCTGCGGGAGCCGCCGCCGATGTAGGTGATGGTCAGTTCTTCCACACGGTCGCCGTAATGCTTCATGCCGTATCCTCCTCGTATAAATCAATTCCGCTCCCGGACGCCGGTCCGGGAGCGAAGCGTTCAGTAGATCCTGTGCAGGTCGTAGGGCTCGAAGATGACCTTTTTATAATCCTCCAGATTCATGAGGACGCCGGTCCAGTCGGAGTGGAAGTCTCCGTTCTGCTTGATGAGCACGTCGTAGAGGATGTCGTAGGTACGCCCTTCCCCGTCCGTCACCGTCATGGTGCTGTAGGGCAGGGTCTTATGGTAGGAGACGACATGCTTCCCGTCCAGGAACTCATAGTTGCAGCGGATGCGGCAGCCCTCCATCTCGGTGGGACGGAAGACGCTGCGCAGCTCCCAGAGAATGTCGTCCGCGGCTTCGTCGTAGAGGTTTTCCGGAGTCGTCTTTGTATAATCCGCCCGGAACTGGATGGGGATGTTCCAGGGCTCGAAGCGGCGAACGAACTCCAGCATCCGTTGGGGGGAGTGGGTATGGAAAAGCACGCAGTTCACCCTGACGGGGACCTCCAGCCGGCCGAAAAGCTCGTCGCGGCTTTCCTCCACGTATTTATGAAGGTGACGGGATACGTTGACGCAGGTGATCTTGTCCTTGTTGCGGTTGAGGAAAGCGACCACTTCGTCCTCGGAATAGTCGTTCATGACCGGCAGCGTCGTATTGATGAAGACCCGGTGCGTTGGAGCTACGGCGTCCAGCATCAGCTGCAGGGATTCCAGATTCGCCATGGGCTCGCCGCCGGTGAAGGCAAAATCGCAGTAAGGCGTGAAGGCGCCCACCTCACGGATGCTGTTTATGATCTTCTCAAGGCTGAAATCGCTGGTGTCGGCGTATTCTTCCTTGTTGATGCAGAAGGGGCAGTGGTTGTTGCAGTCGTAAGGCGCGAACACCGTTACCGTCGCCCCGCCGGTCCTCGTTTTGAAAGGATTGCTCATTCTGATTCCTCTTTCACTTCATTGCTGGTCGTCCAATTAAATAAACTACCATTTAATAAAGGATAAGTCAAGACGGGAAGGGGCGATCCGGGTTACAAAAAATCGGCGCCCGCTTCGGGCCGGACTTGTGCGGCATGACCGAATGTGATAAAATCCAGCAAAAAAAGAAAAGGAGACGGAGGATGCGCATCTCCCATCTGAGAGTGAATCATCTGCCGGAGCCGCTGGGCTCCGGCCCGGGGAGTCCCGTGTTTTCCTGGATCGTTTCGGACAGCGTCTCGACCCGGCAGGAGAGCGCCCGGCTCCGGGTCTTCCGGGACGGCGAGTGCGTTTGCGATACGGGCTTCGATCCGGAGCTGGACGCCCTCGGCACGGAGCTGCCCCTGAAGCTGGAACCGCGCACCCGCTATTCCTGGCGGGTGGCCGTCCGCGGGGAGCTGGGGGATCTTGCGGAGAGCGGGGAAGCCTTCTTCGAGACAGGAAAGCTGGGAGAAGCCTGGCTGGGCCGGTGGATCCGGGCGGAGAGCGAGGAGCTCTGCATCCTGGAAAAAACCTTCCGGCTGGAGGGAGAGCCCGAAAAGGCCCGCCTCTATCTCACGGGGCTCGGCCTGTACCGCTGCTTCGTAAACGGTCTTCCCGCCTCCGACGAGGTGCTCCTACCGGGCCTCAACGCCTACGACCGCTGGGTGCAGGCCCAGGCGTTCGACGTGGGACGCCTGCTGCGGCGGGGGGAAAACCGCCTGGAGATCTGGCTGGCGGGCGGCATCGCCCGGGGCCGCTTCAGCTATACGCCTGCGGGAGATTACGCTTATTGCCCCTATGACTGCGCCGTCGCGGAGCTGCACGTCTTCGGCCCGGCGGGAGAGACCGTGGTCGCCACGGACGATAGCTGGCGCTGGCGCACTTCGCCGATCCTGGAGAGCAGCATCTACGACGGGGAGATCTGGGACCCGGGCAGAGCGGTTTCGGAGGGCGCCGCCGTCCTCTGCGAGCCCCCGGTGGGGCCGATCCGGGACCGGCTGAGCCCGCCGGTGCGGATCGTGGAGGAGCGGAAGCCCCTCAGTCTGCTCCGCACCCCGAAGGGGGAGACCGTGCTGGATATGGGACAGAACATGGTCGGCTGGCTGCGCTTTCCCGTGTCCGGCGGAAAGGGGCGGGTGCTGCGCGTCCGCTTCGGAGAACAGCTGGAGCACGGCTGCTTCTCCCAGGCCAATCTACGCACGGCGAAGGCCGCCTTCGAGTGGCGCTGCGACGGGAAAGAACGCACGGCGGAGCCGTTTTTTACCTGGTACGGCTTCCGTTACGCCCTTCTGGAGGGCTTCGGGGAAGAGGTCCGGGCGGAGGATTTCACCGGCTTCGTCGTTTCCTCCGACCTGGAGCGGACCGGCAGCGTCGTCACGGGTCACGAGGGACTGAACCGCCTCTTTGAAAACGTGCTCCGGAGTCAGCGGGGGAATTTCCTGGACGTGCCCACCGACTGTCCCCAGCGGGACGAGCGGGAGGGCTGGACCGGGGACGCGCAGGTGTTCGCGGATACCGCCTGCTTCAACCTGGACTGCGCGGCGTTTTTCGGGAAGTACATGGCGGATATGCTGGAGGAGCAGGCCGGCGCGGAGGGCTGCGTTCCCTGCGTCGTGCCCTTTGCCCGGCGCCGGAGCCGGGGCTTCGAGGGGGGCGCCGTGGGCTGGGGAGACGCGGCCGCCGTGATCCCCCATACCCTGTGGCTCCATTACGGCGACCGGGCGCTGCTGCGCAGGCAGCTCCCCAACATGACCGCGTGGACCGAGTGGGTCGCCCGACAGACAGACTGGCCCGCCGTCTGCCGCCACTTCGGAGACTGGCTGGCCCTGGACCGGCCGGAGGAGCCCGCCGAGCGGGTGGGGAAGACGGATATCGCCTTCCTCTGCCTCTGTTACGCCCATTTTTCCGCCCGGCTGACGGCGGAGGCCGCCGCCGTCCTTGGAGAAAGCGAAGCGAGCCGCCGGGCTTCCGAGCTGGCGGAGACGTATAAAAGAAAGCTCCAAAGGGATTGGTTTACTCCGGAGGGGGATATCCTCTGCCGGACCCAGACCGCCTGCGTCCTCGCCCTGCGCATGGGTCTCGCCCCGGAGGAGGAGCATATCCGGCGGACCCTGCATGAGCTGCTGGCGGAGACCGGACATCTCACCACCGGCTTCCTGGGGACCCCCTGGCTGCTGGAGGAGCTGTCCCCCAAAGACGCCTGGGATCTGCTTCTCCGGGAGGACTATCCCTCCTGGCTCTATGAAGTGAAGCTGGGGGCCACCACCGTCTGGGAGCGATGGAACTCGCTGACGGAGGAAGGCTGCTTCTCTGAGACCGGCATGAATTCCCTCAATCACTATGCCTACGGAAGCGTCTGCGCCTGGTTTTACCGGCGCATGTGCGGCGTCGAGCCGCTGCCGGAGGGGCCCGGCTTCCGCCGCTTCCGCTGGGCGCCGCTGCCGGACCGCCGCGTCGGCTTCGCATCCTGCCGTCTGCGCACCCCCTGCGGGGAGATATGCAGCGAATGGAAGTATGAAGGCGGCCGGCTCATCCTCTCGCTGACGGTGCCCTTCGGCAGTACGGCCGAGGCGCGCCTGCCCGACGGGCGGGAGGGGAGCCTCCCCGCCGGAGAATATCGGTTTCGGATCCTGCTTCCGGAGGAACATAAGAACGGAGGAACAGACGCATGAAGCACGTGTTCATCGTCAACCCTGACGCGGGACGGGGGAACGCGCCCGCCCGGGTAAAGGAGCTCGTGGGCGGCCGCCCCGGCTGCGAGATATATGAGGCGAAAAGCGCGGCTGACACCGCGGACTACATCCGGCGGCGCTGCGCTTCCGCGGCGGAAACGCTCTGCTTCGTCGCCTGCGGCGGCGACGGCACCGTGAACGCCGTGGCCTCCGGCCTTGCTTTGGAGGAGAACGCCTCCATGACCGTTCTTCCCCTGGGCAGCGGCAACGATTTCGTCAAGGCCTTCGGCGGCGCGGCCCGCTTCATGGACGTGGACGCCCTGCTGGCCGCGGTCCCCAGGCCCATCGACATCCTGCGGGTGGGGGAGCGCTGGGCGGTGAACGCCTTTCACTTCGGCCTGGACGCCGCCGTTGCCAAGACCATGAACGACGTGAAGGAAAAGCCGATCATCGGCGGAAAAACCGCATATCCCACCGGGGTGGCGAAGGCGCTCCTGTTCAATATGCGTACCTGGTGCGCCATGCGTGTGGACGGGCAGGATTTCCACTCCGGGGACATGCTCCTCTGCACCGTAGCCAACGGCCAATACGTGGGCGGCTCCTACCGCTGCGCTCCCCGCAGCCTGCAGGACGACGGGCTGGCGGAGATCTGCCTGGTGACCCCCGTGTCCCGCCTCCGCTTCCTCCGGCTGATGGACGCCTACAAGGAGGGCAGTCACCTGGAGGACCCCCGCTTCGCGCCCATGGTGCATTACGGCAGGGGAAGGGTGATCGAGGTCGAAGGAAAGCCGGGCTTCATGGTGTCCCTGGACGGGGAGATCGTGGAGGGGACCTCCTTCCGGGTGGAGGTGATCCCCGGCGGGCTCCGCTTCGCTGTGCCGGAAGAAAAATGAGACCCGGGCAGCCGAAGCTGCCCGGGTCGGGGGAAACAAGCGATCAGCGATGGCCGTAGATCGTGCGGCCGTAGTCCTCCACCACTTCCGTAATCCAGCGGTTGCGGTTGTTGAACATATCGTTGTCGGGATCGCCGAAGAGCCAGTGATCGAAGATGTACAGGCCGTTGGCGCTGTATTTATCGATGGCCTCCACCACGGCGTCCTTGAACTTCTGTTCCGTGCAGTCGGGGCTCATGAGCTCGCCGATGGCGTCGAAGCCGCCCTCGATCACGATCTTGTCGCCGTAGGTCTTCTGCACCTCCACCAGGTCGTTGCAGGTCTGGGGAGGATCCCAGAAACGGACGCCGAACTCGATCCAGTCGCCCACCAGCATGTCGCACTTGCCGCAGCAATGCATGGCGATGGGAAGCCCGCGGTCGTTGCCGATCTTCGCGTCCCGGACCTGGAAGGGCTTGATCAGCTCCCGGTACTGGGTGGGGGAGACGAAGGGGGCGGCCCAGGCGGCCACGTCGTCGGTGATCTGGAAGAGATCGGGCTTGTAGTAGTCGATGGTCTTCTCCGCCACCTCGGTGTAAAAGTTACAGAGGTAATCAAAGAGGGCATAGACCTCCTCCGGCTCCTCCTGGATGGCGCAGAGGCCCTCCACGAAGCCCATGAAGGCCATGAGCGTCTGGAAATAGCCGCCGTGCAGATGAAAGGCCATGGCGGTCTGCGTGGGATCCGTACCCCGGGCACGGGAGGCCTCCATGTCCTTCTTTGCCAGCTGCTCCCAGTCGACGCCGGAGATATCCGGCGCCTTGATCACGTCCCGCCACCGGGTGATGTCGTCCAGAATGAAGTTGCCCGGCTCCGGGAGCCCGGCAAAGCCTGCTTCCTTGTTGGCCACATAGGGGACGCCCCAGATGTCCCGGTTCCCGCCGCCCTTGTCCCGATTGCCCCGCAGGATGGAGGGGGAGCAGCCGGAGCAGATCTCCGGCCGGTCGGAATAGGGATTCCCTCCGTAGGTGTACTGGAGCAGGAAATCGGGCTCGATGCCCTTTCCCATGTCCAGATACATTTCACGCATGGTTCTCTGTGCCATAGTTCCACCTCGTTCAGCTCGTCAGTATTTTTCCGGACCACAATGGTTCTTAATACAACTATAACATTTTTGTCAGACGGATTCAACACTCCGCCGGAAAAGGATCGCCGGTACCGGAGATACTTTTCACAGGAAATCGGAGCGGATGGGAAGGAGGATCGTATGAACGGAAAACAAGGAAAGCCTGTGGAGGCCCAAAGCTCCTGCGCCGCCTTCCGGCACGGCTTCTGGTCGTTGGAGGAAGAACCCGCCGTCTGTGAAAACTGCGAGCTTTACGACGAGGGCCTCTGCTTCCTGGAAAAGGAAGAAAGCGCTCAGACCACCTGAAACAGATAAAACTTCAGATAGTCCGTTTCCGGGACGCCCCAGAGGATGGGGTGGTCCGGCGCCTGCTGCCGGGCTTCGATCTGCCGGAGGCTGACGTCCGCGTCCGAGGCCGCCTCCGCCAGCATCCGCTCGAAGCGCTCGGCGGGCATGAAATGGCTGCAGGAGCAGGTGGCGAGGTATCCGCCCCGGGGCAGCAGCTGCATGGCCCGGCGGTTGATCTCCTTATAGCCCCGGTAGGCGGCGTCCGCCGTGGCGCCGCTTTTGGTGAAGGCGGGCGGGTCCAGAATGATATAGTCCCAGAGCCGGGGGCCGCCGGCGGCCTCGGTGAGCAGGCGGAATACGTCCGCCTGGCGGAATTCCACCCGGTCCTCCAGCCCGTTGAGGGCGGCGTTCCGCCGCGCCTGCTTCAGGGCTTCGGCGGAGACGTCCACGGCGGTCACCTGCGAGGCCCCCGCGGCGGCCGCGTTCAGGGCGAAGGCACCGGTGTGGGTGAAGCAGTCCAGCACCCGGCGTCCTCCGGCGAGCCTGGCGGCCGCCTGCCGGTTGTATTTCTGGTCCAGGAAGAAGCCGGTCTTCTGGCCGCGGATATAGTCCACGTCGTAGCGGATGCCGTTTTCCGTGATGATAACGTGCCCGTCAGTCTCCGTGGCGAGGCCGGGCAGGGAGAGGAAGCCGCAGAAGCTCTCCAGCCCCTCCTTGGCCCGCAGGGAGGAATCGCTGCGCTCGTAGACGACGCGGACGGAAGCGCCCAGCTTTTCCAGCTCCTCCTTCAGAAGACGGCAGATCAGCTCCTTCCGCCGCTCCATCCCCAGGGAGAGCACCTCGGCCACCAGCACGTCCTCAAAGCGATCCACCGTCAGGCCGGGGAACTGATCCGCCTCCCCGAAGATAAGGCGGCAGGCGGAAAAATCCGCGCCCATGACCGCAGCGCGGTACTGCAGGGCATAGGCGACGCGGCGGCGGAAAAACGCCTCGTCGAAGCGATCGTTCGTGTTGCGGGACAGGAGCCGTACCCGGATCTTAGAATTGTCGTTCACCAGGCCCGCGCCCAGCCAACGGCCCCTGGCGCTCACCACGTCCACGATGTCGCCGTTTTCGTATGCGCCCTCCACGGCGGTGACTTCCTCTCCGTAGACCCAGGGATGGCCCCGGCGCAGGGAGCGTTCCGCCTTGCCTGTAACCGTGAGCTTCGCATAATCCCGTTCCATAAGCCGCCTCCCGACGATCCTTTTGCAAAAGGATAGCATTCGGCGGGGCGGTTCGTCAAGAAGCGCGCAAGGTTCCGGTTGTTTTCGGAGGGCGCTTCGGTTTATAATATAATGAATCACTTTGAATCCAAGACGATTCCATGGGGGTAGCAGCATATGAGCGGTTTTTTCGCGGAGCTGGAGAGAAAGCTCCTGGACAAATGGCCGGAGAAGGGCGTGGAGCCTGCCCAGATCACCGGCGCGCTGAAGACCTCGCTGGACGCTCCGGCTTTGGTGAACGCCCTGTCGGAGGTGTTCCGCGTGCCGCCGGCGCAGATGGAGGAGGCCCTGTCCGAAGCCGGATTGGCCGGACTCATGGCGCAGCAGCATCTGCGGTCCGGGGAAACGGGGGAAACGGAGCAGCTGCCCCTCTGCCCCCCGGAGAAGGCCCCGGAGCCCTTTCCGGAGCTCTTCCGCCTGTATACCGTGCCGGACTTCTGCGCACCCTCGCCGCTGCCTGCCGGGCTGAACGGGGCGCTGCGGGAGCTCTCCCGCTCCGTGGCGGCCCAGGCGGCCGGCGACCCCTTCCTCTCCCTGTACCGGGAGGACGTGGAGGGCTATTACGCGGCGTTTATGGCCGAGACGGCGGAGCGCATCCGCGCAGAGATCAGAAAGCATTTCGGGGACGGCGGTCCCCGCTACCTGGTGACCACGGGGATCGGAGCCAACGAGCAGTTCTGTCACTATGCCGCCGCTCTGAACAACGCCGATCCCGGCCGGAAGCTGGACTGGATCGTGATCCATTCCCCCCTGGAGCTGCGCAAGCTGCCGGCGGACGCCGCGGAGGAAAACACCCTCTTTATGGAGTTCAGCCGCAGCAGCGTCACGGAGGAGACCATCAAGCTCCACGAATACACCTCCCGGGGCCTGAAGCGGATCGTGTTCTCCAACGGCGGCAATCTGAAAAAGCTCGCCCAGCGGGACGGGAACCTGGTCCTGCCCATGCCCGACCGGGTCTCCGGCCGCTTCGGGCGCAACAAAACGCCCATCCTGCTGGCGCCCATGCTGGTCTGCGGCATGGAAACCGGGGCCTACTGGTCCCTCACGGGGGAGGCGATCCGGGCCTTCGATCTCGGCGATCCCGATTCGCTGCCCCACGTGCTGGCGCGCTTCATCCTGGCATATCAGAAGGCCAGAGGCACGGATTTCATCTACCTCGGCTGCAACGACGAGACGCTGGGGCTGCTGGCGGACGAGTTCATCCAGTTCTGGAACGAGGGCGTCAATAAAAACGGCAACGACCTGCTGGTCTCCCGCTTCTTCGGCCTGCCCAGGGACAGCCACATGAACCTGGAGGGCGTGCTGGGGAACAAGGAGACGAAGCTGGGTTTCTTCCTCCTGCGGGACGATATGCGCGCCGAGACCTTCCATCCGCTGGTGCACAGCCCCATCGACGCGGCGGATCCCGCCCATGAGGGCCTGCGCCTGGGAGACGAGGAGGTCGTCCTCTCCCTGGCGAATTTCAAGCGCTTCGGAGAAGTCATGCCCACGGTGCTGCTCCGGGTCCGGGGGAGGCTCTCCATGGCACATTCGGCGGTGCTGGGACAGCTCTTCAGCGACGTGACCTTCGTGTATTCCCGCCTCCTGGGCATCGACCCCGGCTCCAACCCGGAGGTGAAGTTCGTGCGGGAGCGCTCCGGCAGCCTGCTTGCTTCCTTTGCCCGGGACCTGCGGGCGGGCAGGGACATCGCCGACCTCTTCGGAGAAGCAGCCCGGGGCTGAACCGGGAATAACGCATGACGCAGGCAGCGGAGCACGCCCGTGCTGCGGCTCCGCGAATCAAAAGGATCCTGTATGTCCGGAAATCTCGTAAAGCTGAAAGCCGGCCTGCTCTGCCTGGGGGCCCGGGTGGAGCCGGAGTCCGCCCGGCTGCTGGCGGCGGAATACCCTCACTTTTTCGAAAAGAGCTTCGTCCACGCCGTGAACGTCCGCATCGCCGGCGTCAACGTCAACATCAGCGTCGCGGAGGGCTTCACCACCGAGTCTTCCTATCTCATCGTGAAGCGGGAAGGGGAATACCGCGTCACGGGCGGCGGTTGGGACCTGTCCATCCGATTTTATCCAAATCTTCCCGCCACGGGCACCGTGGTGGATGAGCTGGTCCAGCTGCACAGCGCGAACTGCATCAACATCTGGCCCAGCACCACCTGCTGCTACGATACGCCGGAGCTGAAATGCCGCTTCTGTTCCCTGAAGGCGGACGCGGAGGCCCCGCTGGATATCGGGGAGCTCTGCGACGGTCTGCGCCGTCTCCTGGCGCAGATCCCCAAAGGCCCCGCCCTGAATTTCAGCGGCGGCACCTTCCGGGACCCGGACTGGATGGCGGGCTACTGGATCCGCCTGTGCAGGGCCATCCGCGAGTTCAGCGACGCGGGCATCGCCGTGGAGCTGGCGCCGCCTTCGGACCTGGGCCTGCTCCGGGAACTGAAGGCGGCCGGGGCCGACGCCGCGATCATGAACCTGGAGGTGGCCGATCCCCGGCGGCGGGAGATCTGCCCCGGGAAGAGCCGCATCAGCTATGAGCATTACCACGAGGCCTTCCGGGAAGCGGTGGACTGCTTCGGCTGGGGCATGGTCTCCAGCGTGCTCATCGGCGGCATCCAGCCCAAGGAGGAGATCATGTCGGAGATCGCCGTCATGGCCTCCGAGGGCGTTTTCCCCACGATCATGCCCTTCCGGCCCATGGACGACTGCGAGCTGTACGGCTTCCGCCGCTGCCCTCCGGAGGAGCTGCTGGAATTGAGCGAGTACCTGGGGACACTGCTGCATACATACAAGCTGGAATCCTGGAAGCAGCCCGGCTGCACGGAGTGCGGCGGCTGCAGCCTGGAAAACGATTTCTACCGAAAGCCGGAGGAAAGGGAAACGCCATGAAATATCTGGCAGCGGACTATACGTCGGACTTTGCCTGCAAATGCGGGGCGTGCCGCCGCAATTGCTGCAGCGGCTGGCCTGTCACCATCTCCGGGGAGGAATACGAGCGCATCATGGCCGCGCCCGCGAGCCCGGAATACCGGGAAAAGCTGAAGGAGGCCCTGCGCCTCAATTTCGCGCCGGAGGACAGACGCTATGCCCACGTCGTCCACGACCGGCAGGGAAGATGCCTGCTCCAGCGGGAGGACGGACTCTGCGGCCTGCAGATCGAGCTGGGAGAGGCGATACTTCCCGCGGTCTGCCGCCTCTATCCCCGCAACCGCCGCAGCGTCTGCGGCGTGAACGAGTGCGCCCTCAGCTTCGGCTGCGAGGCCGTGACGGAGCGGCTGCTGGCCTCCGCCGAGCCCCTGAGGCTGACGGAGACGGAGATCGGGGAAGCCCCCCTGTTTCCGATCGACATGCCGGAGGAGAAATATGCCCGCTGCCGCCGCGCCCTGGAGATCATGGGCGACAGGAGCACGGACCTGGCCCGAAGGTTCGAGCGTCTGGGAGAGGAGCTTTTCGGCTGCCGGGAGACTTCCCCGGAGGAGCAGGCCCTTGAAGACGCCATGCGCCTCCTGCACCGGCTCACCTCCGATTGCTGCGGGAAAACGAAGGTGGCGGGGAAGCTCTGCAGCGAGGCGGTTTCCTTCTTCGGCTTTGCGGGGAAGGAGAAGCTCTCCGGCGCCGAAGCGGCCGAGCTCTGCGCCCGCTACCGGGAGACCGCTGGGCGGCTTTTCCCTGAGAAGGCCAGGCTGGAGGCCCTGGCGGAGCGATTCCTCGTAAACCATATGTTTTACAACAGCTTTCCCCACGTGGGCGGTACGGACGACGGGGAGCGGGCGCTCTACGGCCTCTGCACCGTATACGCCTTCGTGAAGTTCGTGCTGGCCGGGAACGTCCGCCGGATCGGCGGGATGGAGGATGCCGCGGGCGTGCTCTCCGAGCTGGGCAGACTCATCGAGCATTCCGATTTCAAATACAAGGCGGCGCAGTTCTACCGGAAGCAGTCGGATCACAGCCCCGGCTGCTGGCGGCAGCTGGCAATGCTCTGAGCGCTTGACAATTATCGGCGCTGCGTGTAAAATTGCGTCTATCTGATTTGTAAGGAGTTAGTATTATGGCCAAGGATAAGAAGGTCGAACAGATCACCGATATGGAGGTGGACTTCGCCCAGTGGTTCACGGACGTCTGCATCAAGGCGGAGCTGGTGGACTATTCCGGCGTGAAGGGCCTCTTCATCCTGCGCCCCTACGGCTACGCCATCTGGGAGAACATCCAGAGCTGGCTGGACCGGCGCTTCAAGGAGCTGGGGCATGAAAACGTATCCATGCCCTTGCTGATCCCCGAGAGCCTTCTGCAGAAGGAAAAGGATCATGTGGAGGGCTTTGCCCCCGAATGCGCCTGGGTGACCCTGGGCGGCAGCGAGGAGCTGCCGGAGAAGCTCTGCATCCGCCCCACCAGCGAGACCCTGTTCTGCGACCACTGGAGCCACGTGGTCCATTCCTGGCGGGACCTGCCCATGAAATACAACCAGTGGTGCAGCGTGCTGCGCTGGGAGAAGAGCAGCCGTCCCTTCCTGCGCCACCGGGAATTCCTGTGGCAGGAGGGGCATACCATGCACGCCACGGAGGATGAGGCGCGTCAGGAGACCCGC
>JAFXUU010000016.1 GCA_017524845.1 Oscillospiraceae bacterium
CGCAGCGCCGCCTACGCCGCCCGCTGGATCGCCAAGAACGTGGTGGCCGCGGGGCTGGCGGAGAAGTGCCAGATCGAGCTGGCCTACGCCATCGGCGTGGCCCAGCCCGTGAGCATCCTGGTGGACACCTTCGGCACCGGCACGGTGTCGGACGAAGCGCTGGAGGCGGCCGTGCGCAAGGTCTTCGACCTGCGCCCCACCGCCATCATCCGGGCGCTGGACCTGCAGAAGCCCATCTACCGGAAGCTGGCGGCCTACGGCCACATGGGCCGCACGGACCTGCACGTCCGCTGGGAGGAGACCGACCGGGTCGATGCCCTGCGGGAGGCGCTGAAGTAATGGGCGTCCTGTTCCGGGGCATCCGCGCCCTCCTGCCGGATATGAGCATCCGGGAGACGGACGTCTGCGTGGAGGGGGAGCGCATCCTTTCCCTGGGGGAGATCCCCGAGGGCTTCGCGCCGGACACGGTGGTGGAGGGGAAGGACCGGCTCCTGCTGCCGGGCCTTGTGAACGCCCATACCCACACGTATATGACTATGTTCCGCGGCTGCGCCGACGACCTGCCCTTCGCCGAGTGGCTCAACGGCCACATCGACCCCCTGGAGCAGCGGATGACGGCGGAGGACTGCTACTGGGCCACCCTCCTGGGGAATATGGAGATGATCCTGAACGGGACCACCGCCTCCGTCGATATGTTCATCTATACGGAGACGGCCTCCCGGGCCGCCGAGGAATGCGGCTTCCGCACGGTGCTCACCCGGGGCCTCACGGGGCCCGAGGGGGGCGAGCGGCGGCTGCGGGAATTTTTCGCCGAGTATGAGGCCCGGAAGGGCCGCTGCAGCCGGGTCACCTTCGCCCTGGGCCCCCACGCCCCCTATTCCTGCTCGGAGGCCTATCTCCGCCAGGTGGCGGACTTGGCGAAGGAGCACGGCCTGGGGCTCCACATCCACGTGTCGGAAAGTCAGTTTGAGCAGACGACCGTCCGGGAACAGTACGGCTGCACCCCCGCGGAGCTGCTGGACAGATGCGGCATCCTGGGGGAGAAGACCCTGGCGGCCCACTGCGTCTGGCTCAGCGAAGCGGATATCGCCCTCCTGGCCGAGCGGGGCGTCAGCGTGGCGACGAACCCGGTGAGCAACCTGAAGCTGGGCAACGGGATCGCTCCCGTGCCCCGGCTGCTGGCCGCCGGGGTGAACGTGGCCCTGGGCACCGACGGGGCCGCCAGCAACAACGCCCTCAACCTCTTCCGGGAGCTGAGCTTCGTCGCCCTGCTGCACAAGGGCGTCACCGGGGATACCACCGCCGTCCCGGCGAAGGAGGCCCTGCGCATGGCCACGGCGAACGGGGCGAAGGCCCTGGGGCTGGAGGGCTGCGGCGAGATCCGGGCCGGGGCGAAGGCGGACCTCACCGTGCTGGATATCGACAAGCCCTGGCTCCGGCCCCATACGGACATCCTCTCCAGCCTCGTGTACTGCGCCCGGGGCGACGAGGTGTGCGACGTGATGGTGGACGGGCGCTTCCTGCTGAGAAAGGGCGAGCTCACCACCGTCGACCGGGAGCGGGTGCTGTTCGAGGTGGACAGGACCTGCAGGCGGCTGGGCCTGATCAAGTGATCGCTGATCGTAAATAAGCTGCAGGATACGCGGACTTCGGCGGAGGATCAAAACGCCGAAGCCCGCGCTTTTTGGTGCGCCGGTTTCCCTCCGAGGGGGCTCCCGTGAAGCGGGTGGGGGAGTGCTCCGTCCATCGTCCCCCGACCCCCGTCTCCGTCTCTCGTCCCCCGTCCCCGTCTCTCGTCCCCCGTCTCTCGTCCCCCGTCCCCCGTCAAAAGAGAAAAAATGCGCTCTGCGCCGGGCAGGACGGCCTTCTCCCTGATTATTTCTCCGTTATTTCTTTCTCTATGATTATATCTTGGGGAAACCCTGCTTACCCTCCGGAGGGTCGGGAGGCTTCCCTCCTGAAGGTCGGGAGGCTTCCTCCCTGAAGGTCGGAGTGGTTTCCTTCCGGAGGGTCGGGGTGGTTTCCTTCCGGAAGGTCGGGAAGCTTACTCCCGGAAGGGCGGCGCGGTGTCCCTCTGAGAGGGCAGAAAGGGGTCGCCGTCGGGCAGCTTCACGAAGATGTGGTTGGCCTTTCCCTGGCCCCGCCGCCAGCGCTCGATCAGGTCCCGCCGCTCCAGCTCCTTCAGGGCCTTTTTCACGGAGGTCTCGCTGCAGCCGACGTCCTCCGCCAGCTCCCGCACGGGGTAGATCACAAAGACCTGGCCCAGCAGGTCCTGCCAGCCCTCGTGCTTTTTGGAGACGCGGGCCCGGTCCAGCAGGAGCAGATAAAGCTTGATTTCCGTGGCCGTCATGCCCGCTCCCAGCAGCGTACGGGGGAACATCAGGAAATTCGTGAAGGTGTGACCCGCGGTGATATAGCGGGTTTTCGCGGTCAGCTCGTTCATTTTCATCCTCCTTCGGTTTCCGTTCACGGGAGGGAAAAGAACCCTCCATAATGGAGACAGCGGGAAGGGCAAAAAGGCAATGCGAAAGGGCAGTTCACGAAAATTTTACAAACAGGGCAAAAAAGAATGCCGGGAGCGCGGCTCCCGGCATTCTTTTTTCCTTCTTATGAGGCGGCTGCCTTTCGCTTTCTCCCGAGCTTCCCGGCGAGGAAGAAGCCGGAGGTCACCAGGCCCATGTAGACGGCCAGGATCCCGATGCAGGGGATGAGATACAGGCCGGTGACGGGGATCCATCCGTAAAACAGGGACAGCAGGGGATTCCCCTCCGTCTCCACGGCGAAGAAATAGTTGGCCTTGGGGTGGAGGCCGGTATGCCGCAGCAGCATGTTGAACCAGAAGATCACGAAGGTGATCCCGACGGCGCACAGCACCGTCTTGGGCAGGTCCCGGAAGCGGGGGCGGTACAGGCCGAACACGGCCAGGGCCAGCCCCTCGATGAAGATCGTAAAATGGGTGCCGTAGTAGCCCAGCATGCGGGGCAGCAGCAGGGAATAGCCCTCGAAGCCGGTGCTGGGCATGATCAGCGCCATCAGCGCCCCCAGGGGCCCCAGGAAGAAGCCGAAGCTCATGAGGGGGCGGCTCTTCCGGAGCACGGCGACGGGGATGAGGATCATGTTGATGTTGCACAGCTGCAGCGGGAGCTCTCCCCACCAGTTGAAGCCGCCCATGGCCGAGGTAAGTACGCTGAAATCGCCGTCTCTGGAAAGAAAGTATTTGTATACGAAGAAACCGGCCAGGGTGACCAGGCAGGCCCCCGCCAGGACCCGCCTGCGGAGCGCTTCGCTCCTGCCGCGCAGGAGCAGCCCGGCCAGCGCCAGGAGCAGGATGAAGAAGGCGAACGCCGCCAGATATACCCCGTTGAATGGACGCATGATCCAGAAGGATTCCTGTGCCAAGGCTCTGTCCTCCCCGTTCAGATTCGTTTCGGATGCCGCGCGGGGGCCCTACCACCCCCAGTCCTTTTCCCCGGAGGGAAGCGCCGGTTCCCGGGCCCGGGCGTTCAGCCCGGCGGCCAGCAGGAATTTGCGGAAGGGCTCCAGCCGGGGCAGGAGCGAGGCGATCTCCCCGGCGAAATCGTCGAAGCTGCCCAGGGCTTCGTCCGGGAAGCGGAAGACCGCCATCCAGTTCTTGTAGCGCAGCCAGCGGGCGGCCGGGTGGTCCGCAGGGTAGCCCCGGGGCACGGTCTTGAGCGCGTCTCCCTCCAGCGTCAGCCCGCCGCCCTCCAGGATGGCCTCCCACTCCGCCTGATGCTCCGCGATATAGTCCCGCACGCAGTTGATCTGAGCGGTCTCCTCCAGAAAGAGGCCGGTGCCGAAGAGCGTCGCGCCCGGCTCCACCGAGATGAAATAGCCGATGGGGAGCCAGCTCTTCCGGTCGGCGGAGATGTAGGCCCGGAAGGAGGGATTGTAGGGGGGCAGGTGCTTGTAGAAACGCATATCCCGGGCGATGCGGTAGGTCCAGTCCCTGGGATCCATGTACAGGATGTCCCCGCCGATCTCCGGGGAGGCCTCGGCGATGACGTAGCGCAGCTGGTCCAGCAGGGCCAGAAAGTCCCGCCGGGCCTCCTCGCAGCGGCCGTGATTCTCATGGAACCAGGCCCGGTCGTTGTGGTCCCGCAGGTCGGCGCAGTAGCGGAGCATACGGTCGAAGGGCAAGAGGATCAGCTTCCTTTCAGAGTGGCGGCGGCCTCGGCCAGCAGGGAAGGCAGGTCCGCGCCGTGGCTGCGGCAGATCCGCTTCAGGCCGAAGAGGCAGTCCGGGTCCCCGGTCAGCCGGTTCACGCCGAAGTCGCAGGTGAGGGTGGCGCGAAAGCCCAGCTCCCGGAGGACGGCTTCGCTCAGGGCGCTGCAGCGCCCGTAGGGGTAGGTGAAAACGGAGGGAAGGCGGCCGGTCTCCCGCCAGATGCATTCCTGGGCCTTCAGCACGTCCTCCGCCAGGCGCAGCTCATATTCCTCCGGGCTCTCTCCCGGCCGCCGGTCGCAGCCGAAAACGCCGCCGGAGCCCCGGTGGAGGCCGTAGCTGTGGTTCTGCAGCTCCCCGAGACCGGCGTCGGCGATGGCGCGCAGCTGGGCCCAGGAAGCGTGGGCGCGGCGGGGGTTTTCCCCCGGCAGGGCGGAAAACTCGTCGGCGCTCTCCCCGATCACCGAGAGGACGGCGGGCGTCCCGTATTTCCGCAGCAGGGGGAGCACGGTGAGGCAGACGCTCTGGCGGCCGTCGTCAAAGCTGAGGACGACGGGCTTGTCCGGCAGGGACCGCCTCCCGTCCACGAAGTCGATGACCTCGCCCATGGTGACGGCGGTATACCCGGAAGCGCGCAGCCACCGGAGGTCCGCCTCCAGCTCCGCAGGGGAGACGACGTCCTTCCCCAGGCCGTCCTCCTCCACGTCGTGATACATGAGGATGGGCAGGAGCACCGGGTCTGCCTCCGGCGCGGGAGCGGTCCCGGCCAGGAGCATAAGGCCGAGGAACAGAAGGAAAAAGCGCCGCGGCATGGGCACGCCTCCTTTGCGTTTCTTTCGCGGATCACGCAAAGCAGTATGCGCAGTCGGGAGCCTATAAATCTTCGTCGATTCTAGCAAATCCCGGCGAAAAAGTAAAGCGCCGCCGGGAGATCGGCGGCGCGAAGACTGCAGACAAACCTATGATACAAGGTATCGACGCGCATGGGGGATTTATGAAGGGGGATGGGAATCCCCCTTCATGTTCAATCCATGCAAAATCAGAAAACATTTTCTGATTTTGCGCTCAGGGTGTCGACACTTTGTCGACACCCTGAGCGCTGCCGGGCTTTTGCGGCCCCGGCGGCCGTTCCCGGAGGAATTGCGCGCTCCGGCTTGTTTTTTCTTCGATTCTTTGATATTATGTCAAGCTGAGACAGGGAGGGAACGCCCTTGAGTGCAAAGAAAAAGAGACGCAGGCGGCAGGGCCGCCTTTTGTGGCTGCTGCCCGTGGCGCTGGTGGCGGTCGCGCTCATCCTACTGGCCAGGCAGCTGGACGGCAGTCCCGCCGTCACGCCGGAGCCGTCCGCTTCGGAGCCGGCTCTCAGCACCTCCACCCCGGAGCCGGCGGCCGCGCCGACCGCGGCGGATATCCCGGACCCCTCCGCGGAGCCCACGCCGGAGCCGACGCCGGAGCCCACGCCGGAGCCCACGCCGGAGCCGACGCCGACCCTGATGCCGGAGGCCGTGGCCTCCCTGGCGGAGGCTGCGCTGCAGCCGCCCCGGCGGTGGAGCCGGGCGGAGGCCGTGGCGCGGCTGGAGGAGCTGGCGGAGTGGGACAGCCGCTTCCTGCTTCTCCGGGACCGGGCGGACGAGTTTTCCGACATGGTGCTGACGGACGCGGCCAACAACCCCGAGCTCCTGGAATACCTGCTGGAGTTCCCGAAGGCGCAGGCGGAGTTCGGCGAGTTCACGGAGGCGGAGCTGCGGGGGGAATCGCCCCTCCTCCTGCAGTACGATCCCCGCTGGGGCTACTATCCCTACGGCAGCAGCGCCCTGGCGATCACGGGCTGCGGCCCCACCTGCCTGAGCATCTGCGCCCTCCACTTCACCGCCAACCCCGGGGCCACGCCGGACCGGATGGCCCAGTGGTGCCTGGACAACGATTATTACGTCTACGGCGCGGGGACCAAGTGGGCCCTTTTCACCACCGGGGCCGCCGCCTGGGGCCTGGAGGGGAAGGAGCTGGCCCTCTGGGAGCAGGGCATGTACAACGCCCTGGACGAGGGGAAGTGGATCGTCCTCATCATGGACGACGGGGATTTCACCGTGTTCGGCCACTTCATCGTCCTCTGCGGCTACGACGGGAACGGCTTTGAGGTGCTGGATCCCTTCAGCGTGGCCCGGACCGGCGTCCGCTGGACCTACGAGCAGCTCTCCGGGCAGATCAGCAACCTCTGGGCGATCCGCGCTATGCCGGAGGAGGGCTGAGAAACACAAGTCATGCAGATGCCCGGGGAATCGGGCATGGGGTATTCCGAGAAAAAACTGAGAAAGGGAAAGGAGCAATCATCTATGAAGAAGTACATCGCGGAATGCATCGGCACGGCGGTGCTGGTCATTCTCGGCTGCGGCACGGCCATGCTGGTGGGCTGCAGCGCGGAACACGGCGGCGGCTACGTGCTGACGGCCCTGGCCTTCGGCCTGGTGATCGTGGGCATGGCCTACTGCGTGGGCAACGTATCCGGCTGCCACATCAACCCGGCGGTCTCCCTGGGCGTGCTGCTCACCGGCGGCATGAGCGGGAAGGACTTCGCGGGCTACGTGATCTCCCAGATCGTGGGCGCCTTCATCGGCTCCGCCATCCTGGCCCTCGTTTTCTCCCTGGGCGGCGTCACGGATATGACCGGCGGCTTCGGCGCCAACGGCCTGGCCGGGGTCGGCGGCAGCGCCGCGGCCGGTCTCGTCGTGGAGATCGTCCTTACCTTCATTTTCGTGCTGGTCATCCTGGGGGTGACGGACAAGAAGGCGGGCCACGGCTCCTTCGGCGGCCTC
>JAFXUU010000149.1 GCA_017524845.1 Oscillospiraceae bacterium
GACAGGTTGGACAAAGCAGCATTCCGGCCTCATCCTTTTTGGACCAAAAAGGGCCGGAAAGCCTTATACATCAACGGTTTGACCTTCCGGGAGCCGTTGGTAAGGATGAGGTCCCCGGTCCGAATCCGGGCAGCAGCTCCAAAACAACCGCTTGTTTTATAAAAACAAGCGGTTGTTTGTTTGATATACGACAATTCGACCGAGAGTCCATCGGGGGAGCTTTCCAAATTCAGCCAAATCCCCTCTTTATTACATACATTCAAGATAATTTTCAAGACACACGCTCCCGGTGTCCGATACGGACGCCAGGAGCGTGTTATATATTTCATTTCCTCCGTCTTCCGGGCGATCATCCCATCGTGATTCGGTGTAAGTTCGTGTGTGATCGGCGCGTTGCAGACAGACAGCGGGACTTTTCTGAGTTCCCGGTTCCCGCAGATCTCCGCATAGGCCTGACATAGAAAACGCACCAGTATCTTCGGTACGGAAGCATTCACCGCCTACATTCAGCCCTGAAATCCTGATGGTCTCAGGGCTTTTTGTATGTTTTCCGTAGCTTCAGCTTTTTCAAAACCGTAGTCTTTGGCATTTGCCCATAATCATTTATCTGATGGAACCATTTCATTCCTTGCGGTCGGATCTGCGATATACTTCGTGTCTTTGCCGGGCAGCAGGCCGGCAGCATCCTCTGCCTTGTCCGGCATCGGAATCCGAAAAAGCGACAGCTGCGGCGATCATGCCGCCATGATCGCCGCAGCTGTCGCGGAGAGGATGCTGCTTGCTTACATATACCGGAGCAGAAGCATGGTGATATCGTCTGATTGGGGAGCTCCCTGCGTAAAGCCATCGATTTCCTGCCGAAGCTGTTCCCCGGCCGCCTTCAGATCCGCACCGGAAATCTGCTCCATGGCTGCCAGCAATCGTTCCTCGCCGAAGGCGTTCTTCTGCCGATCCGCCGCTTCAATGATCCCGTCGGAATACTGAAACAGCATGTCGCCGGGCCGCAGCTGTAAAAGGTGGTCGGCAATTGGAGGCCTCCCCTGCACGTCCGAGGCTTCCGGCCCCACGCTCCCGAGAGCGGCGCTGTTTTCCTTCTCCAGAAACGACCAGCTTCCGTTCTGACGGATGAGCGGCCGGACATGGCCTGCATCCGCCCACAGAAGCAGCCCTGTGGACAGCTCCAGGAACCCCAGCCAGACCGTGACGAACATATTCGCCCCACCGTTCTCCCTGAGCCTGGCATCGACCTCCCGCAGCACCCGGGCCGGACTTTTTTCATGGAGCGCGGTGTTCTTGAGCAGCGTTTTTGACATGGTCATGTAAAGGGCGGCAGGCACCCCCTTCCCGCTGACATCCGCCACCGCCAGGGCAAGATGGTCGTCGTCGATCCGGTAGAAATCGTAAAAATCTCCGCCGATCTCCCTGGCGGGAAGCATAGAGGCGTATACCTCAAACTCTTTTCTCCCGGGAAAGGCCGGATCGCCCTTTGGGAGCAGGGCCGCCTGGATATTTGCCGCCATGCGCAGCTCGGAGCCGATCCGCTCCTCCTCGCCTTTTGCCTCCAGACGGAGCTTCTGCCGCTTCAGGAGCCGACTGGCAAACCAGGCCAGGACCCCCAGGAGGATCGCAGCGGCAGCTGCCGAAACGGCGGGATACTCATAAAGGCGCTTCTCCTTCACGAACTCCAGGCGCAGCTCCTCGCCTCCTTCCTCCGCCAGAGAAAACAGGAAGGTGTAGCTGCCGCCGGGAAGATTCGTATAGCTGACGACCGGAAGGTGGGAAGCCGTCGTATAGCTGTCCTCCGTATCGAACCCGTCCAGCCGGTAGCGAAGCTCCGGATCATCCAGGGAATACGTCAGCGCGCAGGCATAGATCCTGATCCTCCGTGCGTCTTTGGATATGGCGACCCGGTCCCCTTTTCGGAGCCATAGCCGTTTCCCGTCGATTTCCACATAGGGGATGCAAAGCTGGGGCGCGGAAACCACCTGCAGGGAACGGTGCAGATCCACGGCGGTCACCCCGTCCGCTCCTGCCAGGAAGGCGGTTCCATTGCCCGTGACGTCGCTGTGGGAGTTGGCTGCGGACATGTGCGGAAGACCGCTGTTCACACCGTAGTACAGGGCGTCGGAGACGTCGCCCGCCAGCAGCGAATCTCCGCTGACGACACATACGCCGCTGCCGCCCAGCAGCCAGAGCCTGCCGTCGTCGGCAGGGATGAGGTCGTAATAGGGGCTCGCGTTCTTCTCTCCTTTGGGGAGCTGTTCGATGCTCCGCAGTTCTCCGTCCGCAAGACAGGCCAGGGTATAAGCGCCGGTCACCACCCACAGCCGGTCCCTCCGCGCATCGAATTCCAAGCTCAGGATCACGCCTCCCGGGAGGGCGCCGCCATCCGCAAAGGGGCGCAGCGTATCCCCCGCAAGGGTAAAGATCCCCTCGCCGTCGCTGCCGAGATACACCGTACCGTCGGGCGTCTGACACATGCTGAGAACGGCGGTATGCAGCCCGTCGGCGGAACCGAAGGTCTGAACGACGGTCCCATCCCGCAGGAGGCTGAGACCCTCTGCGGTGGAAACAAGCATATCCCCGTCGGAAAGCTGCAGGGAATCCCGCACATAATCGGAGGCGAGCCCGTCTGCCTGGGTATAGCAGCGGTATTCCCCGGTTTCCGTATCCATGCACACCAATCCGAAGCCGCTGTAGGTGCTGAACCAGAGCCTTCCCGCCGCATCACCCGTGATGCTGCGCACCCGGACCTGCCCCAGCAGCTCGGAGGCAGGGTCCTCCACCGGCGCGAAGCTCTCGTCCGTCACGATGAGGCCCGTATCCGTGCCGATGTAAAGCCTTCCGCCTGCCGACTTCACTGCGTTTACCACCCGGTTGCCCACGTCTGCGATCGCCGTCACGTCCGTGAAGATGCTGGGTGAGAGCTTCATCACGCCCCGGCGGGAGGAAGAGATCCACAGATTGCCCTCCCGATCCTTCATGATGTGCTCAAATGCGTTTTTCACCGGCAGATGCTCCAAACGGGTAAAGGCTCCGCCGTTCTCCAGATACCCCATTCCGTCCCCTGCGCAGACCCAGAGCCGGCCGCCGTCCTTCAGAAGGCAGTTGACGCCGGTCACGCTGCCGAGCCCGATGCGCTTCAGCATCGAGACAGGCTCATCCATGCTGCCGTAATACAGCTCCGAGCCCTCGGTTCCAAAATACACATATCCGCTGCGGGCGGGATCCGGGTAGAGGACCTCGGTGTCGAAGCCGGCCTCCTCCAGGGGCCACCACTGCACGACCTCCGTGCCCCGGAGCTTGAAGTAGCCCTCGTCCCGGACGATCCCGTAGACGTTGCCCGCCCCATCTCCCGCGAGGGAGTGGATATACTTGCCCCGGAAGCGCTCGTCCCCTATCTCGCTGATCTGCCCGGCTCCGTCCAGGAGGAAGAGCCCGGCGCGGGCAGCCATCAGGATATCTCCGTTTTCCTCCTCATAAAAGCCCCGCACGGAGGAATTCAGGCCTTCCTCCGGCCCGTAGACCGTCAGGCTTCCGCCATCCAGGCAGACCGCGCCCATCTCGCTGGTACCCACCCACAGTCTGCCCCTGCTGTCGGTGAACAGGCTCACGGCGCTGGAGATGCCCTCCACTACCTCGAAGCTGCGGCCGTCAAAGCGGGTCAGGCCGCCGTAGCTGCCGATATAGATAAAACCATCGGGCGTCTGTATGGTGAGGTTCGCTTCGGAAAACGGCATGCCGGAAGCGTTGTCGTAAACTGCGGCGGCATACTGCTCCCCGACGCTTCCGTCGGCAGCCGCTCCCACGGGCAGCAAGAGGAAGAGGAAAACCGCCGCCAGCGCAGCGCAGCAGACAGCGAGCAGCTTCTTACGCATCCTGCCCCTCCGTTCCCCTGCCCTGCCCGTGATAGAGCAGCACAAGCATGGTGATATCGTCAAACTGCGGCGCATCCTTCACAAAGGCGTCGATCTCCCCCCGCAGATAGGGCAGCAGGGCTTCCGGCGCCTCCGTCCCGGAAGCGTTCAGGGCCTCCAGCAGACGTTCTTCCCCGAAAAGCTGTTCCCTTGCGTCGGTAGCCTCGGTCACACCGTCCGTATACTGGAAGATCGCGTCCCCCGGCGCGAGCAGGAGCTCCTGATCCACAAAGGCCGGTTCATCGTCCAGCTCCAACAGCTCCGGGTCCATCATCCCCAGGGCGATGCCGTTGTGCTTCCGCAGGAACGACCAGCTGCCGTCGTGAAACAGGACGGGCTTCTCATGGCCCGCGTCGGCCCACACCAGGCGGCCGGTGGAAAGCTCCAGCACCCCCAGCCAGACTGTGACGAACATCCCGTTCTCATTGCCCTCGCAGATCTGTCCGTTGACCTCCTCCAGAACCGCCGCCGGACTGAAGCCCGGCTTCGCGCTGTTTTTCAGCAGGGTCTTTGCGATCATCATGAACAGCGCGGCGGGCACGCCCTTTCCGCTCACGTCGGCAGTCACCAGGACCAGGTGATCCCGGTCCACAAGGAAGAAATCGTAGAAGTCTCCCCCCACCTCCTTCGCCGGGTCCATGGACGCCAGGAGTTCGAATTCCTCCCGCTCCGGGAAAGCCGGGAAGCTGCCGGGAAGCATGGACAGTTGGATCCCCGCGGCCGTATCCAATTCCTTCGCTATGCGATCCTTTTCCCGCTCACGGGCCGCTTTGACCGACTGCCTGCGCAGCAGCAGCAGAGTGACCGCGGCGGCCAGAACAACGAGGGCGGCCACTACGCCCGCGTGGAAGCCCCTGCGTTCGGTCAGCATGATTTCCTTGGCGATGGTGACTGCATAGGCTTCTCCCCCGTCCGGCCCCGTCCGCTGCATCACGAAGCGGTAGGTCCCCCCCGGCAGATTCGTATAGGTGAGCTGACGCAGCCCGCTCCGCTTCACGGTCTCAGGCTCCGGGTCGAAGCCCTCCAGACAGTAGCTGAGCTCCGGGTCCCCCAGGGCGTAGGACAGGGCATAGCAGCAGATCGTCAGCTTCTTCGTCCTGCCGGGCACAGCGAAGCCCCCGTCCTCCCCCGGAAGGATACGCACGCCGTCGGCCTCCAGCCAGGGGACCGTGAACATGAGCTTGATATGGTCGTTGGACTTCCGGGAGACGTTCAGTCCGAGGATCCCGTCGGTACAGGCGATACAGGCGTCACCATCGGCGGAGACATAGCTCCGGGAATTGGCTGTGGTCATATGGGTCAGGCCCGTGGAAACGCTGTAGAACGTATAATCCGCCCCGCCCTCGCCCTCGACGCTCTCCCCGTCGACAAAGTAGACGCCGTTGGCGCCCAGTAGCCAGATCCCGCCGTCGGGCGCGAACAGCATATCGTAGATGTGCGCCTGGGGAAAATCCTTCCGAATCCTGATCTCTCCGTCTTTCAGCACCGCCACGGCGTTGCTGCTCAGCACCCAGAGGATATCCCTGCCGGGGTCGTTCTTCAGCTGCAGGATGACGCCGGATGCAACGTCGCAGGGGCCGTCGAAGGGCTCCGCCCGGCCGTCCCGCACCGCATAGACGCCGTCCCCGTTGGTGCCGAGGTAAAGCGTCCCGTCGTCGCTCTCGCCCACGGACAGCACGCCGGAGCCGGGAAATCCCCGGGAACCGTCGATGCGCATGACGAGCTCCTCATCCCGGAAGAAGTCCAGGGCGACGCTTTCCAGCACGGCCAGCGTGCCGTCCGCCCGCTCAAAGACGGTGCGGATATAGTTGGTCATGAGGCCGTTGTCCTTGTTCCACACCCGCAGCTCCCCGTCCTCCGATAGCCTGACCAGCGCGTTGGCGTCGAAGCAGCAGAACCAGAGGCTGCCCTCCCGGTCCTCCTTGATCGCCCGGACGCGGGCGGCGGAAAGCAGCTCCGAGACCCGCGTTTGAACGCTGTGACCGCTTTCATCCAGCACGACCAGGCCGGTATCCGTCGCCGCATACAGGAGGCCATCCTTTTTCCAGGTGCTGTTGACGACCCGCTCCCCCATGTCGGAGCTGCCGCTGATATCGGTAAAGATGTTCGGGGCCAGCTTCATAAGCCCCTGGCGGGTAGAGGCAAACCAGAAATTGCCCTCCCTGTCGCAGCAGATACCGTGGACCGTGCTGTTCAGAGGAACGTGGTCCAGCGCATGGGTCTGCCCCTCCGCGTCGATCCAGGCGATCCCATTGTCCGCGCCGACCCAGAGACGCCCCTCCGCTTGAATCAGGACGTTGAGGCGGCTGAGCTCAGGGATGCTGATGCGCTCCAGCTCCGACAAGGGCGCATCCAGCCTGCCGTGATAGACGACGGAGCCCAGCGTGGCAAGGTACGCCTCCCCCGGACTGTCCGGATCCGGATAAACGCAGCTGACCCCCTCCGAGAAGGAGGAGGCAGGCAGATATAAGGCGACGCTGCCGTTTTCCACGGCAAAGACATCCCCTGCTTTCGTGCAGCCATAGACCCGGTCCCCGCCCAGGGCGCAGACGCATCCGATGGCGGCAGAGGAAAGGGGCCCATCCTCCGCACGGCCGATGGCGCCGTCCCCGGCGACGAAAGCCAGACCGGCGTTCGTCCCCGCCCAGACAGTCCCCCGACTGTCCTCCGTCACGCTGTTCACCGTTTCGGAGGGCAGCCCCTCCGGCATGCCGAAGCGGCGCAGCTCCCCTTTATCCAGGCACAGGAGACCGTCAGCTGCGACCCAAAGCCGGCCGCGGCTGTCCGCCAGGAGGTCCCGCACTCCAAGCACATCGTCATAACGGTAAAATTCACGCCCGTCGTACCGCAGGAGCCCGCCGTAGCAGCCGACGTAGAGGAACCCATCCGGCGTCTGCGCCACGGCCCGCGCCTCGGAAAAGGGCATGCCCGAATGGACATCGTACAGTACGGGGGTGTAGTTTTCCTCCTCCGCCTCCCCGGCCGCCCAGGCGGGCGCTGCCGGGGCCAGCAGGAGAAGCCCTGCCAGGAGCAGGAAAAGGACGCGCCTTCCTGCTCCTTTGCCCAGTGCTGACCAATTCACGAAAACATACCGATCCTTAACTTTACATTTTCAGCAGACGGATATAGCCCGTCATTTCAAAGACCTCCATGATGGTCTTCTGCACATTCTTTATCTTGTAGTCCTTGCCGCTGCGCCGCATGGCGATATTGAAATTCCGGAACGCGCGGAGACCTGCGCTGGAGATATAGTCCATCTTCGCCAGATCCAGCTCCACCGATTGAAAGCGCTCGGCGATATCCAGCAGCAGCTTTTCCACCTCGGGCGCGCTCTGCACGTCCAGCCGCCCGTCCAGCAGCACGTCAGCGCTGGCGCCGTGCTTGATGAGTTTCATTTTCACAGTTCTGTTTCCTTCTTTCTTGTTTCTGCGCTGCCGCGTCCGTGATCAGAGCGTTTTCACGGGGGAGCTGCCGATGCTTTTTCCCTTCTCCGGCTCCGGGTTATCCGGTTTCCACTGCATTTGCCCGCCCCCGATCTCCGGCTTGCGGGGATGCAGGATCTGCTCCGCCTGGGCGAACATAACCCTTCTGTCTCCGCTGCGGTAAGCCTCCAGGAATTGGGGGTCCCGTGAAAGCTCCGTGCCCTGCACGCGGAGCTTCTCCATATCCACGAGGGTGCCCCAGTCGGCGTCGATGTTTTTCTCCGTCGCCTGGGCGCGCATGGCGGAAATGCGGGCAAAGTAATTCAGCTTCGCCGCGTCCTTGTCCGCTGCGGCCTCCTTTGCGTAATCCTGCTTCAGCAGCCGAAGCGCCTCGTTCATGGGGATCTGGGGCTTCTCCAGATCCATCCTGGCCGCGTCGAATGCGGAGGGATGGACGTATGCGTCGTCCTGCAGATACTTCTCGACGCCCCGGTGGAGATTCAGCTCCTCGCAGTACCGGGCAAAGTTTTCCGGGGTCTCCAGCGCCTTGTAGGCGCACATCATCTTCTCCCAGCGGCGTTTTCCGTACTCATGGCCGCGGACGTCCTTCCGCGCATCCAGATATTCCTTCACCGCCTGTTTTGCCGCCGTCACGTCGCCGGATCTGACCGACCCGGCCTGCGCCGAGGCGATGACGCCCAGGGCGCGCACCGCCGTCTGGAAAATCCCGGTGTCGGAGGGCTTGAAGAACAGGAAGCCGGTCTTGCGGATATCCGCGTTCCAGCGCGGATCCGTCAAGCGGGCGTAGACATTGTCGATGGCGTTCTTCATGGGCTTCTGCTGCTCCTCCGCCGTCCGTTCGCGGTTTTCACGGACCTCCTGAACGGTTTGGATAAAGGGCGAAGCCTGGCTGCGCTCCCGGGACGCCTGCGCGCTGGCCTCCGTGATGCGCTCCCAGATCCCGTCCACGCCTCTCCAGGCCAGTCTGGACCTGAATTCAGCCGATTTCAGCAGTTGGCCGTAGCCCGGGTCATTCAGAAGCTGATTCGTCTCCCGGACCAGCTCCTCCGGATCGACCGCCTCATCCTTGTGTCCCTGTTCGATGAAGCGTTTCCGCGCCACGAGGAATTGGGTGACCTGGGTGATATGCGGGATATCCTGCGGACGGGGATTGCTGCTCCGGGGATCCAGGGCTTCGCCGGATTTGACGTTCCGCTTCAGATAGTCCTCAAGTGCTTTGCCGAATTCGCCCCAGGTCTTGCCTTCTGCGGTCGGGGGAGGCAGCTTTTTTTCCCGCTCCCGTGCAAGCTCCTCCGCTTTTTCTTCTTCCTGCTGCTCTTTTGTTCGCTTCTCTACCCGCTCTTTCGCATCGTCCATGAGCTGCCGGAAGTATTCCTCCTGGGTCATCGGCCCCTCGAACCTCAGTTCCTCCCCGTCGGGCCCCAGCTCTCTCTCCGGCCCGGACGGCTTCCCCATCGCGTTCATTTCCGCATAGGCCGTCTCCTCGTTGAGGACCTTCTCTTCCTGCTCTGATTCCTTCTTTTCGTCGGCTATGCGGGCGGCTTCATTCTTCTCCTCCAGCTTCTTCGCGGCGGCTTTGCGGGCTTCTGCTTCATCCGCAAGCTTTTTCTCGGCGGCTTTGCGGGCTTCTTCTTCATCCGCAAGCTTTTTCTCGGCAGCCTTGCGGGCTTCTTCCTCATCCGCAAGCTTCTTCTCGGCGGCCTTGCGGGCTTCTTCCTCATCCGCAAGCTTCTTCTCGGCGGCCTTGCGGGCTTCTTCCTCA
>JAFXUU010000150.1 GCA_017524845.1 Oscillospiraceae bacterium
GTAGAGCACCCGGTTCATACCCGTGTTGTCATCTGTTCGAGTCAGATTGCCGCTACCAGGCCCGTTGGTCAAGTGGTTAAGACACCGCCCTTTCACGGCGGTAACATGGGTTCGAGTCCCGTACGGGTCACCAAAAATCCTTCATGCTTTCGCGTGGAGGATTTTTGCTTATCCGCTTCCCACAGGATCTTACCCGGAAAAGAGAGGAGTATCACCATGGACAATCCGTTTTTTGCCAAGCTGGCGCCCCTGGGCTTCACGGCGCTGGATCAAAACAACTGTGTGGGCGTCTGGCACAACTACGCCGTCACCCTGCGCCACTACAGCGGCAGCCTCTATTGGATCTTCGTGGCCATTCGGATCCCGGCCCGCTCCAAGGAGCTGAAGAAGAGCCTGAAAAGCGCCCTGCAGGCCAGGCTGGGCAAGCGGGCCGCGGTGGCCAACGTGATGCCCAATTTCTTCCAGGGCCAGCTCCGCTTCAACCACGTGGAGAACGAGCTGCCGGAGATCACGACCTTCCTGGACACCGTCACCGCCGCCCTGCGGGAGAACGGCGTCGGCCCGGCCGATACCTGCGCCGTCACCGGCGCGTCCAACCCGGACAGCCTCTGCCTGCTGGACAGGCCCGGCTTCGTGGGCTTCCAGCCGGTCTGCGCCTCCGCGGTGCGGCGGGAGGGCTATGAGACCCAGGCCAAGGTGGAGGAGAACGAAAACAACGGCAGCTACCTCACAGGCACAATCGGGGCGCTGCTGGGGATGCTGGTGGGGGTCGGCGTCAATCTGCTGACCCTGGTGTTCCTGAAGCGCTTCTACGTCATGCTCTTCGCCCTGGTGCCTGTGGCCGCCATGCTGGGCTATAAGCTCTTCAAGGGCAAGACGGACAAGCTCTCCATCGTCATTGTCATCGTGCTCAGCGTCATCGCGGTGCCGCTGATGGAGTTCCTGACCCTGGTGTTCAGCGTGATGCGGGAGTATTCCGCCCCCTTCGGGGAGGTCTTGAGCTGGGCGGCCGAGGTGTTCTTTGAGCCGGAGGTCACCAAGGAGTCTGTTCCCGAAATGCTGAAAATGCTGCTGTTCATGGCCCTGGGCGTTTTCGTGGCCTGGAGCTATATGGCGCGGCAGACCAACAGCGCGCAGACCAAGGGCGTCCAGGCCCTGCTGGAGAGCATGCGGCCCAATCCCAACTACACGGCGAGCCAGACGCAGCAATAAAACCGGAAAAGCCACGCAATACGCGGGAAAAGCGGCCCGACAGGCCGCTTTTCCCGCGTTTTTCCCGAATATTGCTTAATTTCCAACCACCAGGGCGTACAGCGTATTTTTGGCCACGCCGGTCTGCTCCGCGATCTGCTTCACCGCGTCCTTGGTCCGGGCGCCTCCGGCAATCAGAGCCCGGGCCAGCTCCGCGGCCCGCTCCGGGCTGACGGCCTCGGCCTGTCTGGGGGCGGCGCCTCCCAGCACCAGCACGTATTCCCCCCGGGGCTCGTTGGTCTCGTAGTAAGCCGCGGCCTCCCCCAGGGTGCTGCGGCGGATCTCCTCGTGGAGCTTGGTGAGCTCCCGGCAGAGACTCAGAGGCCGCTCCGGCCCGAAGGCCGCCAGCAGATCCGCCAGGGTGCCCCGGAGATGGTGGGGGGCCTCGTAGAAGATCAGCGTCCGCTCCTCCTGCTTCAGCCCCTCCAGCCGGGCCCGGCGCTCCTTCTTCTGGGCGGGCAGAAAGCCCTCAAAGGCGAAGCGCCCCGTGGGCAGGGCGGAGACGGAGAGGGCCGTGATGGCGGCACAGGGCCCCGGCAGGGCGCAGACGGGGACTCCGGCCTCGGCGCAGAGCCGCACCAGATCCTCTCCGGGGTCGGAGATGGCGGGGCAGCCCGCGTCCGTCACCAGGGCGCAGCACTCCCCGGCCAGCAGCCGCTCCACAATCCGGGGGCCGCTCTCCTTTTTGTTGTGCTCGTGGTAGCTCACCAGGGGCTTCTTCAGCTCCAGGTGGTTCAGCAGCTTCAAGGACACCCGGGTGTCCTCGGCGGCAATGAAATCCGCCGCCGCCAAAGTCTCGGCGCAGCGCCGGGAAATGTCCCCCAGATTGCCGATGGGCGTGGGGACCAGGTATAAGGTTCCGGTCATGGGGCCTCCAGTTTTGTAGGGATCAGGGATCAAGGATCAAGGATCAAGGATCAAGGATCAGGGATCAGGGGTCGGGGAACGCGGGGGCAGGCGGTAGATCCGCCGGTATTCCGCCGTGGGGGTGCCGTCGGGGTTTGCGAGAATCAGAGGCGCGTCCCAGGCAAGGCCCGGCTTGCCGCCCTTGACGGCCCGGAGCAGCAGCAGGGAAGGGGCCCGCTCCGGCCCGGGGCAGACCGGCCGCAGACCCTTGAGCTCCAGCCCGGCGACGGAGAGGGCGCGGCAAAGCTCCGCCAGCCGCTCCGGCCGGTGTACCAGCCAGAAGCTGCCGCCGGTCTTCAGCAGCCAGCCCGCCGCCCCGCAGTAGTCGGCGGGGCCGCAGCAGCGCTCCGTCCGGGCGACGGCTTGGCCCTCGTCCCGGGGCACATAGCCCCCGGCGACGGGGTAATAGGGCGGGTTGCAGACGACCTGGGTGAAGCTGCCCGCTTTCAGCAGGGTTCGGATCTGCCGCAGATCCCCCTGCAGCACCCGGAAGCGCTCCGCCAGACGATTTTCCTCCCGGCTGCGCTCCATCAGAGCGCAGGCCCTTTCCTGGAGCTCCAGGGCCGTGACGGACAAGTCGGGCTCCCGGTCCAGCAGCAGCAGACCCACCGCCCCGGACCCGGCGCAGAGGTCGCAGACCGCCGCCCCCCGGGGCGGGCGGACAAAGTCCGCCAGGAGCACCGCGTCGGTGGACAGGGGAAAGGCGGAGCGGTCCAGATACAGGCGGGTGCCGTTTTGAAGGAGTTCAAATGTCATAATCCCCAAAAATATAGAACGGATCACGAAGAGCGGATCCCGATTGAAAAGGGGCCTGTGCAGCGCACAGGCCCCTTTTTTGGTTCAATTACAGCTCAATGGCCTCAACGGGGCAGGCCGCGGCGCAGGAGCCGCACTCAACGCACTGCTCGGCGTCGATGACGTACTTGTCGTCGCCCTCGGTGATGATGCCCAGGGGGCAGGTGTCGGCGCAGGTGCCGCACTTAACGCAGTTGTCGGTGATGGTGTAAGCCATGGTGATTCCTCCTTCTGTTCGGTGTTGGTGGTTGCTTTGCTTGCTGAACCTATCATAACATGTTTTTTCAAAAATGCAATGGTTATTTCAGAAATAAATATGAATTTTTTAATAAGAAAGGGTTCCAAATTTTAACTTTTGGGTACACTTCGGTTACACGTTGGTTATTCCATTTCCCTGGAAATCTGAAAGGAAGCTGAGCAAATGCGTATATTGGAACAATTCGCGGCGCCCCTGGACCGGAATCTGCCGCCGGACCCGGTGCTCTGCCGGGAGGAGGAGCTGGCGGAGCTGCTGCGGGTGCTCTGCCGCCGGGGGAAGAACAGCCCCGCCCTGGTGGGGCCGCCGGGGGTTGGGAAGACCGCCCTGGTGGAGGAGCTGGCCCGGCGTATGGCCCGGGGCCGGGTCCCGGCGCAGCTGGCGGGGAAGCGGATCTGGAGTCTCAACATGGCCGCCCTGGTGGCCGGGACCAAGTACCGGGGAGAGTTCGAGGAGCGGGTGCGCAATCTGCTGGCGGAGACCGCCCAGGCGGGGAACGTGATCCTCTTCCTGGACGAGCTCCACACCCTCATGGGGGCCGGGGGCGCCGAGGGTTCCATCGACGCCGCCAACCTGCTCAAGCCCGCCCTGGGCCGGGGCGGGGTGCAGCTCATCGGGGCCACCACCCGGGAGGAATACAGCCGCCGGGTGGAGGCGGACCCGGCCCTGGCCCGGCGCTTCCGGGTGGTGGAGCTGGCCCCCGCCACGGCGGAGCAGAGCCTGGAGATCCTCCGGGCCGCCGCCCCCAATCTGGAGCGGCACCACGGGGTCTGCATCCTGTCCCAGGCGGTGGAGGCGGCGGTGCGGCTCAGCGAGCGCTATCTGCCCCAGCGCTTCCTGCCGGACAAGGCCCTGGATCTGCTGGACGAGGCAGCCGCGGCCGTGAGCCTCCGGGGCAGCGGCATCGTGGACCGGCAGGCTGTGGCGGCGGCCCTCCAGCGGGCCACGGGGATTCCCCTGCGGCGGCTGCGGGAGGGAGACCGGGCCGCCCTGCGGGATCTGGAGCAGAAGCTGGGCCAGGCGGTGCTGGGCCAGGGAGAGGCCGTCCGGGCCGTGGCCGCCGCCGTCCGCCGGGGACGGCTGGGCCTGGGGGAGCCGGGACGGCCCGCCGCCGCCATCCTGCTGGCGGGGCCCACCGGGGTGGGGAAGACCGCCCTCTGCAAGGCCCTGGCCCGGGAGGTCTACGGCAGCGAGGCCGCCATGATCCGCCTGGACATGAGCGAGTACGCCCAGGAGCACACGGCGGCCCGGCTCCTGGGGGCGCCGCCGGGCTACGTGGGCCACGGCAAGGGGGGCGAGCTGACGGAGCGGGTCCGGGCCCGGCCCCACAGTCTGATCCTGCTGGACGAGCTGGAGAAGGCCCACCCCTCCGTCACGGCCCTGCTGCTGCAGATTCTGGAGGACGGCCGCCTCACCGATGGGCTGGGCCGCACGGCGGACTTCCGCAGCGCCCTGCTGGTGATGACCACCAACGCCGGGACCCTGGGCCCCAAGGCCCGGGCGGGCTTCACGGCGGGGGAGGCGGGCCCCGGCGGCCCGGAAGGCGCCGCCCGGGAGCGGCTGGCGGGGAGTTTTTCCCCGGAGCTGCTGGGCCGGATGGATGCGGTGGTGTCCTTCCGGCCCCTGACGGAGCAGGTGCTCACCGGGATCGCGGAGCTGGAGCTGAAGAAGGCCCTGGCCCGCGTGGAGGCGGCGGGGCTGCGGGTGGAGGCGGATCCGGCCTGTTCCGCCCAGCTGGCCGCCCGGGCCGCCCGGGATCCGGCGGGGGCCCGGGCCCTGCGCCGTCTGCTCCAGACCCGGCTCCTGGACCCGGCGGCGGAGCTGATCCTCCGGGGGGTGCGGGAGGCCGCCCTGGGCCCCGAGGGGCTGTCGGCGCTGCAAATGGCCGGTAATGGATAAAAGGAATAAGGAATAAGAGCGCTGTGCCGCGGCACAGCGCTCTTGCTTCGCTTCTTTTACACGTTGAACAGGA
>JAFXUU010000151.1 GCA_017524845.1 Oscillospiraceae bacterium
CCCTTCGTGTCGAAGCCGCTCCACGTGCTCCCGTTATACGCTTTCACCGTGTAGGTATAAGCGGTGCCGCCCACTACGGAGGTATCTGTATAGCTGGTGCCCGTCACATCCTTCAGGCCCGTCCAGCTACCGGCGCCCGTCTTCCGGTACACCCGGTAAATCGTCGCCCCGGAGACCGCCCCCCAGGCGACCGTGATCCCGTCCGTGCCCGCACTGGCGCTCTTCAGCGCCGGCGCGCCGAAGGGAGCGACCGCATCCTTCGCCGTCGCCGTCACGCCCTTCGTGTCGAAGCCGCTCCACGTGCTCCCGTTGTACGCTTTTACCGTGTAGGTATACGCGGTGCCGCCGGTGACGTCGGCGTCCGTATAGCTGGTGCCCGTCACGTCCTTCAGGCCCGTCCAGCTGCCCGAGCCCGTCTTCCGGTAGACCTTATACTTCGTCGCCCCGCCGACGGCCTTCCACGTCACGGTGATCCCGTCGTTCCCGGCGGAGGCTCCGGTGAGCACCGGCGCGCCGAACACTTCCTTCGCCGTAGCGGAGACGCCTTTCGTGTCGAAGGAGCTCCAGGTGCTGCCGTTATAGGCCTTCACCGTGTAGGTATAGGTCGTGCCGCCCACTACGGAGGTATCCGTATAGCTGGTTCCCGTCACGTCCTTCAGGCCCGTCCAACTGCCCGAGCCCGTCTTCCGGTAGACCTTATACTTCGTCGCCCCGCCGACGGCCTTCCACGTCACGGTGATCGAACCCTCAGCTGCGGAGGCCCCGATCAGCTCCGGCGCGCCGAAGGCGGCCTTCGCCGTCGCCGTCACGCCTTTCGTGTCGAAAGCGCTCCAGGCGACGCCGTTATACGCCTTCACCGTGTAGGTATAAGTCGTGCCGCCCACTACGGAGGTATCCGTATAGTCGGTACCCGTCACATCCTTCAGGCCCGTCCAGCTGCCCGAGACCGTCTTCCGGTAGACCTTATACTTCGTCGCCCCGTCGACGGCCTTCCACGTCACGGTGATCGAGCCCTCAGCTGCGGAGGCCCCGATCAGCTCCGGCGTTTCCGGGACCGCCCCGGTGAGATATACGACCTCGGCGCCTGTGACGCTGTCGTTGAACGCGTCGAAGACGATCTGCCGCCATTCCGCTTCCGTGCCCCGGAAGGAGACCTTCGTCAGGGGGCAGTTGTAAAAGGCGGCGTAGCCCACGGTCTTCAGGCCCTTCCCCAGGGTGAGCTCCCCGAGGCTTCCGCAGCCCCAGAAGGCATACTGCCCGATGGCCTCTCCCCCGTTCCCGAGGCTGACAGAGGTCAGGGCCGCGCAGCCGGAGAAGGCGCCGTCGCCGATCTCAGCAGCGCCCGGCACGGTCAGGGAGCTCAGGGCCGCACAGTCGGCGAAGGCGTTATCCCCGATTACCGCGCTGCCCCCGAGGGTCAGCGTTTGCAGCGCGGCATCCCCCTGAAACGAACTGCTCGCGAGCTCCGCCCCTCCCTTGATCTGTACCGAGGTCAAGCCGCTGCAGCCCTGGAAGGCCCATTCGCCGATATCGGCGCTGCCTTTGAATTCCATGCTCTTCAGCCCGCTGCAGTTGTAAAAGGCGTATTTCCCGATCACCGCGTTGCTCCCGAAGGCAAGCGTCTTCAGGCCGCTGCTGTTGTAGAAGGCGCTTTCCCCGATCTCCGCAGTGCTCCCGAAGTTCACCGTCTCCGGCCCGAGGCTGTCACCGAAGGCGCAGTAGCCTACCGTCACGCTGCCCGGCACGGTCAGCGTCTTCAGTCCGGTACAGCTGCTGAAGGCCCAATCTGCGATGGACGTCACGTATGCGGGAGCCGCGTAGCTCTCCAGAGGGGAAAACTCGGGGTACTTTTTCAGGACGCCGCCGCAGAGGGTGAGCGGCAGCTCGATGATCACGTGGTCCGGCTCCTGCAGGATAAAATCCCGGGAAACGTCGTACATATCCATCGCGGGGCTCTCCGCGAAGCTCCAGGTCCCGCTCTCGTAACGGCCACTGCTCATCCAGGTCGCGTCGAAAATAATCCACCGCGACCCGTCGTAGGCCAGGTTGTAGGCGTGGGTATCCGTCAGGACGTAGACGCAGGGAATCCCCAGGCTCTGGATCAGGTATTCCGCCAGCTGGGCGTAGCCGTTGCACACGGTATAGCGATTCTGCAGGACGGTGTAGGGATCGCAGTTGGGATACGGCGACCGTCCCGCCACGTATTCGTAGTCGTAGCATACGTTCAGGGCCAGCCATACCGCCACCGCCTCGATGGCCTCCCCGGCAGTCGCGCAGCCCCCGGCGATGGACGCGGCGGTCTCGCAGAGCTCCCGCTTCATATCCGCGGTGTAGGTCAGCTCATCGTCCTCCACGTAGCGGTAGCGGCTGTCCAGATAGAAGCCGTCTGTCCACAGGAACATCTCCGGGGGCAGCTCCAGGAAGCGGTCCAGGATTTCGTCCGCCTCACGCTGTGCATCCGTCAGCACGTCCAGGGGCTGCAGTTGAATCACGTCCGGCCGCGGAACGCTGCCGGGAGGATTCGAGGGATCGATCCAGCCGACGTTCCGATCGAATATCCGTCCGCCGTTATCCGCGGCGAAGCCCGGCTCCTTGATCCGTTCCGTCTCCGCGGTGGGCTGGGGCTCTGCCGGCGGTGCCATCCCCGCAGCCGCCGCAGGGACCGCCGTCAGAAGCATGCAGACCAGCAGGAAAAGGGCCAAGAATCTCTTTTTCATTGCACGTTTCCTTTCCATAACATACTATTCTGCACCCATTATAAGGTATGTCCCCTTCGATTTCAATGCGGTTTTTCACCCTCCGCAGCGGACGGCCCGGATAAAACGGCGAAGAGCAGAGGCTCTCCGCCGTGGGATCGTTATTCAGCTTTGCCCGTTTCGGGAAGCAGGACGCCTGACTTCGTCGAATCGGTCCAGCACCGCCAGCAGGTCTCCGGGCAGCCGCTCCCTGCAGGCCCGCCGCAGCTCCTCGGGCACGCCGTAGAAGGCCTCCCCCATGCTCCCGGCGATGCAGGTGAGGGTATCGCAGTCCCCGCCCAGGGAGACCGCCGTGCGGATCACGTCCTCGAAGTCCGTACCCTCCAGGAAAGCGGCGACGGCTTCCGGCACGGTCTTCTGACAGGTCTCCACGTGGCGGTAGGTCGGGCGGATCTCGTCGCAGCTGCGGGAGAGGTCGTAGCCGAACTCCCGGATGATGAAGTCCCGGATCTCCGCCTTGCTCCTCCCGCTCCGGGCGAGGAAAATGGCGGCCGCTACGGATTCCGCGCCCTTGACGCCTTCGGGGTGGTTGTGGCTGACCTCGGCGGTGAGCCGGGCGACACGCCGGGTCTCCTCCAGCGTATCATAGAGCCAGCCAGCGGCGGCGACCCGCATGGCCGAGCCGTTGCCGAAGCTCCCGTAGGGGGCGGGCTCCTCCTCCGACCACAGCCAGCGAAGGAACCGGTTTCCATAGCCGGCGTCGGGGTACTTGCGGCCCCATTTCAGCATGGCGCGCACCAGGGCGGCCTTCATCTTCTCCTCCGAAAGACCGTCCGCCTCCAGCAGGGCCTCCGCCACCGCCACGGTCATCACCGTGTCGTCCGTGAATTGGGATTCTTTGCAGAACAGCGGAAAAGCCTTGCTCTTGTTTCCCCGATCAAATTCGTAGGGGGCGCCGATCATGTCCCCCAGGATCGCACCGTACATATTTCTCTCCTTTTTTCATGCGCGGCGTATGCGTCTTTGGGCCATTATACCGGATATCTCCGGGAAATGCCAGCCGTTCCGGGGATTTCCCGACGGGGCGGTCAACGGAGCCGCCTTGACAGCGGTCCGGCAAAGAACTATATTCAAGGCAGCCTGATACGGGAGGGTCGCATATGAAGAGCATCATCGAGGAGCGGCGGGAGATCCCCGTGGCAGGGGAGACCGACGTGCTGGTCGTCGGCGGCGGCCTCGCCGGCGTGGCGGCGGCAGCCGCCGCGGCAAGAAACGGCGTCAGCGTTACGCTGCTGGAGAAGACCATCGCCCTGGGGGGCCTGGCCACCCTGGGCCACGTCTGCGTATATCTGCCCATCGACGACGGTCTGGGCCACCGGATCTACGGCGGTCTGGCGGAGGAGCTGATGCAGGTCTGCCATCGCTATTCCTACGACGACATCCCGGAATGCTGGAAGGGCAGCCCCTGGAGGGTGGACGAACCCACGGGCCGTTATCAGTGCACCTTCAACATCCCCGCCTGCGTCATGGCCCTGGACGAGTTCACGGACGCCGAGGGGGTGAATGTCATGTTCGACACGGGGATGTGTCTGCCCATCATGGAGGGCAATACCTGCCGGGGCGTCTTCGTGGAGAACAAATCCGGCCGCAGCGCCTACCTGGCGAAGATGGTGGTGGACGCCACCGGCGACGCGGACGTGCTCTTCCGGGCGGGGGCGGACTGCGAGACGCGCAAGAGCATCGTTTCCACCTGGACCTACGAGCTGGACGTGGACCGGATCAAAAACGAGACGACCTCCAACGAGGTGCTGGCCAACATCCGCATGCGCTGGTTCGGCCTCCGGCCGGACGTAGACAACTCCAAAAGCGAGATACCGACCTTCTACGGCACCACGGCGGACGGGGTGAACGACTACGTGCACCTGAGCCGAACCCTGGCCCTGGACTACCTGAAAAAGCACGACCGGCCCGGCTACGCCTTCCTGACCATGCCTGCCATCCCCCAGTTCCGCATGACCCGGCGGCTGAAGGGCCTGAAGGAGCTGCAGTGCGTCGAAGGCCGGTATGAGGAGCACTCCGTGGGCATCGTGATCCACTGCCTGGAAAACCCCGCCGCCGTCTACGAATTTCCCTACGAGGCGGTGATCGACGCCCGGATCGAAAACGTCGCCGCCGCCGGACGCATGGTGTCCGCCGGGGGGCGGGGCTGGGAGATCATGCGCTGCATCCCCAACTGCGTGTTCACCGGGCAGGTGGCCGGCACGGCCGCCGCCATGGCCGTCCGCGGCGGCGTCCCCCTGCAGCGGGTGGACGTGGCGGCCCTGCAGCAAAACCTGGCAGACACCGGGGTGGTCATCCACGCGCCGGAGGAGCTGAAGCACAACTCCCAAAAGGAGCGCCTGTCTTACCGCCGGGCTTCCGGGGTCGCCTCCATCGCCACGGATTCCCTGAGCTACCCGAAGGGAGACGCCGCCGGGCATTGAGCCCGCTCCGTCCGCAGCATGACGGCTCCCGGCGCACCGGCGTCGTTCCGGCGCGCCGGGAGCCGCAGCTTCGTTTCCGCGAAAACCGGGCCCCGGCGAAGGATTGCCCCGGAAGGCAAAATCATGATAATCGGAAAAACGATCAAAAAACGGTGCGAAAAAACACGTTCTGCAAAACCGACAGGAGGAACCCGTGAAAATCGACGTCTTCTTCGCCGAGTTCATCAAGTCCCTGAAATACGAAAAGGATCTCCGGAAAACGGCCATGACGCTGCTGAAGGGAGACCGGGAATACTGTCTGCCAAAAATGGAGGCTTTTGAGGAAGCGGACAATCTTGCCGCCAACATTCAGGACTCTGTCCGGCGGATGCCCCGGGGAAAGGACACCGCGATCAGGGTCTACAGAAAGCTGATCGATTTTCTGCGGGGGAAAGGGATCGAGGTCTCCGTGGCCTTCCCGCCCATCCCCGTCGACAGCAGCTTCGAGCGCCAGATGTTCATCGCCAAATACCTGCAGGATGAGGACGCCCGCATCGAAGATCTGAAAAGCCTTCTCTGGGTCAGCGAACGCACGATCGACGAGGATCTGAAACGCCTCTATCGGGACAGCGACGATCCGATACAGGTCTGCGGCCGGCGCTTCTTCATTCCCGAAAGCCGCCGCGCCAACGGGCAGATGCTTTCCGAGTCCACGGCCCATCCCCTGTTCCTGACGGAAAACCTCACGCAGGTGATCGTCATGCTCAAGGGCCTGCGGCTCATGGCCGGGGACCCGCTGTACACCCGCTATGCCGAGCTCACCGCGGCGGATATTTGGATGCAGCTGTCCGGCTATGCCAAAAAACGCATCCGTTTCGTGCTGGGCGAGCTGCTGCCGGAGGACCTGAACTGGTATGAGCGCCTGGAAGAAAAAGCGGACAGCTTCTCCTCCGAGAGGGAATGCGCCGTCGGAGGCGCCAATATGGTGGACTTCATCAAAAACGACAGGTCCTTCTTCGTCGAATACCGGACGGAGGACGGGGACGTCATCTACGATGACTGCCGCTGCGTACACGGCAGCTATGAACCGAAGGAAGAAGGCTATGTGATCGAGGTGGACTGCCGTCAGGGGCGGAAGCGCCTGGATTCCGGGCAAATCCTCCGAAGCGCATACACCCCGGAGGAGCTGGCCTGGTAAAAATCCGAAGCTGAGCTTCATGGACGGGGACCGGCATTTCGTGTACGATCGGGTCACAAATCAAAGAAAAGGAGACCTGAAGCATGAAATGCACCTTCTATCGCCCCGAAGACATCAACCTGCGGGAGCTTTTCGCCATCATCGACAAGCTCCGCGAAGACCTGGACGAACTGGAAACCGGGAATGTGACGGAGGACGAGGCCGCCCGTTACCTCGCTTGTCTGCTCCCGCAGGCCGAAGCGCTGGAAAAGAACCCGGCGATGCGCTTTTTCGGCTTTGACAAACCGGAAAGCATGGATTCCGACGCCCGTGTGGATTTCTTCTACTGGCCGACCTACGTTGCCGCCGCTCTGTGCATGAAGGCCTGCCTGCTCTATCCCGGCATCCTGGAAAAGGTCGCCCTCCCCGACGGGCAGGACGCCGAAAGCATCCTGCGCTCCGTGCTCCTGGCCTGCACGGGCCGCAGCTTCCGGGGACACGGCGTCGAGGACATGAGCGGGCTTGTGGAGGTCGCGGAGTTCTTTGTCATCCACGACGCGGGAGACTTCATCGAGCGCGGCGGCGTCCCCTGCCCGGAGTTTGCCGAGTGCTTCGACCGGGCGCTGGATTACCTGCTGGTCGACGCAGTCCATGGCTTTCTGGCCGGCGACCCGGGCGACGATTATGCGGATCGCGCCGGGGCCGTCCTGGAAAAGGTGAAGCTGCTCGTGCCGGAAGAAGCGCCGGCGGAGGACCTGCGTCTGTACCTTGCCTACGGCAGCAATCTGAACGTCGGACAGATGCGCCGGCGCTGCCCGGACGCCCGCATTGCGGGTACCGCGGAGCTCAGCGGCTGGCGGCTGATGTTCAAGGGCAGCAAAACCGGCAACTACCTGACCATAGAGCGCGGCGAGGGCTTCACCGTCCCCGTGGCCGCGTGGGCCGTCTCCGAAGCGGACGAGCGGAGCCTCGACCGCTATGAGGGCTGTCCGAGCTTCTACTATAAAAAGGAACTGCCCGTGACGCTGCGCGAAGCGGGGAGCGGCGAAACGCGTCCCACGAAGGCCTTTGTCTACATCATGCATGAGGAGCGCAGGCTGGGCCGCCCCACGAAGAGCTATGTGGACCGCTGCAGGGAGGGCTACGCCGCTTTCGGCTTTGACCCCGCGCTTCTGGAGGAGGCTTTTGCGTACAGCAGCGGGACATGAACTGCGCTCACGGCAGCTTCGGTATGTATGATCCCTTTGTAATCACGAGTGGGCGCGGTCTGAGCCGCGCCCCCCGTAATGCTCTTTTGTCTTATACGGAGATCGTTTCCTTCAGCACGCCGCCGCAGGCGTTCAGCAGGTCCTTCCCCGCCGCCACGCAGACGGCGTTCTCCGCAGTGATGTCCTCCAGGATGGGGCAGAGGGCCAGCAGGTCCTCCGGCGTGGTGTGGATCAGTTCATGGTAACGCTTATCCACGTCCTCCTGGGTGATACCCCATAAATAACGCTTTTCTCCGGCGGCGATCTTGTCCGTGGAGGTGCGCAGGGGGTCCACGGCGGAGACGGAGCTGAGGATGAAGCCGGTGAGATCGGGCTTCGAAGCGCAGAAGCCGCGGAGGAAATCCGCCGCCCTGGCGATCACCTCCAGGCTTCGGCCGGGCTGGGGATCACGATAGGTGTAGAAGGCGGTGTCGCCGCTGTCCCGGCCGATGAAGCCACAGCCGTAAGCCCCGCCCTGCACCCGGATCTCGTTCCAGAGATAACCGTAATTCAACACATTGGACAGAACGGGGATGCAGCCGGAATACTTGCGGTCGTGGAGGAAGAAATTGCTGCTCATGACGGCAAAGGCAACCTGGGCCGGAATGGCGAGGCCCTCCCGTCTCGCGCCGGGGATGGGATAAGCGGTCTCTTTGGGGGGCGTGCAGCCGTCCGAGGGGATGCAGTCCAGCAGTATCGCCGCCGCTTCGTCCGGGAAGGCTTCGGAGAGAGAAAGGGTCGCACGCTCCCGGCTGAACAGCTTCCCTGCCATGACGGCCATCTTATCCAGCAGACGGTGCAGGGCTTCGTCTCCTTCTTCCAGAGTCTTTTCCAGCCAACGCAGGAAGCTGACGCCGCCCAGCTGTTCACTGGCTGCGCCGTGGGCGGTCAAAGTGCCCAGCGCCCTTGTCAGAGCATAATTGAGTCCGTTGCTTGCCAGGGTCATTTTCGCGGCTACCGAGGCCTGCTGCAGGATATCCCGAAGAAGCCCCATATCCTCGAAGACCGTCTCCCGCAGGATCTCTCCCACCAGCGCCGCGGCTTTGTCCGACTGTTCGCGCAGACAGGCGGCGGAAAAGCTGACGGTCACGATGCAATGCTGCGGGTCGGAGCCGGGCGCACTCCCCGGCGCGAAATACAGATGGCCCAGAGTGTCCTTGATCGCCAGGGTCAGGGCGGCCTTGTCGTGCTTTTTCGTGGCCATGCTGCCCAGCACCTGGCAGAGGACGTACAGGACCGGGAGCTCCTCCAATGTCAGTTCCGTGGCCCGGAAGAAGGCGCGGAAATAGGCAATGGCGCTTCCCGTGACGTGCCGCAGAGCGGGGACGCCCTTGAAAACGGTCTCCGTCATTTGCAGGGGCTCCGGTTTTTCACTGAGGTCGCTGAGCTTCAGCATGGGGATGGTTTTCAGGGCTTCCTCGCTGTCGGGGGTCTGCTGCCAGAGCTGCAGGGCTTCCGCTTCCGCCTTCAGCCGGGCCTTGTCCGCCTCCGTCCAGCCTTTGCTTTCCTTATGGAGCCGGGCGGCCTCCTTTTCCCGCCACTCGGCGGCCAGTGTTTTGGAGGGTACCATCACCAGGGTGATCAGATGGGGATTATCCAGGAAGAACTCCCGGAGGAAGCGCTCGAACCAGCCTGCCTCCAGCTTTTCTTCCAGCTCTTTCAGGGTGCTCTCCACCAAGAGGGCCGCCGCCGGGTCGCCCCCGTAAAGCCAGGTGTCCAGCAGAGTGATGGCTTCCAGGAGACTGCGGGGCTCGCTGCCGGATTCCCGATCCCGCTTCCGGAAGGCGAAGCGGTGGAAGCAGGCCCGGAGCCGTTCCCTGTCCAGGCCCTCCGAGACCAGCTTTTCCAGGGTCTCCCCCACTGCCGCCCGCAGAGGCTCCAGGGCTTCCTGTTCGGTGTTCATGGCCATCCAGAACAGCACGGGCTGCTGGACGCCGTCCTCCAGGGAGAGAGTGAAATCCTGGGCCAGACCACGGTCGATGACGGCCCGCTTCAGGGGCGCTTCGTTGTCCCCGGTGAGGTAATCCGTCAACACGGCGGCGGTAAAGGTCCGCAGCTGGTCGCCGTAATCGCCCAGCACGGCGCCGCAGCTGATGATGGCCCGCTTCGCCGGGTCCTCCTCCTCGCCGATCTCATAGGGCGCCACCTGTGTGACGGCTTCAACGGGCTTCTGCATGGGAATGGTGAAATCCGCCTCCAGCCGGTCGAAAGCGCTGAGGAAGCCGTCGATCTTCGCCAGCGCCGCTTCCATATCCACGCTGCCGACGAGGGAGATGCGGGAATTGGAGGGGTGGTAGTATTTCCGGTGGCAGGCGAGGAACTGCTCATAGCTCAGGTCCGGGATCACGGCGGGGTCGCCTCCGGAATTATGGCGGTAGCAGTTGTCGGGGAAGAGAAGGCGAAGAGCCTCGTGGAACAGCACGTTGGTGGGGGAGGACATGGAGCCCTTCATCTCGTTGAACACCACGCCCTGATAGCCCAGGGCCTCCCCCTCCCCCTCGTAGCGCCAGCCCTCCTGCCGGAAGATCTCCGGCTTGTGGTAGATGGCCGGATGCAGCACCGCGTCCAGATACACGTCCATGAGATTCAGAAAATCCTGATCGTTCCGGGTGCTGACGGGGTAGACCGTCTTGTCCGGGAAGGTCAATGCGTTGAGGAAGGTCTGCACGGAGCTTTTCAGCAGCTCCACGAAGGGCTCCTTCAGAGGATACTTGTCCGAACCGCAGAGCACCGAGTGCTCCAGGATGTGGAAGACGCCGGTGGAATCCTCCGGCAGGGTCTTGAAGGCGATGGAAAACGCCTTGTTCTCGTCCGGCCGGTCCAGCCAGCAGAGCTGCGCCCCGGTCTTCCGGTGCGTCATCTCCGTCAGCCGTCCGCCCAGCTCCGCAAATTCGCGGATGCGCGTGACCTGAAAGCCGTGTATGATCTCGTTTATCTGCATGCTCTCTCCTCCTGTTATCGGCAGCGTGAACGGGGCCGGAGCCCCGGATGGGTTTTCCCGGGAAATCGTACCATGGGCGCGTTTCCCTGTCAACGCGGCAGAAGCCGCTGTCGGGGGTTAACGAAGGGTCTTCGTCATGCGGATGCAGTCAAAGGGCCCGCTCTTGCAGACTTCTCCGCTCACGGCCCGGAAGCCCAGCTTCTCATAAAAGCCTACGGCGACGACGCGGCTGTCGATCACGATCTCCCGGTAGCCGCACTCCCCGATCCACTGTTCCGCCTCCCGCATCAGCCGGTCCCCCAGCTTCTTCCCCCGGTATTCGGGCAGAACCACCACCCGGCCCAGGATCACGCTTTCCGGACTCAGCTCGTAAAAGCGGCAGGTGGCCACGGGGTAGCCCCCGTCCAGCAGCACGATATAGCGGGTGCCGTCCCCGTCGTGCTCGTCGAATTCGTCCCGCAGGGAGAGGCCGTGCTGCCGGTTCATCCCCTGGATGCGCACCGAATAGGCCCCGGCCCGCTGCCATTCCTCTTCCCCGCGGATCACTTCCAGCTTGTCCATAAGTCCCTCCTCCGGCTCCGCTCCCGCCTTCCGGGCGGGCTTGCCGTCTGTCGTCAGGATACCATATACTCCGCCCCGTCACAAGCCCGTTCGCTTCCCCGAAACGGCGAAACCGGAGAGCCGATATGGCTCTCCGGTTTCGCAGGTTGAAAGGAAGATACCCACAGATATGAGGATCAGCTGTGTTTCGGGATGCCCCGGCGCGCCGCCGGAAGCCTCAGGACTTTTTCTCGGGGTGCTTCTGATAATAATCGTTCAGGGCGGACTGGATGGCCTCCTCGGCCAGCACGCTGCAGTGCAGCTTATAGGCCGGCAGACCGTCCAGGGCCTCCGCCACCGCCTTGTTGGTGAGCTTCATGGCCTCCGCCACGGGCTTTCCCTTGATGAGCTCCGTCGCCATGGAGCTGGAGGCGATGGCGCTGCCGCAGCCGAAGGTCTCGAACTTCGCGTCCAGAATGACGTCGTTCTCTATTTTCAGATACATCCGCATGATATCGCCGCATTTCGCGTTGCCCACCTCGCCGATGCCGTCGGCGTCCTCGATAACGCCCACGTTCCGGGGATTGCGGAAATGCTCCATCACTTTTTCGCTGTAAAGTGCCATACTTGTCTCTCCTTACAGAATAAACTCTTTTTTGCCGCTCATCAGGTCCCGCCAGATGGGAGAGAAGCCGCGCAGGTATTCCACGACCTCCCGCACGTTCCGAATGAGATAGTCGATCTCCTCCTCCGTACTGTCCTCCCCGATGGTCAGGCGCAGGGAGCCGTGGGCCACGTCGTGCACCCGCCCGATGGCCAGCAGCACGTGGCTGGGGTCCAGGGAACCGGAGGTGCAGGCGCTGCCGGAGGAGGCGCTGATGCCCCGGTCGTCCAGCAGGAGCAGCAGGGATTCGCCCTCGATCCCCTCGAAGCAGAAGTTTACGTTCCCCGGAAGGCGCTTCCGGGCGTCCCCGTTCAGGGCAGAATGGGGGATCTCCTTCAGGCCTTCGATCAGCCTGTCCCGCAGAACGCTCATATGCGCCGCATTCTTCTCCATGGCCGCCGCGCTTTCCTTCAGGGCCGCCGCCATGGCCGCCGCTCCGGCCACATTCTCCGTGCCGGCGCGCTTCCCCCGCTCCTGGGCGCCGCCCTCAATGAGGTTCGTCAGGCGCAGACCCCTGCGGGCATAGAGGAAGCCGACGCCCTTCGGTCCGTGGAACTTGTGTGCGGAGGCGGAAAGCATATCGATGTTCTGCGCCTTCACGTCGATGGGGAGATGCCCCGTCGCCTGCACGGCATCCGTGTGGAAGGGAACGCCGCGCTTCCGGCAGATCGCCCCCAGGGCCTCGATGGGCTGGACCGTGCCGATCTCGTTGTTGGCGTACATGACGGAGACGAGGCAGGTATCCTCCCTTATGGCGGCTTCCAGCTCCTCCGGGCGCACCAGCCCGTCCTCATGCACGGGCAGGAGGGTGACCGTGAAGCCCTCCTTTTCCAGCGCCGCCAGCGTATGCAGGATCGCGTGATGCTCGAAGGCGCTGGAAATGAGATGGGTCTTCCCCGCCTTCTTCCCCAGGGCCGCGGCGGAGCGCAGGGCCTGGTTGTCCGCCTCGCTGCCGCCGGAGGTGAAGGTGATCTCCTCCGGCTCCGCCCCGATGACGGCGGCAACCTCCCCTCTCGCCTTCTCCAGCCGCTCCCTGGCCTGCTGGCCCAGGGCATAGAGGCTGGAGGGGTTGCCGTATTCCTTCTCCAGACACTCCACCATGGCGGCGACGGCGGCGGGGCTCATTTTCGTGGTGGCTGCGTTGTCTGCGTAGATCTTCATCTGCCCTACCCTCTCGTTTTCTTTGTCCACACTATAAACCCATTCACCTACCATGTCAATAGGTAATTCGCAGTTTTTTACCGGCCCGCCGGTCTTTGGGGCCGCGGGCCGGCATTTAAGCCGGGGTTCACTGGATCGAGACGGTGCGGAGGTGCCTGGGGAGGGAGCCCACGACGATGAGCCGCTTTTCGTCGTCGTGAAGGAAATAGATGCGCAGGAGGTTCTCCATGTCGTTGCCCGTTCGGAGATGGTAGTCCAGAGGACTCTCCACCGGCTTTCCCCTGGCGCCGGTGAAATACTTGATCTTGTACTGGCCGGGGGTGTAGGCCACGGTCTGCTCCCCGGTGGGCTTGATCTCGAAGGGCCTGCCGTATTTCACCGAGCAGCGGCCGTTCATTTCCTCCCTGGAAATGCGGAGATAACGGAAGTCCCAGTAATCCGTGGCCAGGAAATCCAGCCCGTCGCAGATGAGGGCGATGGGCACGGTCCTGGCGGAACGGTCGGCCAGCAGGTCCACGGCCTTCTGATGGAGCAGGAGTCTGCCGCTGAAATTCGCCGCAGCCCAGGCGGCGATCTCCCCGTGCTCCCTGGGGCGGGCCAGGCAGCGGCGGAGGTAGGCGATCTCCAGGTCCTTCTTTTCCAGCTTCTTCTGTTCCTCCCGGCGGACGTCCTCCTGTCCCCGGCGGAGCTCGTCCTTTTCCCGGCCGAGCTGGGCCTGATAGTCCAGGAGCCGGACCTTCTGCTCCTCCAGGGCGGCGATCCTTTCGCCGGCGCTCCGGAGCTCCGCGCGCAGCTCCGCCTCCCGGCGCACGAGACGCTCCTCCCATTCCCGCCGGGTCTCCTCGGTCTGCTGCTCCAGCTCCTCCGCCCGGGTCCGCAGCCGCTGCCGCGCCTCGGAGAGGAAGGCGACGCCGCCGAAGAAGCGCTCCTTCCGCCGGGGATAGGCGAAGATATCTCCCCGCAGCGTCTGCAGGACCTCCCCCTGCCGGCTCTTCAGCGGGGTATACCCGACGACGCGGACCTCCCCGCCGTCCGCTTCCGGACACAGGACCGCGATATCCCCCGGCTGCAGCGGCACGCCGACCGAAGCCCGGAAGCGGTCGAAGAGGCCCTCC
>JAFXUU010000152.1 GCA_017524845.1 Oscillospiraceae bacterium
CTACGTCGGAGCGCAGGGCAGCACGGCCACCTTCACCGCGATCGCTACGGGCGAGGGCCTCACCTATCAGTGGTACGTCAAGAAGCCCTCTGCCAACAAGTTCTCCAAGTCCTCCATCACCGGCGACACCTACTCCGTGGAGCTCACCCCCGAGCGGAACGGCAACCAGGTCTACTGCGTGGTGACCGACGCCTTCGGCAACACCGCCAGGACCAACACGGTCACCATGACCATCGAGGGACCGGTGACCAAGTAACATAACCGTCTGACCGCCCGGGACGAACAGGTCCCGAGCCAAATGAAACCAAGCTGCCGCCGCGGGCTTTGCCCGCGGCGGTTCTTTTCTTTTCCCGTGCGCTTCCCATCTTGTTTGACAGTTTGCTGGAAATTTCCGGCGGAGCATGGTATAATGATATGCTGATCCTCGAAACCCGCGGGCAGCGCCCGCTTTATCGGAAAGGAGACCTCACATGAAAAGAACGAAACGGCTTCTCAGCCTGGCCCTCGTCCTCCTGCTGGCCCTGGGTCTGCTGCCCGGGGCAGTCCTGGCGGACGGGGACGTCATCGAATCGCTGGACATACTCTACGACACGAGCCAGGCCTTCCCCACCACCCGGCTCACGGGAGCGGAGGTGACCTACTGCCTGTACAACGCTCTGGAGGTGCCCAGATCCGGCCACCTCACAAACAGCGACGACTGGTACGTTTGGTACCAGACAACCGGAAACAGCGCCTGGACCAGCCTGTGCTACCGGAACGAAGACAATCTGGACCCCGACAGCTACAGAGAGGGGTTTACGTCGCTGTACAACAGCGACGAACCGCTGACGGATGGCAGAGAGTATTATTTCCGCTTCGACGTCTACTCCAATGCAAAGAGCTTCCCGGCGGACACGAACCCCACCGTCAAGGTGAACGGGCAAACTGCGGAATACGTGTACCGCTATTCCAGCAGTGAGCTGATCGCCTACAAGCGGGTAAGCCTGGACGAAAGCACGCAATGGGCCTGGGCCGTGGACGTCAAGCCGGATGAAGCCGTGGTACAGAAGGGAACGACGAAACAGTTTACCGCCGCGGTGGAGGGCACGACCCAGAATGTGACCTGGTACGTAAACGGGGGCTACGCCAGCAGCATCAGCCCCAGCGGCCTCCTCACCGTGGGCGCAGGGGAAACCGCCTCCACCCTCACCGTCCACGCCGAGAGCACGGCCAACACCGGGGCCTATGACGAGGTGACGGTGCAGGTGATCTCCGAGCCCGTGAAGATCGACAAAGTCGAGATCTCCCCCACCTCCGCCTCCGTCCAGCGGGGCGGGAACCAGCTTTTCACCGTGAACGTCACGGGGACGGACATTCACGACGTGGAATGGACGGTCATCGGCTCCGAACCCATCACAGGCAGCACTTCTTACGTCTCCGCTAACTCTTCTTCTGACGCGGGAATGCTCTACGTCTCCGACAACGAGAGCGCGGAGACGCTGACGGTGCGGGCCACCTCCGTCGCCGACCCCACGATATACGCGGAGGCCGCCGTCACCGTGCTGCCCCGGCCGCAGGTGGACGGCACCATCGCCGTCACCTACGACGCGGACACGGTGCATTTTCTCCAGTCCAGCACCGGGGCCGAAGTGACCGCCGCCCTGACCGACGCCATTACCTGCAGCCGGAGCGGCGCCGAATCGGGCAGCTGGCACGTCTATCTCTCTAAGAACGGCAGCGTATACAAACCTTCTTCTTACGCCTGCCTCTGCTATAAAAACAGCTCCGGAAGCTATGAGACGCTGTGGAACAATACCGACGCCCTGGACGTTACAAAGGAATACTACCTGCGCTTCAACATCGAGAATAACAGCGGCTATGAATTCGACCCGGATCACATCCCCGCCGTCACCGTCAACGGAGAAGCGGCGGAGGACGTGCGCTGGAACAGCCGCTCTTACATCGGCGAGCTCTACGCCTACAAGCGCATCCAAATGGAGGATCTTTTCCTGATCCTCGCCCAGCCGGAGGACTTCTCGGGCACCGTCGGCGAGACGGCGGTGTTCCACGTGAGCTTCGGCGGAAACGCCTCCTTCCAGTGGCAGTACAGCACGGACGAGGTGAACTGGACGGATTCCGGCGCCACCGGCAACAAGACCGACACCCTGCGCATCGGCGTCACCGTCGCCCGGGAAAAGTATTACTACCGCTGCAAGATCACCGGCAGCGGCGGGCAAGTGCTTTACACCGACTCGGTGCGGCTCCACGCCCTCGCCTCCGTGGACGATTCCCTGAACGTGCCGGGCGGCAGCCTGCATTTCGGCACCTCCGGGGCCTATCCCTGGGAAGGGACGGCGGTGGACGGCGTCCACTGCGCCCAGTCCGGCAACGCGGGGGTGAACAGCTCCGATTCCGACCTCACCCTTTCCCTCAGCGTCTCGGAGGCTTCCATCCTGAGCTTTGAATACTATGTCTCCGGCGAGCACAGCAGCTCGAGCCTCTTCGACCGGGGCGAGCTGCACCTGGACGGGACGGAGATCGCGGAATTCCAGACCTCCGAGACCGGGGTCTGGCGGACCTACGCCCTGATCCTGGAGCCGGGCGCGCACACGGTCCTCTGGCGCTACCATAAGGACGGCAGCAATTCCTCCGGCGACGACTGCTTCCGCCTGCGGAACGTTGCCCTGAGCGGGATGACCGCCACCGTCGCCGTTCAGCCGGTGGACTTCACCGGCGCCGTGGGCGAGACCTTCACCTTCCATACCGAGGCCATCGGCACGGACCCCAGCTACCAGTGGCAGGTGAGCACCGACGGCGGCGCCAGCTGGAAGAACAGCGGCCACTCCGGCAGCGCCACCGACACCATGACGGGCACGATCACCGCCGCACGCCTGGGCCATCTCTTCCGCTGCAAGATCACGTCGAGTGGCAGCACGATCTATTCGAACACGGTGCGTATCCTGGAGACGCCCCTGGAGATTACTTCTCAACCCGGTTCCTACACCACTTGGGTGGGTTCTCCCTTCACCTTCACCGTGACCGCCAGGGGCAGCGGCCTCAGCTACCAGTGGCAGGTTCTCCTGAGCGGGGAATCGGAATGGCAGGACTGCGCCTTCTCCGGCAGCGACACGGCTGAGCTCTCCGACGTCATGACCCAGGATCTCTTTTATGCCACTTTCCGCTGCGTCGTCACGGACCGGCTGGGCAACGAGGCCGTTTCCTCCCCAGTGCTGCTGTACAGCGGGGGCATCCAGATCGACGTGCAGCCCGCCAGCCTTTACCGCGAGATCGGAGAGGCCTTCTCCTTCTCCGTGGGGGCACAAGGCTCCCTGCTCACCTACCAGTGGCAGGTCTCCACGGACGGGGGCGAGACCTGGAAAAACACCTCCCTCTCCGGCAACAAGACCGCCGCCATCCACGGCACGATGAAGGCCGCATATCAGGGCTATTTCTACCGCTGCGTCCTGACGGACTGTTTCGGTTTCAGCAACGAATCCAAGCCAGCAGCGCTGTTCACACTCGCCATGCTGGACGCCGCCCTCAACGCCCCCGGCGGCAGCCTGCACTTCACCACGGACCTGCCCTACACGTGGTTCCCCACCACCTCGGAGGGGCAGAGCGCCGCCGCCAGCTCTAACCAGGGCGTCAACGCTTCCAATTCCGACCTCTATCTCCAGTGCGCGCTCACGCAGCCGGCGCCTCTCACCTTCGAATACTTCGTCGACGGCGAGCACTCCGAGACTTCCCTCTATGACCGGGGCGAGCTGTATGTGGACGGGACGGAGATCGAAAGCTTCCGCGCTTCGGCTTCGGGCGGCTGGCAGACCTATACGCTCACGCTGGAAGCCGGCGAGCACACGGTCAAATGGCGCTATCACAAGGACGGCAGCCAGTCCACCGGCGACGACATATTCATGCTGCGCAACGTGTCCCTGCCCTGCGGCGAGCCTCTCGCCATCACCGCCCAGCCGGAAGACTACGTCGGGCCTTTGGGCAGCACCGCGACCTTCACCGTGGAAGCCACCGGCTCCGGCCTCACCTACCAGTGGTGGGTGAAAAAGCCCTCCGCCTCCAGCTTCTCCAAATCCAGCATTACCGGGCCCATTTACTCCGTGGCGCTGACCTCGGCCCGGAACGGCAACCGGCTCTACTGCGTCGTCTCCGACGCTTTCGGCAACTCCGTGCAGTCCGACACCGTCTCCATGACCGTGGGTGAGGCTCTTACCGTGGCCGATCTTGAAGACTACGTCGGCCCCCTGGGCAGCACCGCGACTTTCACCGTGGAGGCCACGGGCACCGGCCTCACGTACCAGTGGTACGTGAAGAACCGCACCGCGACGAAGTTCTCGAAGAGCAGCATTACCTCCGCCGCCTACAGCGTCACCCTGACGGAGGACAATTCCGGGCGGCAGCTCTACTGTGTCGTCACCGATTCCCACGGCAACACTGTGAAGACGAACACCGTGAGCATGACCGTCGCCGCGCCGATGAGCGTGGGCGACCTCTCGGATTACACGGGACCTGTGGGCAGCACGGCTGCCTTCACCGTCTCCGCCGGAGGCGAGGGGCCCTTCACCTACCAGTGGTGGGTGAAGAAGCCCACCGCGACGAAATTCTCCAAATCCTCCATCGCCGGGGACACCTATTCCGTGGAGCTCACCGAAGCGCGGAACGGGAACCAGATCTACTGCGTGGTGACGGACGCTTACGGGCAGACCGCCCGGACGAACACCGTGACCATGAGCATCGGATAATACTCTGTACGAGCCGCCGCGGACCGTTTGGTCCGCGGCGGCGCAGTCTGTCAAAAGCTCAAAAGACAACGTTTCGACAAGCATGGGGGATCCGTGAAGGGGGATGGGAATCCCCCTTCACGTTAAATCCTTGCAAAATCAGAAAACGATTTCTGATTTTGCGCTCAGCGTGTCGACAAAGTGTCGACACGCTGAGCCGCCGCGGACCGTTTGGTCCGCGGCGGCTTGCTTTTTACGATCAGTCGTTCTTCTCGGGGATGCGCAGGTTGCGGAAGCACTTGCCGCAGATGTTGCAGCGCTTTTGCTTGTCGTAGCGGCAGAAGCGCACGTTGTCCCCCATGTACACGTAGGTCTTGTCGCTGGCAAAGAAGCCGTTGCCGCCCTTGCCGGGCTCGGCGGGACGGGAGACGATGGTTCCCCAGGTACCGGACATGAAGGCTGCCTGGAACATCACGGGCTTCTTCATCTTCCGGAAGCGGATGGGACAGTGCCACACGTTGGGGGGGATGCGCACCACGGTGGGCTTGGTGATGATCTTCGATTCCATGTGCTCCGGATCGTCGCCGAATGTCATCTCGATCTCCGCGTCGAAATCAAAGAAGTTCATGGGGTCGGCGCCCATGAAGAAGATATACTCCTCGCAGCCCTGGTGGAAGTGGGTGTCCTCCGTGTCGTTGGCTCCGGCGAAGATTTGGAAGCCCACGTGGTAGGTGGCGCCTTCCATATAAGTTTCGCCCCGGAAATATGCCTGGGGAGAGGGACACCAGTCGCCCCAGGAGGTCTTCTCCTTGGGCACGGCCAGCACGTTTTTCCGAACGGCCTCGCTCAGCGGGGGCTTGGGGGCCTTCAGCTTCGTCGCGTTGGAATAGGGCTTGGAGGGATTCGTGGGGGTGACGACGCACTCCGTGGAATCCGGGGCCTTCTCCGGGTCGTAGGCGCCGGCATCGGTGTAGGAGGTGACGCCGTCCTCGTTCACCACGGTCCAGGGCACGTATTTGAACTTGCGGGGAGGCACTTCCTCCGGGTGGGAGAAGCAGTAGCCGCAGTAGGTGCACTTCTTCTCCGGGTGGATGACGCAGTTGGCCTCCGTCTCGTCGCCGATGTAGATGTATTCCCGCTGGCCGTCGTCCCGCTCGATGTACTTCACAAGGCCCGTGCGCCCGGACTGCATCACCGCCTGGAAGAGGAGGGGCTTATCCACCCGCACGAAGTCCAGGGGGCTGTGCCACCAGCCCTTGGGCAGGTGGATGATGGTGGGCTCGGTGATGACCACCTTCTCCATGGTGTCCAGGGTGGGGCCCAGGTAGAAGTGGACCTCGGCGTCCCAGCCGTCGAACACGTCGGGCAGCTTGGCGCCCAGGAAGACCAGATACTCGTCCTCCCGGTGGAAGTGGGGCTCCGTCTCCAGGCGCTTGGGCTTTTTGAAGATCTGGAAGCCCACGTTGATGCCCGCGTCGGGCATGTTGCGCACGCCCCGGAAATAGGCCTGGGGAGAATGGCACCAGTCGCCCCAGTGGGTCTCCTCGGGGACAAATTCATAGAACAGCTTTTCGAATTTTTCCTGCATTGCGTTCGCTCCTTTCACAGCGGTTTACCCGATGTTACCACTATACACGCTTTTTGCCCTGAGAACAAGCATAAATCCCCCGTTGGCCTCCGCTTTCGGTTGAAGTATCCGACGGGATCTGTTATAATTCCTATTATCAGGAGGATATAACCACGGGATAGAAATGGAGTGATGGAAAAATGGAAGCAAAAAAGGCGGGCATCTCCCTGCAGGACGCCTGCGCCCAGGCCGGGGCCCGGATCGCCGCCATGCCCGCGAAGCAGAAGATCGTCACCTGTCCTCTGTGCGCGGAGCAGTTCCTCAGCTATGAGGAACTCACGGCCCACTACCTGGCGGAGCATCCCGGCTGCGTCGCCCCCGTGAAGCTGCGCATGACCGTCAACGGCAGGGACTGTTCCCTCGTCGTCGAGCCGCATCTCACCCTGAAGGAGGTGCTGCAGCTGCACCTGGGCCTCACCGGCGCAAAGCAGATGTGCGACCGGGGCCAGTGCGGCTCCTGCACCGTGATCCTTAACGGAAGGCCCACCCTCAGCTGCAATACTCTGGCGGCCGACTGCGACGGCAAAACGGTGGAGACCGTGGAGGGCATCGCCGTGAATCCCAAATGGCAGCCCCTCATCGACGCCTACTGCCGCTGGGACGCCATGCAGTGCGGCTACTGCACCCCCGGCTTCCTGGTGGCCGCCAAGGCCCTGCTGGACCGGAACCCCCGGCCTACGGAGCAGGACATCAAGGAGGCCCTCAGCGGCAACATCTGCATCTGCGGCACCTATCCCCGCCACAGCCAGGCCATCCTGGAGGCGGTCACATACATGGTGAAGGGAGGCGCTCCGAATGCCTGATACCACCGGCGCCAACGGTCTGCGGGAGGATTTCCGGGTCGTGGGCAAGGCGAACCTGCCCGGCCTCACCTCCTACGCCATGGCGACGGGCGTCGCCAAATACGGCACGGACTTCACCGTGCCCGGCATGCTCTTCGCCAAGATCCTGCGCTGTCCCCACGCCCACGCCCGGGTCCTCTCCATCGACGAGACGGCGGCCCTGGCCATCCCCGGCGTACTGGACGTCGTGAAATGGGACGATCCCATCTTCGACGAGCTGGGCGCCAACCCCATCAACGGCGGCAACCGGCCCAAATACCTGCCTCAGGAGGCCCACTACGAGGGGCAGGAGGCCGGCTGCATCGTGATCGCCGAATCGGAGGCTCTCTGTGAAGAGGCCCTGAAGGCCCTGAAGGTGGAATGGGAGATCCTTCCCTTCATCACCGACATCCAAAAGGGACAGGACCCGGACTATCCTCAGATCCGGGGTCCCGAGCTTCTGGCCGGGGAGGAATCGGAATACCGGCCCGGCATGGCCACCTCCGACGGCTATCAGCTCATGAGCAAGCACTATCCCACCGATCCCCGGCGGGAGGGCAACGTCACCTGGAACATCAAGGTGGACGGCGACCCCGACGAGGGCTGGAAGAAGGCGGATTTCACCCTGGAATACGACGTGAACATCCCCACCTGCATCTCCACCATTCCCAATCCCCCGGCCAGCGTGGCCTATTGGGGGGACAGCATGTACAAGGGTCCCGGGCAGAAGATCTACATCGAGGGTGCGCCCCACCGCCGGGAATCCATCATGGCCATGTACCACAAGTCCTCGGACGAGGTGGTGCAGGAGGGCCTGTTCCAGGGCGGCAAATACTGCGACTGGGGCCTGCGCATCTCCCAGGAGGTGACGCCGCTGCTGAGCAAGCGCATGGGCGGGCGGCCCGTCCGCTGCTGCAACACCCGGGAGGAGACCTTCGACCTGAACCGGAACGAGCGGCACATGCACATGCGCCTGGGCGTCACGAAGGACGGGGTCATCACCGCGGTGGAGGACAACACCCTGGTGGACAACGGGGCCCCCGGCTCCAGCACCATGGGCAGCGTGTCCGACCGGGACTGGGGCGGCTACTACACCCTGAAATGCAAGGACATCACCCAGCGCTTCAAGGTGGTGGACTCCAACATCGGCTATATGCACACCTGCGCCCAGTTCGTGCCCTACAACTGGGACAGCATCACCGTGGCCTTCGACCTCATCGCCGAGAAGCTGGGGCTGGACCCGGTGGAGGTGGCCCGGCGGAATCTCCACGGCCCCTCCTCCCAGGACGATCCGAATCCCGTGCCCAGCTTTGAGGCCAGCCTGGAGATCGGCAAAAAGCTGATGGACTGGCAGTGGCACCCCGCGGGCACGAAGCGTCTTCCGGACGGGCGGCTCCACGGCGTCTCCTTCCGCTACGCCATCTGCCCCCGCCACTCCTTCATGGACTATTTCTGCAAGCTGGAATACCGGGACGGCGTGGTCCACTTCCCCACCCAGGGTCCCATCGCCGGCTGGTTCAGCACCGAATGCTTCACCATGATCGCCGCAGAGGAGCTGGGCCTCAACTATGAGGACATCAGCGTGGACTACGACTACCGGGAAAAGCATTCCGATCAGGCGGGCGGCTCCGACGGCGTCACCGGCCATGGCTGGATCGTGAAGGAATGCGCCAATAAGCTCAAGCGCAAGATCCTGGAATCCGCCGCCCGGGAAGCCAACCGTCCCGACGACGCCTACCGGGGCGTGTTCTCCTTCCCCGCTCCTCCCAGCCCCCTGAAGGGCGCCACCGCCGACGAGCTGGACATCGTGGATGGCAAGGTCGTCGTGAAGGCCGATCCCAGCCGCTTCGTCCCCTTCAGCCGGGCCACGAAGGAAAACGTCACGGCCGAGTACGGCGGCTACAGCCCCAAATCCGCCTGGGTCACCGGCTTCGGCCGCATCCTGGACACCATGAACACCTCCTGGTGCGAGGTCGCCGTGGACGACGAGACCGGCGAAGTGGAGATCCTCAAATACTGCGTGGTGCCCGACGTGGGCAAGATCATCCGCCGCACCTCCCTGGAGAGCCAGATCGACCAGGTGGTGTTCTTCACCCAGGGCTGCCAGCTGCTGGAGGAATTCATACAGGACCCGGAGACGGGCGTGAAGCTCAACGGCAATTTCCTGGACTACCGGGTGCCCACCACCCTGGACGTGCCCGAGGTCACCAAGGAGATCCTGGAGCTCAGGAGCGGCAACGGGGCCTACGGGGCCAGCGGCATCAGCCACAACCTGGCAAATTCCCATCTCATCATCACGGCCATCCACAACGCCACCGGCGTTTGGGTGGATCCGCCCGCCACGCCGGACCGGGTGCTGAAGGCCCTGGGCAAGTGCGAGATCGGAGGCAGCAAATGAGACCCTTCAATCATCTGAACGCCGCCTCCCTGGAGGAGGCTTCCGCCGCCCTGCGCGAGCCCGGCGCCGTGGCCATGGCCGGCGGCGGCGACCTGCTGGGCGCCCTGAAGGACGACATTGCCCGGGAATACCCCAGGCTGGTGGTGAACCTGAAGACCATCCCCGGCCTGGACGGCATCGAGATCCGGGACGGAAAGCTCTGTCTCGGCGCTCTCTGCCTGCTGGGGGACCTCAGCCGGAACGAGACCGTGAGGGCTGTCGCCCCCATGGTGGCCGACGCGGCGGCCAAATGCGCCTCCCCCGCCCTGCGGGAAAACACCACCCTGGGAGGCAACCTCTGCCAGCTTCCCCGCTGCTGGTATTTCCGCAAGCTCCTCAACCGCTTCGACTGCGCCCGGAAGGGCGGCGAGCGCTGCTTCGCCATGACCGGGGACAACCGCTACCATTCCGTGTTCGGCCCCGCGGTCTTTGAGGGCTGCGACGGCAAAAAGCACGCCTGCATCGCCGTCAACCAGGCGGAACTGGCCCCCGGCCTGCTGGCCCTGGAGGCGGAGGTTGTCACCTCGGCGCGGACGCTCCCCATCGGGGAATTCTTCGGCGTGGGCCTCATGTCCGCCACGGTGCTGGAGCCCGGAGAGCTGGTGACGGAGGTGCGCATCCCCCTGCCGCCGGCGGGGACGCGGATGGCCTACAAGCGCTTCTCCTTCCGCAAAAGCATCGACTTTCCGGTGGTGAACGTGGCCGTGGCGATCCTTCCGGGGAACGAATACCGCATCGCCCTGGGCGGCGTGGCCCCCATCCCCCGGCGGGCGGCCGCCGCGGAGGCCCTGCTGGCCGGGAAGGAACTCACCCCCGAGCTGGCCGCCAAAGCCGGAGAAGCCGCCGTGGAGGGCGCGAAGCCCACGGAGGCCAACGCCTACAAGCTGCAGCTGGTGAAGACTTTGGTGAAGCGGGAGCTGCTCGCCCTGTGACTGCCTCGGCGAAGGTTTCCCGCCGCCCCGAAAAGCTGACAAAAAACCGTAAAATTTCCGTTTTTTGTCTTTCATTCCGGGGGATACATAGTGTATAATATTTTGGCGTCGATTCTCCGGGTCCCCGGACGCCGAAGGTTCGCGCCGACCGGGATATTTTTGCGTGCGGCAACGTCCGCCCGCAGGAATATAATACCAGCCTTTCATTAAAATACGACAGTCCTTGCGGCCTGATCTGCGCCGTCCTTCGCCACAGCCGGCACAGATCATCCCCGCAGTTCCTCGTCTGATTATAGCGGAAGGTCGGTATAAAACCACGTATTCTTATGAGGAAGGGAAGAAACAATGAAAAAAGCAAGCAAAGCGATCGCGCTGATCCTGGCGCTGCTCCTGGCCGTCGGCCTCTTCGCCGGCTGCAGCGGCAGCAAGGGCGGCAGCACGACCCCGACGGAAGCCCCCACCGCTGCGCCCACCGCAGCGCCGACGGCAGCCCCCACCGCAGCCCCCGCCGATACGCCTGCTCCCGAGGCTCCCTGGGACGGCGCCTACATCGACCGTGACGATTTCCGCGCCTACACGGCCTACGATCTGGAGAACCTCTGGAACTCCATCGCGGACCAGATCGACGCCTCCGACATGCCCAATGCCGAGGCGGCCCTGAACAACGGCTATGCGGCCATCGAAGCGGCGGAGACCGTCAACGACATCCGCGCCGCTTATGACACCGCCGTATCCGACATCGAGGCTGCAATCCCCCTGGCCGACGGCCTCTTCACCTATAAGAAGGAGTCCAACGCCGAGCGCACCGAAGTTCTGGGTATTCTGGAGCGCTACGCCGTCGCCACCGGCATCACCGGCATCTCCCTCTTTGAGGACGGCGGCTATGTGATGTACAACCCCCGCATCACCCTGGGCACCGAGAACTACATCGTCGGCTACGGCTTCGGCATCCTGGCCGAAGGCGCCATCACCGCCGACATGGATTACGAGGAGAACCCCGAGTGGAAGCGCTTCTACCATCTGTCCGAGGCGAGCGATCCCGGCACCCTGAACTACTGGAACGACCAGGGCGCTCAGGTGGGCGACCTCTTCGGCTATCAGGGTGCCTCCTTCTTCACCAACTTCATGAACGCCACCAAGGACGGCTACGACTGGGTCCCTGAGCTGGCTACCGAGCTGCCCGTGGCCGTGAACGACGACGACGGCGACGGAATGGCCACCACCTGGCGCTTTGAGGTGCGCACCGGCGACGACGGCCTCGTGTATACCACCGGCTCCCAGATGCCCTCCCGCCAGGCCTTCAACGGCCGCCCCGTGGCCCTGGAAGACTACATCACGCCCTTCAAGATGCTGCTGACCCAGTCCAACGCCCTCTACCGCGGCTCCGAGCTGGCCAACATGGACACCGCCGCCATCGCCGGCGCGCTGGACTATTACAACGCCACTGCCGACGGCCCCAACGACGCTCTGTGGGAAAACGTGGGCATCAAGGTCTACAACGAGGACGGCAAGAACTACTTTGAGGTCACTTATGTGGAGGAGCAGACCCGCTTCTATGCCATGTACTACATCACCGGCTCCCTCTACATGCCCCTGCCCCAGGAATTTGTGGACCTGGTCACCGTAACCAACCTCTACGGCTTCAACGCCGACGCCACCGAGACCCCCGTGGACAACGCCCTGACCGTCGGCCCCTTCTATCTGAGCCGCTACGACCAGGATCAGCAGCTCGTCTTCACCAAGAATCCCAACTACATTTTCGCCGAC
>JAFXUU010000153.1 GCA_017524845.1 Oscillospiraceae bacterium
GCCCGCGCCGGGACCGCCGGGGCCTCCCGGACCACCCGGACCGCCGGGGCCGCCGGGGCCTCCGCCCGGACCGCCGGGGCCGGGTCTGCCCGCGCCGGGGCCGCCGCCCTCGCCGCCGGCGGGAGGCGCCATCATCATCATCATTTTCTGGGGGATCTGGTTGATGCCCAGCACGTTGCAGAGGAAGTTCCAGCAGCCGTCGAACCAGTCGTCCACGCAGGGGCCGACGGTGCCGTCCATGCCCTGCATGCGCTGGCTGCCCCCGGTCTCGCCGTGGCCGCCGAAGCCGGAGATGAAGCAGCCGAAGGGCCGCTTATGCCGCTCGTAGGCGTCGATCATGGCGATGGCCTGGTAGACGGAGACCAGGGTGTCCAGCCGGGCGTGATGGAAGAAGGCGGGAGGCGTCTGATCCCCCACCAGGTCGCCGTTGGGCACGTAGGTGAGCTTGCCGTCGTCCACCTGCTGGCCGCAGAACATGGGGCCGAAGCCCAGGATCATGGCGTCGGGCCTGCCCTCCTCGCCGGTGCAGCCCGCGGCCTCCATCAGGTCGGGCCGGTTCCAGAGGTTGCCGGTGGTCTGGCAGATGAAGGCGCCGGCGGAGTTGCCGGAGATGATGATCTGCTTCGGGTTCACGCCCCATTCCTTTGCGTGGTCCCGGACGATCTTGATCGAGCGCATCAGGTCGATCACCACCTGGGGGAAGCGGTAGTTCCGGGCGCAGGGATAGAGGTAGGTGCAGATGACGCCCACGCCCTTTGCGCTGAGCTTGCCGCCGATGACCTCCGTGTCCGATTCGCTGCAGGCCATGAAGCCGCCGCCGGGCACGTGGATGAGGGCGGGGGTGGGGGGCGTGGGCATGCCCATCATGGGCGGCACGTTGTGAACGCTGACGACCAGCCTGGCGTCGCCCCGTTCGTTCAGGGGGAAGGTGAAAACCTGCATGTTGGGTCCTCCTTGTATGTTTTTTTTGATTTCTCAGCCGAAAAGCTCCTCGCTGCAGCGGGCGATCTCGTCGTTGATGATGTCGTCCACCCGGGGATAGATGGCGCCGGGGCCGCCGTAGGTGAGGCAGGGGATGAAGCAGCCGCCGGGGGCGTAGGTCATGCAGGCGCGGCGGGTCTCCGCCCGGATCTCCTCCTCCGTGGAGTCCGGCCGGTCCACCACGGCGGCGTCGATGCCGCCGGAGAGGGTCATCCGGCCAGCCAGCTGCTTCTGCAGCTTCACGATGTCGTTCTGGGGAAGCACGCCCTGCCAGACGTCGATGTGCAGATCCACCATGTCCTCGATGATGGGCTCGCAGAAGGAGTCGCTGTGGTGGATGATGAGGACGCCGTGCTCGTGGAGATAGTCGTAGCCCTTGCGGTAGGCGGGCAGCATGATCTCCCGCCAGCTCTCGGGGGGCACGAAAAGGCTGGACTTGCTGCCCCAGTCGTCGTGGCTGAGGATGGCGTCGGGATGGACGTGCTCCACCATGAGCTTGTAGCCCTGATAGCGGTATTCGCCGATGGCCATGGCCAGGTCCGCCATCGCCTCCGGCTCCAGCAGGAAGTTGCAGAGGGTGTCCTCAAAGCCCATGAGGAAGTGGAAGCGCTCGAAAATGCCCGTGGGAGCGAAGACCATGGTCAGGTCCTCGTCCCGGTCCACCCTGGCGGCCTTCTCCAGGAAGGGCTCCCACAGCTCGTCGGCGCTGCAGTTGGCGATCAGGTCGGGCACCTTCACGAAGTCCCGCCAGCTGGCCACGTCGGGAATGACCTTATAACTGGAATCGGGGATCGCGCCGGGCTCGCCGGCGGGCCAGAGGATGCGGCTGCCCCAAAGGTCGTATTTGGGCTCCATCCCGGGGTGCCGGTCGCCGCGGACATAGAAATTCACCGGGTCGCCGGTGAGCATGGCCGTCCCTTCGAACTGGCGGACCAGACGGTCCGGGCGGCCGCCGCGGATCGTTTCCAGCAGGTTCTGCTTTCTTGTGAGCATCGTCCTTCTCCTTCCCGCCGCCGTTCGCGGCGGTTTTACGAAATTGTTATATCCTTACCATTATACAATAGGCGTCAAAAAAGGAAACTGTGGCATGGCACAAAATGAACCCGGGATATTTGTGCATACTAACGAATTTCCCCGCCGGGACGATTTTTCTCCCGGAAAGCGAAACCAAACCGCCCCGTTTTCGGTCTATATCGGTGAGGACCTCAGAAGGGGAGGTGGGGAAAACGGAGGACCTGGAGATCATCGAGGGGCTTTGGCGCCGGGACGAAGCTGCGCTGGCCGCCCTCCGGGCGCGCTACGGGGCGCGGCTGCGCCGCCTGGCCTTCGGCGTCCTCCGCAGCGAGGAGGACGCGGAGGAATGCGAGAGCGACGCCTGCCTGAAGGCCTGGGAGACCATCCCGCCCAGGCGGCCGTCGCAGCTCTTCGCCTATCTGGCGGCCCTTTGCCGCAGCAGCGCCCTGCACAGGCTGGAGAAGCAGGCGGCGGCCAAGCGCAGCGCCGAGCTCGTGGCCCTGACGGCGGAGCTGGAGGCCTGCATTCCCGACGGAGCGGCGGAGCGGGCCTGCGAGGCTCTGGCCCTGGGCAGCCTCCTCAGCGATTTCCTGCGCACCCTGAACGCCGAGAGCCGCCGCATCTTCCTGCGCCGGTATTTCTATGCCGAAGAGGTGCGGGAGATCGCCCGGGGTCTCGGCTTCAGCGAAGGAAAGGTAAAAAGCAGCCTGCACCGCAGCCGGAAGAAGCTGCGGGCGTATCTGGAGAAGGAAGGTGTTTTCCCGTGACGGGAATGGATATTCTTCGCGGACTGAATCACGTGGACGAGGGGCTGCTGGCGGAGGCTGCCCGGGAGGAGAAGCGGAGGCGCGTTTCCCCGGCGGCCTGGGGCTGCCTTGCCGCCTGCGCCGCCCTGGCGGCGCTGCTCCTGGGGCCGGGCCTTGCCCAGCTTCCCCGCGGGCCGGTGAAACACATAAACACGGACCTGTCCGTACCGGCGGGGACGCCCGGCGCGTCGGTCTCCGTCGCCCTGCCGGGCGGGGAGGAAAATCCCCCGCTGTCGATCCTGCCCGGCACGGGGGAGGCCGGCGGCCCGTCGGGCCCCGTCACCCTGCCGGGCGGAGAGGAAAATCCCCCGCCTTCGGTCCTGCCGGAAACGGGGGAGGCCGGCGGCGCGTCGGTCCTGCCCTGGCCGGGCGGGGAGGAAGATCCCCCGCCTTCGGTCGTGCCCTGGCCGGGGGAGGGAGGCGCCCCGGTCGTGACGGTTCCTCTGATCGTCGAGGACTACGAGTCGTCGGCCAGCGCCTGCTACGCGACGCCGAAAAACGGGACGAAGAATCTCTCCATCCCCCTGCGGGAGGCCATGGAGGCCTACGGCAGAGGCGCAGAATACCGGGTGGCGATGCAGCTCTTTGCCGACGAGCGGCCCCTGGACCTGAAGGGACCGGAGGCGGCGGCGGAGATCGGGAGACTGAGGGACCTGGGCTACTCCGTGACCTATGAGGAAGCATATCGGGACGGGGAGCTCAGCGGCGCCGCCGTCACCCTCTGCGCCGCCTGGGAGCAGCTCACGGGTTTCCCCGTCTCCCCGGACCTGGGGACCATGTTCTTCCTCTACCGGGAGATCTTCCGCTGAGGCTCGGACCCGATCCAAGCAAAACAGAAGCAAGCTCCCCGAAGCCGCCCGGCTTCGGGGAGTTTGCTTATCTTACCTGTCCGGCGGCGTCTCCCGGCCCTCCAGGTATTCCTTCAGAAAGAGGATCGCCTGCCGGTAGCCCTCGAAGCCCAGGCCCATATAGGTCCTGAGGCAGGCCATCCCGGCGTAGGAAACCTGCCGGAAGCTCTCCCGGCGGGACACGTCCGAAAGGTGGACCTCCACGGCGGGGAGGGCCACGGCCTTCAATGCGTCCAGGATCGCCACGCTGGTGTGGGTGTAGGCGGCGGGATTGATGACGATGCCGTCGTATTTCCCCCAGGCGGCCTGGATCGCGTCCACGATGGCCCCCTCGTGGTTGGACTGGAAGCAGTCGACCTCCGCCCCGGCCTCCTCCCCGCAGCGGGCGAGGAAATCCAGCAGGGCGGCGTAATCCTGCCTGCCGTAGATCTCCGGCTCCCGGAGGCCCAGCAGGTTCAGGTTGGGACCGTTGACGACCAGCAGCTTCATGCGATGACCTCCATGATCCGCCGGAGGGTCTCCTCCGGCGCCGAATCGTTGTCGACGATCACGTCGGCGAAGCGGCGGTACAGGGGCTCCCGGACCTTCGCCATTTCCCGCAGGTCCCCGGCCACGGAGAGGGGACGGCCCTCGGCGGGCAGCTTCTCCGCGTCCCGCCGGAGCCAGATCATGCGCCCGTTCTGGTGCAGGAGGGGATAGTTCTCCTCCCGCGTCACGCAGCCGCCCCCGGTGGCGATGATTTTGCCGGAGGCCTTTCCCAGCTCCGCGAGGACCCGGGTCTCCCGCCGCCGGAAGCCTTCCTCTCCCTCGCGCGCGAAGATCTCCGGGATGGAGAGCCCCGCCCCGGCGGCGACGGCGGCGTCCGCGTCCAAAACCTCCCGCCCCGTGGCGGCGCCCAGCAGGGAAGCCAGGGTGCTCTTTCCGCAGCCGGGCATGCCGATGAGGACGACGTTCTCCATCTTCTTCCGAAGCTCCTCCCCGATGCTCCGCAGCTTTTCCGCCGGGACGGGCGCGCCGGTGAAATCCTCGCAGCTCTTCGCCGCCTGGGCGACCAGCATCGCAAGGCCGTTGAAGGCCGGGATGCCCAGCTCTTCCGCCCGGAGCAGCAGCGCCGTGCGCGCGGGATTGTATACCGCGTCGAACACCCCCCGGCAGTCCGGAAAGAGAGCCGGGTCCAGGGGGGAGACGCCGTTTTCGGGATACATGCCCAGGGGCGTGGCGTTCACGATGAAGCGGGCGTCCGCGTGCCGGGAGAGGTTTTCGTAGTTGTCCTTCCCGCTGCGGCTGACGACGACGCTCCGCGCACCCAGGGTTTCCAAAGCGGCGCAGACGGCGGCGGAGGCCCCGCCGGAGCCCAGCACCAGGGTCTTCTGTCCCCGCAGGTCCAGGCCGGAGGCCGCCGCCAGGGCCAGAAAGCCCGCCGTGTCTGTGTTGTCCCCCCAGATGCGCCCGTCCCGGCGCACCAGGGTGTTCACGCTGCCGGTGCGCCGGGCGGCGTCGGACAGCCCGTCGCAGTAGGGGAGCACGGCCTTTTTGTAGGGGATGGTGACGTTGAGGCCGTCCCAGGGTCCGTTGTGCAGAAATTCCGGCAGCTCTGCCTCCGTCTTTTCAAACAGGTCGTAGCCGTAATCCCCCAGGCGGGCGTGGATCTCCGGCGAGTAGCTGTGGCCCAGCTTTTTTCCCAGCAGTCCGCAGCGCATCACAGGACCTCCCGGTAGCTCCCCAGGTAGTGGAAGCTCTCGCAGGCCTCCGGCAGCTCGCCCATGAGCTGCAGGAATTCCGGGGAATAGACCGGCGTGTCCAGATCGAAGTAGAACATGAATTCGAATTCCCGCTCCGGCAGGGGGCGGCTCTCCAGCTTCAGCAGGTTGATGCCCAGGGCGTTGAAGCGGGACAGGAGCCGGTAGAGGGAGCCCTGCTCGTGGGGGAGGGTGACCATGAGGCTGGTGCGGTCGGCCCCCGGATAGATCTCCAGGTCCCGGGAGATCACGATGAAGCGGGTGTAGTTGTTGTCCTTGTCCTGCACGCTCTCCCGGAGGCAGTCCAGGTTGTAATAGCGCATGCACAGGCGGGAGGAGAGGGCGGCCACGCCCCGGTCCGGCGTCTCGGCGGCCATTTTCGCGGCGGCGGCGGTATTCTCGCAGGGGATCACCCGCACCCCGCCGAGGCTGCGGAGAAAGTCGGAGCACTGGGCGATGGCCTGCTCGTGGGAATAGATCTCCCGTATCTCCTCCAGCTTCACCCCGGGCCTGGCCAGCAGGTTGTGCTCCACCTTCAGGCGGATGCTGCGCACGACGCTGAACTCATGGCGCATCATCAGGTCGTAGACCGTGTTCACGCTGCCCGCGGTGCTGTTCTCCACGGGGATCACCCCGTAGCGGCACAGGCCCTTCTCCACGGCGGTGAACACCGCCCCGAAGTCGGAGAAAAAGAGGATGGAGGCGCTGGGGAAGAGCCGGTCGCAGGCGATCTGGGAGTTCGCGCCCTCCACCCCCTGGCAGGCCACGCTCACCCGGTCGGGAAAGAGGGGCGGCGTCTGCTCCACCGCGGCGCGGATGCGGGAGGTGAGGGCGGTGTCCCGGCCGATGACGGCGTTCTGATAGCTGCGGCTCAGCTCCAGGATGAGGGAGTAGAGCCTGGGCGTGTATTCCCGGATGGCCTCCGGGGAGGCCTCGGCCACCGCCAGGAGCTTTTCCCGCTCCCGGCGCAGGTCCTGCACCGGCAGTCCCTTTTCCTTTTTGTGGGCGGCGATCTCCGCGGCCACCGCCATGCGCCGGGCGAAGAGCGCCGTCAGCTCCCGGTCGATTTCGTCGATGCGGGCCCGGTAATCGGTCATTTCCATGTGGATCCTCCTCTTTATCCGTCCAGTCGGTCCTTCCGCCTTCCCAGCAGCGCGTCGGCCGCGGCGAGGGCGGCCGCCGCCTCCACGCAGGGCACGGCCCTGGGCACGATGCAGGGATCGTGCCGCCCGGAGACCGCCAGCTCCGTTTCCTCCATCGTCTCCAGGTCCACGCTCTTCTGCTTCCGGGCGATGGAGGGCGTGGGCTTCAGGGCCGCCCGGAAGCTCAGGGGCATGCCGTCGGTGATGCCCCCCAGGATGCCTCCGGCGCGGTTCGTTTCCGTGGCGACCCGGCCCTCCCGGAGGCAGAAGGCGTCGTTGGCTTCGCTGCCGCGCAGGGCGGCGAGGCCGAAGCCCAGGCCGAATTCGACGCCCTTCACCGCCGGGATGCCGAAGCAGGCGGCGGCGATGCGGTTCTCCATGCCGCCGAACATGGGGTCCCCCAGCCCGGCGGGGAGGCCCAGCACCCGGCATTCGATGATGCCGCCCAGGCTGTCCCCGGCGGCCTTCGCCGCCGCGATGGCCCGGCGCATCTCCTCGCCCCGGCCCTCGTCCACGGTGGGGAAGGGCTTGTCCGCCGTGGAGGCCAGGAGCTCTCCCCGGTCCTCCACGCCGCCGATGGCGGCGATGCGGGAGATCACGGTGATGCCGCTGCGCCCGAGCAGCTGCAGGCAGATGCCCCCCGCGACGCAGAGCGGCGCGGTGAGCCGCCCGGAAAAATGGCCGCCCCCGGCATAGTCCTGAAAGCCGTAGTATTTCACCGCCGCCGTATAGTCCGCGTGGCCGGGGCGGGGGACGCGCCTCAGCTCCTCGTAGTCCCCGGAGCGGGCGTCCCCGTTGCGGATGACGGCGGTGATGGGGGTCCCGCAGGTCACGCCGTCCCTGAGGCCGCAGAGAAATTCCGGCTTGTCCGCCTCCCGGCGGGCGGTGGAGTATTCGTTCCGCCCCGGCGCCCTCCGGGCCAGGAAGCGGTCCAGGGCCTCCGTGTCCAGGGGAAGCCCCGCGGGGATCCCCTCCAGGGTCATGCCCACGGCGGGGGCGTGGGACTGGCCGAACACGGTCAGGCGCAGGTTCTCTCCATAGCTGCTGCTCACGTCGTCACCTCCAGCGCTTCCAGGTCCGCCCAGAAGCGGGGATAGGATTTTTCCGCGCACTCGGCGCCGAGCACCGTCACCGGGAGGGCGCAGGCCCCGGCGGCCACGGCGGCGGACATGGCGATGCGGTGGTCTCCGGCGGCCGCCGCCGCGCCGCCCCGGAGCCTGGTCCGGCCCCGGATGCGCAGTCCGTCCTCCGTCTGGCGGATCTCCGCGCCCAGGGCGGCGAGCATGGCGGCGGTGGTCTCCAGCCGGTCGGATTCCTTCAGCCGCAGGCGCCGGGCGTTCACGATCCTCGTCTCGCCCTCCGCCGCGGCGGCCACGACGCTCAGCGCCGGCACCAGGTCCGGGATCTGGGAAGCGTCGATCTCCAGGCCCCGGAGGGCGCTCCGGCGCACGGCGAGGCCCTCCGGCCCCTCCAGCACCTCCGCCCCGAAGGCCCGCAGGAGCTCCGCGATCCGCCTGTCTCCCTGCCGGGAGGCGGGGTCCATGCCCGCCACGGTGATCCCCGCCGGGGAGAGGGCCCCGGCGCAGAGGAAGAAGGCGGCGGCGGACCAGTCCCGCTCCACGGTGAGCGCCGGCGGCAGGGCCGGGCGCTGGGAGCCGGGGATGCGCCAGCGGCAGCCCTCCTTCTCCAGCCGGATCCCGGCCAGGAGCAGGGCCTCCTCCGTCATGGCGATGTAGTCCGCCGATTCCACGGCCCCCGTCACCTCCAGGGTGCTGTCCCCGGGCAGGAGGGGCAGGGCCATCAGCAGCCCCGAGACGAACTGGGAGGATACGCTGCCGGGGATGCGGTAGTCCCCGGGCCGGAGCCGGCCCCGGCAGGAGAGCCGGTTTCCCTCCCGCGTCAGCTCCATGCCCCCGCCGCAGAGCAGCTCCCAAAGGGGGCTCAGGGGCCGCCGGGGAAGCTGTCCCTCCATCCGAAAGACGGCGCTCCGTCCCAGGGCTCCCGCCAGGGGCAGGAGAAAGCGGAGGGTGGAGCCGCTTTCGCCGCAGGGGAGGACCCCGTCCCCCGTTCCGGCCGCTCCGGGCCGGACGCGGAGCGCCCCGTCCTCCTCGGCGATCTCCGCCCCCAGGCCGCGCAGGCAGGCGGCCGTGGCGGCGATGTCCCTGGATATGCCGTCGCAGCGCAGGAGGGTCTCCCCCTCGCCCAGGGCGGCGCAGATCAGCAGCCGGTGGGCCTGGGATTTGGAGGCGGGGGGCGTCACCCGGCCCCGGCGGGGCCCGGGGGCTACGGTCACGTTCATGCCAGCCCTCCTCTCCGGAGCCAGGCGGCGAGCTCCGCGGTATCCACGGTCTCGGCCCGGCAGCGGCCGATCTCCTCGGGCACGATGAGGGTGATCCTCTCCCCCTCGGCCTTCTTGTCCCAGCGGGCGGCCTCCGCCATGGCCTCCGCCCCGAAGGGGGGAAGGGTGGGGAGCCCGCAGGCCTCCAGCAGCCCCAGCAGCTCCGCCAGGGTCTCCCGGCTGCAGATCCCGGCGGCGGCGGCGCTGCGGGCCATCACCCCCATGCCCATGGCCACCGCCTGCCCGTGGGGGACGGTATAGCCGCTGAGAAGCTCGGCCGCGTGGCCGAAGGTGTGGCCGAGGTTCAGCATCCGGCGGCAGCCCGCGTCGTATTCGTCGGCCAGCACGTAGTCCCGCTTCATCTCCACGCAGCGGGCGATCACCGCCTCCGCCTGTCGGGAGACGGGGGTCCGGCGGATGCTGTCGAAGAGGGGGCGGCTGCCCAGCACGGCGTATTTCACGATCTCGGCGCAGCCGCCGCGGTATTCCGCCTCCGGCAGCGTGGCCAGGGCGTCCGTGTCGCAGAGCACCAGCCAGGGCTGATAAAAGGCCCCGGCCTGGTTCTTTCCCCCCGCCAGGTCCACCGCCGTCTTGCCCCCCACGGAGGAATCCACGGCGGCCAGCAGGGTGGTGGGCAGCTGCACGAAGGGGATCCCCCGCCGGTAGGCGGCGGCGGCGAAGCCCGCCAGATCCCCGACCACGCCCCCGCCCAGGGCGGCGACGACGTCGGCGCGGGTGAAGCCGGAGCGGCACAGGGCCTCCAGCAGCTCCCCCCAGGTGCCCAGGTTCTTCTGCTTCTCCCCGTGGGGGAAGACGAAGGTCTCCGTTTCCGTCCCCGCGGCGGCCAGGTCATCCAGCAGGGTCTTCCCGTAGAGGGAAAAGACCCGGTCGTCCGAGACGAGCATCACCCGGGCCCCGGGGAAGAGGGCGGCGAGACGCCCGGGGGCTTCCTTCAGCAGACCGGGGCCGACGCACACGTCGTAGCCCCGGGAGGCTTCGATCCGAATGGTCCTCACTGCCCGTCCACCTGCTCCTTCCGTTCCCGGCCCTCCCGGAGCAGCGCCTCCAGCGCCTCCCGGTCCCCGTCCCGGAGGACGCGGCGGTAGGCGTCCAGGTTCTCCATGAGGGTGTCCAGCTCCCGCAGCAGGTTGTCCCGGTTGTCCAGGAAGAGCTCCGCCCACATGGGGGGATTCAGCCAGGCCACCCGGGTCATGTCCCGGTAGCTCCCGGCGGAAAAGCCCTTGTGGGAGAGGGCGGTGGGGCTTTTGATATAGGCGCTGGAGACCACGTGGGCCAGCTGGGAGGTGAAGGCGATCACCGCGTCGTGCTCCTCCGCGGAGGTGGCGGCGTAGCTGCCGAAGCCGGCGGGCTCCAGCAGCTCCCTGGCCCGGCTCAGCAGGGCGATGTCGTCCCGGTCCGTGGGCACGAGCACCATGGGCGCCCCCTGGAAGAGGTTGGCCCTGGAATGCTTGAAGCCGGAATACTGGGTGCCGGCCATGGGATGGCCGCCCATATAGGTGAAGCCGTGCGCCTCGGCGAGGGCCTTCCCCTCGGCGAAGATCGGGCGCTTCGTGCCGCAGCAGTCGACGACCAGCGGCTGCGGTCCCAGGGCTTCGCCGTTTTCCCGCAGCCAGTCCATGGCCGCGCCGGGGTAGACGCAGAGAAGGATCAGGTCGCAGCAATGGGCGTTCTGTGCCGTCAGCTCCCCGGAAACGGCTCCGCAGAGCCGGGCGAAGGAGAGAACGGAGGCGTCGGTGTCGTAGGCAAGCACGGTGTGGCCCCCCGCGCTGTAGGCCCGGGCGAAGGAGCCGCCGATCAGCCCCAGGCCGAGGATGCCCGCCGTCATGCCAGCGCCTCCCGCAGGGCGCGCACCCGTTTTGCCAGGGCGGCGTATTCCTCCGGCCGCAGGGACTGGGCCCCGTCGCAGAGGGCGTGGAGGGGATCGTTGTGCACCTCGATCATGAGCCCGTCGGCCCCGGCGGCGGCGGCCGCCATGGCCATGGGAGGCACCATGCGGGCGATGCCGGTGGCGTGGCTGGGGTCCACGATCACGGGGAGATGGCTCAGCTCGTGGAGCATGGGCACCGCCGCCAGGTCCAGGGTGTTGCGGAGGTAATCGCTGTAGGTGCGGATGCCCCGCTCGCAGAGGATCACCTGCTCGTTGCCGCTGGCCATGATGTATTCCGCGCTCATGAGCAGCTCCTTCAGCGTGTTGGCCAGGCCCCTTTTCAGGAGGACGGGCTTCCCCGTGCGTCCCAGCTCCTTGAGAAGGTCGAAATTCTGCATGTTCCGGGCCCCCACCTGCAGCACGTCCACGTCCTCGAAGAGGGGCAGGTCGGCGGCGCTCATGATCTCCGTCACGATGGGGAGGCCCGTTTCCGCCCGGGCGAGCTTCAGCAGCTCCAGCCCCTCGCCCTTCAGGCCCTGGAAGTCGTAGGGAGAGGTGCGGGGCTTGAAGGCGCCGCCCCGGAGCATATCCGCCCCGGCGTCCTTCACCGCTCTGGCCACGGCGACGATCTGCTCCTCCGTCTCCACGCTGCAGGGACCGGCGATCATGCAGAAATGGCCGCCGCCCACCTTCACGCCGCCGACCTCCACCACGGTGTCCTCCGGATGGAACTTGCGGTTGACGCACTTGAAGGTCTCCGACACCCGCTTGACCGATTCCACGATGTCCAGACTCTCCAGCAGGTCCATGTCCACCTTGCTGGTGTCCCCGATGAGGCCCAGCACCGTCTGGAATTCGCCCTTGGAAACGTGGATGCCCAGGCCCATGCTTTTCAGCCAGTCGACGAGCCGGTCCTGCTTTTCCTGTTCCGTGTTTGCGCGCATGACTACGATCATGGTCTTTTCCCTCCCGGATAATATGAAGCGTGCGGCACAGGCTCAATCTGTGCCGCACGCCGGAGTTCCTTTTCTTCCCGCCCGCATCACAAATCAGCCCTACTGTGGCAGCACAGTAAAGCTATAATAATAAAAGCTGCGGACGGTCGTCATGGTCTGTTTCCTCCTCTGCCCGGGGCCGCCGGGCTTGATGGGATGCATTATAATTCCCTCCCGCCCGGCTTGTCAAGCCTTAATTCGATAAATGGCTGAATTTTCCGGTCGCGCCCGTCCCCGCCGGGGGAGCGGCGGCCGCTGCGGCAGCCGGGATATGCGTCCGTGAAGTGGTACTTGACACGGCGCGGCGCCATGTAGTAACATATACAAGCGATTCTATGCCCGCATGCCTGTCAGCGGGCGGGGAAGAAAACAGCCGGAGCGCGCCGCCTTCCCGGGCGGTCTGCGGCCTCCGGTATCCGGACGGGAGAAGCGGAGGAAGGCTTCCTTCCTCCCGGTATAAGGAAAATGAAAAAGCTGATCATGATCGCATGCTGCGCCGTCGCGCTGGCCGTGATCCTGGGATACTGCTTCTGGGCCGACGGCAGGGGCGACACGGTGGAGAATGCCGGAAAGACCCTGACGGAGGTCGCGGAGCGTACGCCGAGGCCGACGAAGACGCCGAAGCCCACCGCCACCCCGAAGCCGACGAAGACGCCGAAGCCCACGGCGACGCCGGAGCCCACGCCCGAGCCGAC
>JAFXUU010000017.1 GCA_017524845.1 Oscillospiraceae bacterium
AGGTATTCGCTCAGCTGCAGGGAGGCCAGGGACGTGCAGCCGTAAAACGCCCATTCTCCGATCTCCATCACCGTGTCCGGGATCACGACCTGCGTGAGGCCCGTGCAGCCGTAGAACAGGAAGTCCGGGATCCGGGTGATGCCCGCCCCGAAGGTCACGCCGGTCAGGCTGCAGCAGTCAGCGAAGGCATAAAAGCCTTCCTCCAGGGTGGAAGGGATATAGACCGACGCCAGCGCCTCGCAGCCCTGAAAAGCGAAGCTCTCCATGCTGATCAGACCCTCCGGAAGCGCGGCGGCCGTCAGGGCCGTGCAGATGTAAAAGGCATGGCTGCCGATCTCCGTCACCGTGTCCGGGATCGCGATGGCCGTCAGGCCCGTGCAGCCGTAGAAGAGGCTGTCCGGGATCCGGGTGATGCCCGCCCCGAAGGTCACGCTGGTCAGGCTGCAGCAGTCAGCGAAGGCATAATAGCCTGTCTCCAGGGTGGAAGGAATATAGACCGACGCCAGCGCCTCGCAGCCCTGAAAAGCGTTGTTTCCCAAAGTGATCAGACCCTCCGGGAGCACGGCGGCCGTCAGGGCCGTGCAGTCGTTAAAGGCAAAGCCGCCGATCCTCGTCACCGTGTCCGGGATCACAACCTGCGTCAGCAGGTCGTTGTGGCTGAAGGCGTAATCGCCGATTTCCGTCACCGTCTTGCCGTAGATGGCCTCCGGGATGGAAACGGCGGTGTCGCTGCCCAGGTAGCCGGTGATGGACAGCGTTCCGTCCGACAGCTCCGTGGTATCCCAGTCGGAGGGCTCTACGGAAAGGGGGACCTCCGGGCCGCCCTTCTCCCCCTCCGCAGCCATTGCGCCGCAGGTCATGAGCACCAGCAGAACCAACAGCAATGCCGGTATTTTCAATGCTTTCATCGCCTGTCCTCCGTTCGTCGTTTTTACTGTTTTTTACTGTTCAAAAATATACAACACCTGCATTCCGAATACAAGCGGAACTTCAACGGAGGGAGCCCGAGCCGCAAAACGGACCGCTCTGCCGGAAGACAGCCGCCCCGGACCAGGTGCCCGCACCGGCGCTTTGCTCTGATTCGGGGCTTCCTTTTTCGGAGAAATCTGATATACTTATATTTACATCACATAAGGGAGGCCGGATCATGGACCGAAACGAGATCATCCGCACCGTACAGGAGCAGAACGTGCGCTTCATCCGCCTGCAGGTGACGGATATTTTCGGACAGCTCAAAAACGTGGCCGTCACCGCATCCCAGATCGAGAAGGCCATGGACAATCAGATCGCCTTCGACGGCAGCTCCATCGAGGGCTTCGTGCGCATCCACGAGAGCGACCAGTACCTCTGGCCCGATCTGGACACCTTCCAGCTCCTGCCCTGGGATCGGGACCTGGGCAGCGTAGCCCGCCTCATCTGCGACGTGCACAATCCGGACGGGACCCCCTTTGTGGGCGATCCCCGCTTCGTGCTGAAGCAGCAGCTGAAAAAGGCCGCCGACCTGGGCTATGTGTTCAACGTGGGGCCGGAGTGCGAGTTTTATCTGTTCAAGACCGACGCTGAGGGCCGTCCCACCCTGGAGCCCAACGACGAGGGCGCCTATTTCGACATGGGTCCTCTGGACAACGGGGAGAAGACGCGGAGCGAGATCTGCCTTACCCTGGAGGAAATGGGCTTCGAGATCGAAGCCAGCCACCACGAATGCGGCCACGGGCAGCACGAGATCGACTTCAAATACGCCCAGGCCCTGGAGGCGGCGGACGACATCCTCACCTTCAAGCTGGCAGTGAAGACCGTGGCGGGCCTCAACGGCTTCCACGCTACTTTCATGCCCAAGCCCATCTTCGGTATGGCCGGCAGCGGCATGCACGTGAACATGTCCCTGTTCCGGGACGGGAAAAACACCTTCTACGATGCGGACGCGCCCCGGCAGCTCTCGGATACGGCGCGGCATTTCATCGGCGGTCTCCTGGCCCACGTGCCGGGGATGTGCGCCGTTACGAATCCCCTGGTCAATTCCTACAAGCGCCTGGTGCCCGGCTTCGAGGCTCCCTGCTACCTGGCCTGGAGCACCCAGAACCGCAGCGCCCTGGTGCGGGTACCGGCGGCGCGGAAGCAGAGCACCCGGGTGGAGCTTCGCAGCCCCGACCCCTCCTGCAACCCCTATCTCAGCCTGGCCCTCTGTCTGGCCGCGGGTCTGGACGGGGTGGAGCGGCGGCTGGAGCCTCCCGCGGAGGTGGCCGAGAACATCTACGGCATGGGAAAGACCGAGCGGGAGGAGAAGGGCATCCGCAATCTCCCCGGCAGTCTGGAGGAGGCCATCGCCGCCTTCAAGGCCGATCCCCTCGTCCGGGAGACCCTGGGGGAACACGTTTACCGCCAGTACCTCAACGGCAAGGAGACCGAGTGGGAGGAATACCGCACCCGCGTTAGCTCCTGGGAGGTACAGAAATACATCAGGGCCTACTGAGGCCCTCCCGCCGGGACGCGCCCGCGTTCCGGCGGCGTTTTTCTTCGCGGGGCGCGGAACGCCTGCGGGCTTATCCCGCTGCGGATATGAAGCTCCTGGAGCTCGGACAGCTGCGCCGCCTGCTCATGGAAGAGCTGCCGGCGGAATCGCCCCGGTACCGGGGAACGGCCATCCCGGCGGAGTCGGAGGAACGGAAGCGTCTGCTGTTCGCGCAGGACGAACGTCAGCATTTGGGAGATTGAGTATCACAGGCCGTCGCGCAGGAACTATGCGGCGCTGATGGCCGCCAAGGGAGGAAAAGCATGAATCAGGCGGAAAGACGGGAATTTCTGATCCGGGAGCTTTTGAAGGAGGAGCCGCGTTATCAGCGCGTTTCCCTTCCGGGCAGCACGCAGGAGCAGAAGGATCTGCTGCGCTCCCTCTTGAACGTGCGGAGGCCCCGCGCAGCCAGCCATGAGTTCCTGAGCGTGCAGGACGACTATCTGAAGGAGGCCATCGCGGAAAAGGGGATCACCCGGCTGGCCGATCTGACGCCGGTGGACGGCGACCTCTATCTCTGGCAGGGCGACATCACGACGCTGGAGTGCGACGCCGTCGTGAACGCCGCCAACAGCGGCATGCTGGGCTGTTTCCGGCCTCTCCACAACTGCATCGATAATTGCATTCATACCTTCTCAGGCATCCAATTGCGGCTCAAATGCGCGGAGATCATGGACGCGCAGGGCTACGAGGAACCCACCGGGCGGGCCAAGATCACCCCGGCCTACAACCTGCCCGGCAAGTATGTGATCCATACCGTCGGCCCCATCGTGGACGGCGCACTGACGCAGGAGCATCGGGACCTTCTCGCCTCCAGCTACCGCGCCTGTCTGGACGCCGCGGCGGAAAACGGATGTGAGAGCATCGCCTTCTGCTGCATCTCCACAGGGGTCTTCGGCTTCCCCAAGCAGGCGGCGGCGGAGATCGCGGTGCAGACCGTGAAGGAATGGAAAACCGGGAAAAACAGCGCCGTCAAGGTCATTTTCAACGTGTTCGGAGATGAGGATCTTGCTGCCTACCGGCGCATTCTGGAATAGTATTGCAGCTTCTGTCCATGCTTGCGCGGGAGTGCAGCGATTGCCCTCCCGCGCTTTTTCGCGTTTTCGGCAGCGGATTTCTCCTGAAAAGTCCTTGCGCGGTTGGCGGAGCTTTGGTATAATCAACAAAATAAAACTGAGCTGTTTCTGCAATATTGTGCCATTTACCAAAGACTGCCGGGTTTCCGACAGATTTACCGGAAAGAAGGGGGGATACCCATATGCGGGCATAAAGGCGGGAACCGTCCCGCGGGACGAAGGATGGAAACGCGCAGATCGTATGATAATGATATGGAGATTTTGACGCTATGAAAAAGATATTCTCTTTGCTCCTCGCAGCCGTGCTGCTGCTGGCGGCCCTGCCCGGCGCGGCGGGCGCTGCGAAGGCGGCCGGCGGCCCCGTTTCCGGGGACAAGCTCACGCAGACGCTGACGACGGAGATGATCGGCGTGAAGTTCGATACCTCCTTCGATATGGTCTTTGTGGAGGGCGGCACCTTCACCCTCGGCTGGGAGGCCTCGGACGCAAGCATGCGCCCGGAGAGCGTGACCCCCGTGCGCAACGTGACCGTGAGTGATTTCTACATCGGCGAGACGGAGGTCACCGTCAGCCTGTGGAATGCGGTCATGGGTCTGCCGCAGCCGGGGGCCGACGCCGACCGCCCCAAGGAGAACGTGAACTTCTACGCCGTCCAGGAATTTCTGGCCCGGCTCTACGTGCTCACCGGCCGGACCTACCGCCTGGCTACGGAGGCCGAGTGGGAATTTGCGGCCAAGGGCGGCAATCCCGGCCTCACCGGCAACGCGGAATACCCCGGCAACAACCATAAATATCTCTTCGCGGGCAGCAACGTCCACGACGAGGTGGTGGCCAGCCGCACCTCCGTGCAGAACGTGAAGACGAAGAAGCCCAACATCCTGGGCATCTACGATCTCTGCGGCAACGCGGAGGAGTGGGTCTACAACAGCTTCGACGCCAACCTGGTGGGCGGCGTGGATCCCATCGGCCCGGCCGGTCCCTTCCACCAGCAGAAGACCCGCCGGGGCGGCATCTACGGCGGCCTGCCCGACAGCACCCGCACCCTGGTGGCCCGCCAGGTCCGTTCCATTGACGGCGGGGCCGGCGTGGGCTTCCGCATCGCCCTCTCCGGGGACATGAACAGCGTGCCGCCCGGCATGATCCGGCCCATGGACGTGGTACATCCCAACATCGACGAGCGGAACCTCCCCGTCACCTACCGGGACCAGCGTATGGTCACCGGGGACGGCACGGTGTGGGAAAGCTCCATCGGCAGCTTCCAGTCCTTCCGCATGAAGCTGTGGGACACGGGTGAAATGGTCATCCAGGCCGCCGGCTTCAGCGATCGGGTAGGCCAGTGGTACAGCGTCAGCAACCTGGGCGTCGTCTTTGTAGAGGACGCCTTCACGGAAAACGAAAAACGCATGACCCTGCCCTATATGTTCATGACGGAGAATTTCGCCACCATCATCAACGACGTGTCCTTCATCGGGGACGGGGCGCCCGTGCACCGCATGGAGAAGCACGCCGACGAGGGCAGCGGCATCGTCAAGCCCACGGGCCTCACCCTCTACGCGCCGGAGGCCCTGGCTGAAGCCAGCACCCACGACCACACCTCCTATGATCTCACGAACATCACCCCGGAGATGAAGGGCCATGACGAGCGCCTCATCGACGGGGAGGGTTACGGCTGGTGGCTCAGCGCCCCCGCCATCGGCGCTCACCAGTATCGCCAGGATATCACCGACAGCATCTTCCGCTTCGTGGTCTACTCTCCCTCCTTCGGCAACGGCACCGGCGGGGCGGACCAGGGCTATGGCGGCAACTATCTGGCCCAGGGCGCCTGGTATACGGTGAACGATATGCTCCTGGTGGTGGGCGAAGGCGCCGCCGCCCGGCATTACCTCTATACCGTCACGGGTGAGACCAGCTCCTACATCCGCTCCGGCCAGAGGACCCGCCAGCTCATGGAGATCTCCTACATGGGCTATGAGCGGGGCGACTCCCGCTATCTGGAGCTCCATCCCAACGATGCGATCCGGGGCTATTCCAAGGACATCCCCGCCGGCTGGGCCTTCCCACCGGAAAAACCCTCCACCTTCATGGCTGAGGCCGAAACGGAGACCCTGTGCCCCGGGGGCTGCGGCCAGGTGATCAGCAAATGCCTCTGCCCCACCATGTGCCCCGTGTGCCATGAGCACCTGGACAACTGCTACTGCAACGACGCGCCCCAGCGTCTGGATGCGGGTGTGCGCGCCGCCCAGTCCGCCTTCGCCGCCTGCGAAGTCTCCAACAGCGTGACCCAGGCCCATCTGGACGCGGCGGCCCGCCTGGCCATCGGCAGCCATAACATCACCCGAAGCTGGTCCGGCTTTACGAAGGTCAACGCCACCCGGGAGCAGGCCGGCTCCGTGAAGGCGACGCTGACCCTCTCCCTCAACGGCTATACGAAGACCCTGAACGTGGACCTGCCCATCGGCGCGCTGCCCAAGGCGGACACGGCGGGCGTCGCCATAACGCCGGACGCCGCCCTCGGCGGGAAGCCGGTGACCATGACGGCCACCGATCTGGAGGAGAGCTTCACCGTCTTCGACATCGGCAGCCTCTTCGGCATGCCCGGCGCCTTCGGCTACACCTACGCCCTGTGGTTCGGCAGCGAGGGGACCTTCTCCTTCGACCGGGACGTGACCCTCACCAAGAGCTATTTCGACGCTTCCCTCACGGAGCTCGGCCGGGACAGCATCCCGGTCAAAGCGGGGGAGACGGTCCGCGTGGCCGACGGCGTTTACAGCGAGTTCAACGGGAAGACCGTTTCCTGGAGCGAATTCTCCGTGACCCTGGACGACGGCTGCTCCTGGATGATCGTATACCGGGAGGATCCCGGCAACTATGCCGCGACGCCGCCGGACACGCCTCTTTCCGATTTCCCCGGCAAGGTCGGCTCCCCCTACAGAGTGCAGCTCACCAATCAGAAGCTGAAGGTCAACGGCGTGGAGCAGAGCTTCGAGATCTACAACATCAACGATAAAAACTACTTCAAGCTCCGGGATCTGGCCTACGTGCTCAACGGCACCGGCTCCCAGTTCTCCGTGGATTACGACGCGGCGACCCACCGCATCCTCTGCGTGACGGGGCAGGCCTATACGCCCGTGGGCGGCGAGGTGCAGCCCGGGGCCGACAAGTCCTCCACCGCAAAGCCCAGCACCCACAGCCTGTATATCAACGGCGAGGAGGTGCGCCTGGAGGTCTTCAACATCGGCGACAACAACTTCTTCCAGCTCCGCGCGCTGGGAGACGTCCTGAATTTCAAGGTGGATTACGATTCGGCGACCCGCACCATGCTGGTCGACAGCGTCTCCTGAGCCGGAGCGGGCAGACTCCGGCTCCGGTAGATCCCTCCGGGCGGAAGCGCGGCAGACCGCGCTTCCGCCCGGCTGATTTCTGTCGGCGGGCCCTTTTCACCCGGTCGACTATATGTTATAATGTCAGATAATGAAACAGTCCGGCTTATTTCCGGATAAAGCCGGGGATAAAGGAGGGCCCGCCGTGCGATTGCTGGAAAAACGGGCGAGCATGAACGCCCGTATCGATACCGTGCTCACCAAATTCCGCTCCCGCGTCAATTCCTTCCCGCCGGGGATGTGTCCCCTGGCGCTGTACCGCTCCATCCTGCAGATGTCCATCAACCAGTCCTGCGGGAAATGCGTTCCCTGCCGGGACGGGCTCAGGGAGGCCGACCGGCTGCTGGGGCGCATCCTCAGCGGCGACGCCGGGGAAAACGCCACGGCGGAGCTGCGGGAGCTCTGCGAGACCATCGCCGCCACGGCGGACTGCGCCGTGGGCGTCGTGGCGGCCACGACCGTGCTGGACAGTCTCACGGAGTTTGCCGACGAATATGAGAGCCACATCCGCGACCGCCGCTGTGTGGAACCCGCCACGCAGACGGTGCCCTGCATGACACTCTGTCCCGCCCACGTGGACGTGCCCGCCTACATCGCCCTCGTCCGGGAGGGGGACTACGCCGGCGCCATCCAGGTGATCCGGGACCGCAATCCGCTCCCCACCGCCTGCGCCATGGTCTGTGAGCACCCCTGCGAGCGGAAGTGCCGCCGGAGCATCATCGACGATCCCATCAACATCCGGGGCCTGAAGAAATACGCCGTGGACCGGGTGCCCGCCGATCAGGTGTCCGCGCCGAAGGCAAACGTACCCACCGGCAAACGGATCGCCGTGGTGGGCGGCGGACCCTCCGGGCTGACGGCGGCCTGGTTCCTGGCCCTCATGGGCCACGGCGTGGACCTCTACGAGGAGCACGAGAAGCTGGGCGGCATGCTGCGCTACGGGATCCCGGAATACCGGCTTCCCAAGGCCCGGCTGGACGAGGACATCGCCGCCATTCTGAAGGCCGGGGACATTCAGGTCCGCTGTTCCTTCCGGGTGGGACGGGACGCCTCCTTTGAGGAGCTCCGGCGCACCCACGACGCCGTATACCTGGCCCTGGGCGCCCAGCTGGGCAACCGCATGCCCATGGAGGACGCCGACGCGCCGGGCGTCACCACCGCGGCGGAGTTCCTGCAGACCGTCTCCCGGGAGGGCATGGACCTTACGGGGAAAAAGGTGGTGCTCATCGGCGGCGGCAACGTGGCCATGGACGCGGCCCGCACCGCCGTCCGCCTGGGCGCGGAGACGGTGCACGTGTTCACCCGGAAGCGGGACGACTATACCGCCCTGGACAGCGAGATCCGCAGCGCCATGCAGGAGGGGGTCCGCTTCCGCACCCTGCTGAGCTTTCTGAACATCGAAACGGACCGGGAGAGCCGGGAGGTGCGGGCGGTCTGGCTGCAGCCGGAGATCGTGGGGACCTACGACGACCAGGGCTTCGTCACCACGGAGCATTCCAGCGCCTACCCCTACCGCTTCCAGTGCGACCTGCTCATCATGGCTGTGGGCCAGCGCAGCGATACGGCCCACTTCGCCGAGGCCGGGCTCCCCACGGTGCGGGGCAGGATCGGCGCGGACGAGAGCTGCCGGGTCCCGGAATGGGACGGGGTCTTTTCCGGCGGCGACTGCGTCACCGGACCCTCCACCGCCATCCGGGCCATCGCCGCGGGGCAGGTGGCCGCCTTCAATATCGACGAATACCTGGGCTATCACCACAAGATCGGCTGTCCGGCCTCGGCGCCCGAGGCGAGGCCCTCCAACTTCGTCCGCACCGGTCGGGCGGAGATCGAGGAGCGGAATCCCTTCGAGCGCTGCCGGGATTTCGGGCACGTGGAGTGCCCCATGACGGAGGAGGAGGCGGCCCGGGAAGCCGGACGCTGTCTGCGCTGCGACTTCTACGGCTGCGGCGCGCTGGAAGGAGGGCGGTTCTGATGATAAGCCTCACCATCGACGGAAAAACCGTTTCCGTTTCCGAGGGGACGACGGTGCTGGAGGCGGCGAAAACCGCCGGGATCGACGTGCCCAGCCTCTGCTACCTGAAGGACGTGAACGCGCTGGGCTCCTGCCGCCTCTGCGTGGTGGAGGCGGAGGGCTGCGACCGGCCCCTCCCCGCCTGCCGCACCAGGGCCGCCGAGGGCATGCGCGTCGAAACGGAAACACCCGCCCTGGCGGAATACCGGAGGAAGATGCTGCGTCTCATCCTCTCCAACCACCGGGCCGACTGCTTGGGCTGCCCGAGAAACGGGGCCTGCCGCCTCCAGAGCCTGTGCATCCGCTACGGGATCACCGAGAGCGGCATGGAGGGCACCCGCCTGGACGTGGAGGAAAAGCTCCCCCTGCTGGAGGACCACCCCTACCTCCGCTACGATCCGGGCAAGTGCCTCCACTGCTTCCGCTGCGTCAGCGCCTGCCACCGGCGGGCCGGGAACGGCGCGCTGAAAAACGCCCGCAGCGGCGTCTTCCACATCGTGGACGCCCCCTTCGGACCCAACTGGCGGGAGACGGGCTGCGAGGCCTGCGGAAACTGCGCTGCCGCCTGCCCCACGGGCGCCCTCACGCTGAAGACCTCCCGGGCCTACCGGGAATGGGAGCTCACCAGGGTCCGCACCACCTGCCCCCACTGCGCCACGGGCTGCCAGCTGGATCTGCTGGTAAAGGACGGGAAGGTCGTAGGCGCGGAGGCGGCCGACGGGCCCTCCAACGGGGGAAGGCTCTGCGTGAAGGGCCGCAGCGGCAGCTTCGATTTCATCCACTCCCCGGACCGCCTGACGAAGCCCCTCATCAAAAACCGGGAGACCGGAGAGTTCCGGGAGGCGGAATGGGAGGAGGCCATCGCCTACGCGGCCCGGCGGTTCATGGAGATCAGGGAGAAATACGGGCCGGAAGCCCTGGCGGGCTTCGCCTGCTCCCGCAGCACGAACGAAGACATCTACATGGTGCAGAAGATGGTGCGTACCTGCTTCGGCAGCAACAATACGGACAACTGCGCCAGGGTCTGCCACAGCGCCACCGTGGCCGGTCTGGCCAGGACCCTGGGCTCCGGGGCCATGACCAACACCATCCGGGACATCACCCGGGAGCCGGACTGCATCCTGCTGGTGGGCTCCAACCCGGAGGAGGCCCATCCCGTGGTGGGGATGCAGCTGCGGGAGGCGGTGCGCCGGGGCGCCCGGCTCATCGTGGTGGACCCCCGGAACATCGGCCTTGCGAAAAGCGCGGACATCCACCTGAAGCTCCGGCCGGGCACCAACGTCGCCTTCGCCAACGGGATGATGCACGTCATCCTGGAGGAGGGGCTGGAGGACAAGGCCTTCATCCGGGACTGTACGGAGGGCTTCGAAGCCCTGAGGGAGCTGGTGCGGGACTACACCCCGGAGAAGGTGGGGGAGATCTGCCACATCGACCCGGATATGCTCCGGGAAGCCGCCCGGATGTACGCCAAGGCGGAAAAGGCTCCCATCATCTACTGCCTGGGGGTGACGGAGCACTCCACCGGCACCGAGGGCGTCATGAGCCTTTCCAATCTGGCGCTGCTCACCGGCAAGCTGGGGAAGCCCGGCTGCGGCGTGAATCCCCTCCGGGGACAGAACAACGTGCAGGGCGCCTGCGACATGGGGGCCCAGCCCGGGGACCTGCCCGGCTACCAGAAGGTGGAAAACGAGGCGGTGCGGGAGAAATTTGAAAAGGCCTGGGGCGTGAAGCTGAATCCAAAAAACGGCATAACCGCCACGGAGGTCTTCCCCGCCGCCATCCGGGGGGAGATCCGGGGCCTGTATATCTGCGGCGAGGACCCGGTGGTCTCCGACGCGGACACCGCCCACATCATCCGGGCCCTGGAAAGCCTGGATTTCCTGGTGGTGCAGGACCTGTTCCTCACCAGAAGCGCCGCCTATGCGGACGTGGTGCTCCCCGCCGTGAGCTACGCGGAAAAGGACGGGACCTTCACCAACACCGAGCGGCGGGTGCAGCGGGTGCGCAAGGCCGTCGCCCTTCCGGGGGACATGCGCCCGGACACGGATATCCTCACGGACCTGATGAACGCCATGGGCTATCCCCAGAAAAAGCTGAGCAGCGCGGAGATCATGGAGGAGATCGCCTCCCTCACCCCCAGCTACGCCGGCATTTCCCACGCCCGGCTGGACGCGGGGGAGAGCCTCCAGTGGCCCTGCACCGGGAAGGATCACCCCGGCACGCCCATCATGCACGCCGGCGGCCCCGTGCGGGGGCGCGCGCTCCTCTACCCGGCGAGGTTCAACCCGGCGGCGGAGCTGCCGGATGAAGAATACCCCTTCATTCTCAGCACCGGGCGCATCCTTTATCAGTACAACGCCGCCGCCATGACCTCCCGGGCCCCCGGCCTGCAGGAGATCGCCGGGGAGGGCTTCATTGAGATGAACTGGCGGGACGCGGAGCGTCTCGCGGTGAAAAACGGCGAGCGGGTGCAGGTCAGCAGCCGGCGGGGGACCGTGACCGCCACGGCCCGGGTGGGGCGGAAGGTTTCCGAGGGGGAGACCTGGATGCCCTTCCATTTTCCCGATTCCCCTGTGAACCGCCTGACCAACGCGGCTCTGGACGAGTTCGCCCGCATCCCGGAATACAAGGTCTGCGCCGTGCGGGTGGAGAAGCTGCCTTGACCGGGGATCACAGCCTCACCCGCCCGGGCGGGGCCCGGGCGGAGCGGTTTGAGGCCTGCGCCCGGCCCGCGTGACCGGGCCTTCGGAGGAGGTGCTGCATGGCAAATCACGAGTGTCGCTGCCCGGAGGGCACGGAACGGCTGCGGGACGCCCTGGCCGCCGCGGAAGCCGTGGTCCTGGGCGCCGGAGCCGGTCTCAGCACGGCGGCGGGCTACAGCTACGGCGGGGAGCGCTTCCGCCGGTATTTCGCGGATTTCGAGGAAAAATACGGCGTCCGGGACATGTATTCCGGCGGCTTTTACCCCTACCCGGACAAGACGGTCTTCTGGGCCTTCTTCAGCCGGAACATCTGGATCAACCGTTATATGGGCCCGCCGAAGCCGGTGTATGCGCAGCTGCTCAGTCTGGTGAAGGACAAGGATCACTTTGTGCTGACCACCAACGTGGACCACTGCTTCCAGAGGGCGGGCTTTCACAGGGAGCGCCTGTTTTACACCCAGGGGGACTACGGGCTGTGGCAGTGCGCCGCGCCCTGCCATGCCCGGACCTACGACAATGAAGCGCCGGTGCGGGAGATGCTCCTGGCCCAGGGCTTTTCCTTCGGGCCCGGCGGGGCGCTGCTGCCCCCGGAGCAGGGGGCGCTGAAGGCGGAGATACCCCCGGAGCTGCTGCCCCGCTGCCCCCGCTGCGGGGGACCCATGGACATGAACCTGCGCTGCGACGACCGGTTCGTGGAGGACGCGGGCTGGGACGCCGCGGCGGAGCGGTACGCCGCTTTCCTCCGGCGCTGCGGGGACCGCCGGGTGCTGTATCTGGAGCTGGGCGTGGGATACAACACCCCCGGCATCATCAAATATCCCTTCCGGCGCATGGCGGCCCGGAATCCCCGGGCTTTCTACGCCTGCGTGAATCTCGGCGAGGCCTCCGCTCCGGCGGAGCTCGCGGACCGCTCCGTCTGCATCGACGGGGATATCGGCGAGGTGCTGGCGGCGCTGGCGGCTTTCGCCGAATAAGGAAAACAAGGCTTCGCCGCCGGGACGCGCTGCGTCCCGGCGGCGGCTTCATCCGGGCTGCTGCCGCCTTCGCGGACGGATCACGTAATCCGTTTCGGTGAGCAGCCGGTCCCCGGCGTCATAGAGCCGGATCACGGCGGGAAAATCCTCGCCGTAATCGGCGAAGGTGGAAGCACAGCTCATCAGGGATTCCAGTGCCTCCCGGTTGGCCCCCGTCACGGGAAGCTGGAAGTAAAAGAATCCGGGCAGGTTGCTTCCGTCCCCTTCGGAAGCTCTGCGATCCCCCGTCAGCGTCACCGTTTCCTCCCCGGTAAGCCGCAGCAGGACCTCGGCCCTGACGGCGTCCGGGTCGTCCGCAAAGAGGAACAGGGGCAGGACCTCCGTTGATTGCCAGAAGTTTACACTGCCGCAGGGCAGCGGGGTCAGCAGCAGCCCCTCCGTCTTTTCCCGGCGAAGCAGCCTTCCCTCCAGGGAGGAGGTGCCCCTGCCGGTGGTATAGGTATAAAACAGGATGGCGTCGCCGTCGTCCCCGATGAGGACCCGGTCATACCCCACCGACGGCCAGCCCCGCTGGACGGCGACCCAGTCCATGATTTCCGATGGCCCCATCATCCCGGCCTTTTCCGCCCGGCGGAATTCATTTTCTTCGCCGAAGGCCGGGCAGCCGGCAGCGACGTACAACGCCAGCAGCAGCGCCGCGGCCAGCGTCAGGTCGACGGCGACGCGCAGCCGGCGGGGGATGCGGTCAAAAAAGCGCCGGACGCCCCTCATTCCGTGCCGCCTCCTTTCAGATCGACGCAGAGCCGGATATCCCGCCCGCCTTGGTCGTAGCGCAGTTCGATCCACTCCGCCCCCTGGGAGCGGAAGTTCCGCAGCGACAGTATCCAGGTGACGGTACAAAGCCCGGTCCGATAGGCGTTCCCGCTCAGCAGCGGCGTATCGCCGCCGTGGGGGGTGCGGTTGAAGGCGCCGTATACGTTTCCCAGAGAATCCACCGCGCAGAACTCCCGCAGGATGCCGCTGTACTGCGCCCAGGGGCGGAGGTTGAAGACCTCCACGGCGAGGTAGAATTCGTCATGCTCCTCGATCCAGTCCGGATCGTCGCACTCGATATGCCGCCCGGCGGCGCAGGTCAGGATAAAGCGGTAGCCGTCGGAGGAAGCGCGGCTCATGGGCTTCGCATAGAAGGTCCGCGTGTCGCGGATGCCCTGCGCTTCCCGATAGGGCAGCGCAAAGGTCTCCCGCTGCCCCTCCGGCAGCTTTACAATGTCCTGCGCCATGATCCAGCGGGGCACGGAGAGGAGCGCCAGCAGCAGAGCGATCAGCAGCAGGCAGCGGGCGGCCCACAGCGCCCAGGCCCAATAGGGACGGTGGACGCGCTCCAGGATATTCGAAGTCTCCTCTGCGCTGCCCATGGCCGCCAGCACCCGGCTTTCCGCCTCCTCCGGGGGGACGCCCGCTTCGGTCAGGGCCTCATACCGGTCCTCCATGTGGCCGTAGAGCTCCGCATAGACCCGCTCCCTGTCCGGCTTGTATCGGATCCCCGAGACGGCGAGCGAGCACCAGCGCCGGAAACGGATGCTTTCCATGCCCCTATGCATCCGGCAGGGCGGAAGCCCGCAGCACGGCGTTCACGCTCTCGGAAAAGATGCGCCATTCCTCCGTCTTCTCCATAAGCCGCCGCCGCCCTTTCCCCGTAAGGGAATAATAGCGGCGCTCCCTTCCGCTGGGGGATGTGCGGGGATAGGCCCGAACGTCCCCGGCGTTCTCCAGGGCGTGGAGCAGGGGATAGAGGGTGCCCTCCTTCAGCTCAAAGGCGTTGTCGGAGCGCCTTGCCAGCTCCAGCACCATCTCATAGCCGTATTTGTCCCCGTCGCTCAGCAGGCTCAGCACCAAAAGGGCCGTGCTGCCGCCGATCAGCGTTTTGTCGAATTTCATCGCCGCGCCTCCTATACCTCGATGTTCAAGGTAGAATATACATCGAAGGTCGATGCTTGTCAAGAGCGGACGACGGCGGGACCGGGCATTTTTACGAAAGCTCGTTCCCCAAAAAGGACGGCAGGGGTTTTCCCTGCCGTCCTCTTGGTGAGTCTGTTTTGTTTTGCCGTTCTGTCATTCCCTGCCGCAGGCGCGGTAGAGGAAGGTCACGATCTGGGCCCGGACGCAATCGTCGTTCGGGCTGAATTTCCCGTCTCCGGTGCCCAGGGTGATGCCCTCGGCCACCGCCCAGAGCACCGCGCTGCGGTAATACGCCCCGTCCGGCACGTCGGCGAAGGGGCAAGCCTCCGCGGCGGGTTCGGGCTTTCCCGCAGCCCGCCAGAGGAAGGTGACCGTCTGGGCCCGGGTCACGGTATCCTTGGGCGAGAAGGTGGTCTTCGTGGTCCCGGTGGTGATGCCCGCGGCCGCCGCCCAGAGCACCGCCTTGTAGTAGTAAGCCGTCTCGTCCACGTCCTCAAAGGGGCAGACGCTGCTTGTCGGCTCGGGGCAGCCCGCAGCCCGCCAGAGGAAGGTGACCGTCTGGGCCCTCGTGCAGGCGCCGTAGGGCGAGAAGGTGGTCTCCGTGGTCCCGGTGGTGATGCCCTCGGCCGCCGCCCAGAGCACCGCTTCATAGTAGTAGCTGTCCTCCGGCACGTCCTCGAAGGGATTGACCGCGAGCTCCGTCCCTTCATCGCCCGCATCAGGCTCCGTGACGTCGGTCTCCTCGTCCCAAAGATCCTCGTCGTAGTCCTCGTCGTCGGGGTCTTCCTCTTCCGGTTCCTCCTCGTCGGGCTCCGTTTCTTCGGGTACCTCCTCCCAACGGGCGTAGAGGATGAGGTCGTCCGTAAAGGCGTCCCCCGCCGTCATCAGCCGGCCGCCCTCCGGAGAGGTGAACCAGCCCTGGAAGCGGAAGCCGTCCAGCACGGGCTCGGGCAGCCGGGTCACCCGGCCGTTTTCATCGGTGACCAGGGTGCGCGTATTCAGCAGACCGTCGCCGGGATCCAGGCGCAGGATGTGCAGGGCCGCCGTCTCGCCGTCCAGCGCCGCGCCCGCGTAGCTCACCATCCCGTCGGCCAGCTTCCAGGTGAGGCTGCCCAGGTCCAGGGAGGGATCGTCGGGGGTGAAGACGGCATAGCGCACGAACCAGTCGGAATCGATGACGTCCGTGCCGTAGCCCTCGCCCTTATAGCCGGTGTTCTTCCGCACGTCTGGGAAGGTGACGGTGCCGGGGACGGAGAGCCCCTCCGCGTCGTAGAACTGAACGGTGAAGGCGGAAGCGTCGAAGCTGTCCGCGTCGTAGCTCTCGCCGCCGAAGAGGCGGACGAGGGATTCCAGCTGCATGTACTTGGTGAAGAGCACGTCGATCCCGTCCTCGCCGGCGCGGACCGCGACCTGAGGCGCTTCCTCGCTGAGCAGGCCGATGTTCACGGTGGTGTGTACGGGGGGCACGGACATGGCGGCGCTCTCGCTCGTCCGGTAGCCCTCCTTCTCATAGCGCACCTTCCACCAGCCCGTGGGCACCATCCACATGTAGTTTCCGGTGTCGCTGGTGTCCTGGGGGTTGGGCTGCTCGCCGAAGGGATCGGTCCAGAGGGCGTAGGGGCCGTCCTCGTTCTCGCTGTAGTAAAGGGTGGCGGTTACGCCCTCCACGGTGTCCTCGGTCACCGCCTCATAGACGTAGCCGGAGGGGTCCAGGGTGACGGTGAAATCCGGCGCCTTGTCCTTCCATTCGTATTTCAGGATGCCGCCGGGGTACTCCTTCAGGACCCAAAGCTTCCGTTCCTCGGCCAGGGCGTATTCGCTCCAGTTGCCCTTGCCGTAGATGCTGTCCATCTTGTCCCGCAGCCACTGCTCGGCGTCCATAAAGCTCTTCTTCAGACGCTCCTGCTTGACCGCCTCATATTTGATCTGCAGCTGGATGTCGTGCAGGGTGGTGTTGTACACCTGGCGGTTGTAATCCTTGGAGTAGCCGGAGATGATGCCGTTGGCAAGGCCGCCCAGGAAGACCACCACCTTGCCGATGGGACCCATGGGGGAGAAGTTGGAGGCGGTGGAATAGGTGCTCATGGCGCAGTCCTGCTTGTAAATGTCGTAGCGCAGGTTCTCGTAGTCCTTGATCTGCGCTTCCAGACTGCGATAGGCCCTCTCGTCGTGAACGTTTCTCAGCAGCTCCCGCAGACCGTTGGGGTCCGCGCCGGAGGGGCCCTTGGCATAGGTGATGATGGTGTCCGCGACCCCCAGCACCTTCATGGTGGTGTCCAGCTTCTTGGGGATGAGGGATTCGCTGTTGGCAAAGCTCGCGGCCCCGTCCAGATCGCCGGGGTGGACCTTCAGGTAGCGGCTCTTGCAGTAGGCCTTCCAGGCCTCGTCCGTGAGGTCGCCCACGGAGTAGACCGTGCTGGTGCCGTCGTAGAGCTGCTTCGTCCAGTGGTCCGGCGTGCCCTCGTCCTCCGAGGGGGCGGCCAGGAGGACGGCGGAGCCTGTGCCGCCGGAGAGCGGGGTGACCTTGCCGCCGCTTCCCTCGGTCAGGGCGTCGGCCACGGACTTCGTGACGTAATAGGTCGTATGGGTCAGGAGCGCATGGCGGCCGGTGGCCGGGTCGACGCCGTCGAAGGAGGCGATGCGCAGGAGGGTGGAGCCTTGGCGGGTCTCATATTCCGCCCAGGTCACTTCCCAGCCCTTCTCGGCCGGGTTCTGGTTGCCGTTCAGACGCTCCGTCTCCATGAGCAGAAGGATCTCCGGCAGCTCCATGGTGCCGCCCTTCTCCATGGTGACGGTGTATTCGCTGAGCTCCGCGGTGGGCGACTTCAGCTCCATCTTCATGCGGCTGCCGCTGTCCTCGGTGATCTGCAGGTCCAGATCCTGCAGGGCCTGGGAGGCCTCGGACATATCGGCGATCATGGCGGTGCGTTCCTCGGCGCTCATGGCGTCGATCTCCGCGATCTGCTCCAGGTCGTCGGGCACCTCGCCCAGGGCGTTCGCCTTGTAGAAGGCCTCCGTCTCCAGATCGCTGAGCTCCTCCACGCTTATGTTGTTGAGCTGGATGTCGATGGCGGCGTTGTAGTCGAATTCGAACTCGAAGCCCTCCAGGTAGCCCAGATAACCCTCGTCGAAGCCCCAGATGCTGTAGTTGCCGGCCTTGTTCTCGGAGATCAGCTTGCAGGGGATGGCCCGGGTCGCGGTGTTGTAGTATTGGTAGCTGCTGGCGGTGATGCTGCGGTGGTAGCCGTATTTCTCCGGCTCCTCGTCCTTGTACCAATAGGCGGTGTTGCCCTGGGAAACCAGCGTCTGGAAGACCAGATTGACCCCGTCCAACTCCTCCGAGGTGGCATTATGCACGGTGAAGCGCATATAGTGCTTCTTGCCCGGCCAGATCCAGATGTTCTCACCCGCCAGGTCGGAGAGGTTTTCGAAGAACAGCTCGTCGGGCTTGTTTTCGTCCCAGCTGATGCGGTGGTTCCAGTGGACCCAGTAGAGCTCGGAGACGTGGACGGAGTTGTTCTCCCGCCCCTCCACCAGGGTGAAGACCACGGGCTCGGTGGAGACGGTCTCCCCGTCGATGAGGCGGTTGGCCCAGACCACGTGGATGCCCGCCGAGAGATTGTCGGTGAGGCGGACCCGCAGGCGGTCCGTGGAGCCGAGGCCCCAGTGGTTCCTTGAGCCTTCGCCGGCATCGTAGCTGTAGATGAGGGTGCCGTTGTCGTAGACCGTGATCAGATTCTCCTCCGGGTTCGTGGAGAGGAAGGTCCGCAGGGACAGATTCAGCGTCCAGGTGGCCTGGGCCTCCGGCGAGGCGCCGGTGAGACCCTGGGCGTCCAGCTGATCGGCGATGTAGACGCTGCCGGGATTGGTGAGGTTAAAGATCTTCACCGGGTCGCGGTGGGCGAATTCCAGGGTGGTGTTGCCCCGGTCCTCGGTCACGGAATCGTGCCAGTAGACGAGCTCCAGCCGGAACCGGCCCAGGTGGGAATAGCTCAGGGGCAGCTCGGCGGTGATGAGGCTCCGCCCGTTCCCCAGGTCCGCCTGGGTGAAGGGCACCGTGCCCGACAGCTCGCTGATGTCCTCCCGGTCCGTCGCGGCGTACAGCGTCATGGAGCGGATATTGTCCTGATCCACCTGGTCCGGGTAGCGCTTGATCAGGGTGCCCACCAGCCGGATGGTGTTGGGGCTGTCCGTCAGCTCATAGGAATAGGAGAAGCTGTAGGGGGCCAGCACTCCCGTGACCATCGCCTTCGAGGGCTGCAGGTCCTCCAGGTAGACCGTGGAGTTGGCATAGGCGCTCACGGTCCGGTAAAGGAGGCGTCCGCCGTATTCCTGGTTGAAGAAGTAGTCGCTCCAGCCGCCGTCCCTGGGCAGCAGGTCCCAGAGCTTTTTGGGGTTCGAGCGCAGCACCTCCGCCATGTCCTCGGCGTCTGATTCCTTCACCATGAAGGCGAGGATCGTCCCGCTGCCCCCGGCCTCCCAGCGGCCGTAGGGAACGGTCAGCTCACCCCGGCCGTAGGAGAAGGTGCAGGTGTTGCTGCCGGTGGGATAGGCAAGGAAGCCCACGTATTCGCTTTCGGAGTCGTCCACCACCGTGGCCCGGAACTGGCCGCCGAGGGTGGAGTAGGTGGCGGTGAAGACGGCCGCCGGATCGCCGTTTTCGTCCGGCCGGACGGGGACGTAGTTGGTGGCGCCGTTCTTTGTGAAGGCCGAAACGGAGTAGCTCTCGTCCCCGTAGGTCGCCGTACCGGCCGCGCTGACGTAGATATCCTCGCTGCCGGTGATGACGCCCTCGTGCACCTTGAGATAGGCCTGGCCGTTCACGACGACCGTTTCAAAGACGCCGCTGTAGCGGCTGTAGGCGTCGTGGCCGCCGACCCACAGGGAGCCCACGGAGAGGAAGCCGCTGTCCACCTTGCTCGTCACGGAGTCGCCGGTGCTGAAATAGGGGGTCCCGTCCTCCTTCACGGAAGCGGGGGTCTGGATCTGTGCCTCCAGCCGGATCAGCATCTCGCCACCGTAGGTCATGGTGATCTGGCCCAGGTTCACGTTTCCGTTCTCGGTCACGTCCACGGTCTGGGTGTCCCAGGTGAAGGAGCGGACTTCGACCTTGGCGGGGATGTTGTCGTAGCAGAGCACGCTCCACTTGCCCCGGGGCCGGCTGTTGAAGGTATAGTCGGGAACGGCGGTGAAGGTGACGGTCTCCGTCCTGCCGCCCCGGTTGAGCTCCTGGGTCACGACGATCAGGGTCGGACGGGAACGAAGCCGGACTGGGTCCCGTTGGGGTAGGTCTTGACGCCCCAGACGCTGCCGCTGAGGGTACGGAAGGTGAAGGGCCTGTAGGTGAAGGCCACCGTCTCGTCTCCCGCCACGGTAAAGCCGCTGTCGTCGGAGACGCAGTCGCTGATCTCGTCGCTGTCCGAATAGAAGGTGACCTCGGCGGAGCCGACGGAGCCCACCGGGATCTGCCGGAAGGTCTCGCCGGTGACGCCCAGCAGCTTGCAGGAGACGCCGTCCGGCGTTTTCAGGGCGACGTCCACCCGGGCGGAGGGATTGAGCTCCTGCCCGGTCAGGCTGCTGGTGAAGCCGGTGGTGGCGACGGTCACGGTCCCCAGGGCGGGCAGGGCGCTCAGCGTGACGTCCTCGCCCCGGACGACGGTTACGCTGCCCCCGGCGATGTGGCCGGAAGCGCCGGTGATCACGTACTGATAGCCGCCGGAGGGCAGATCGCCCAGGGGAAGAGAATCGTAGTTGTACGCCGTGACGAAGTAGCTCCGCACGGTCTTTCCGTCCCGCAGCTCCACCTTCGCGCCGACGTATTCCGCCGGGATGCCGATGAGATCGGAGCGGGCCCAGACCCGATAGGCGGACAGGTCGTAGTCCGTGCTCTCCTCGGTCTCCCCGTCCTGGAGGAGCTCGTAGCTGACGCGCACCAGCCGATCCGCGTCCTCCGGCAGGGGAACGGACGCCCGGAACTGACCGTTTTCATCCCCCGACGCGGGAGCGGAGACGGTCTTCGTGCTCCCGTCGGAAGCCAGGTAAGCAACGGTCATCCGCTGGGTGCGGCCCGCGCCCCCGGCGGCCTCGAACACGCCGGAGATCACCGCGCCGGGAGCCACGGCGAAGAAGGTCTTTCCCGTCTCGTCCTTTTTCACCTCATAGGGGACCGTGGGGGCGTAGAGGGGGCGGAGGAAGCCCGCCTCCCGGAACAGCAGGGGCAGCTCCAGAACGGCGCCGTCCTCCGTATAGCCCTTGCTCTCTCCGCTGCTCCAGGCAGCGAAGGAGACGGCGCCCCGGGGGATCTCCTCCAGGGAAAGGGCGGCCTCATAGCGCCCCGTCCGGCCGTTCCATTCCAGTACGCCGGGGGCGCTTTCAACGGCCCCGTAGAAATCGTAATAAACCGTCAGATCCTCCGGACCCTCGGCGTAGAACAGGTAGCTTCCCTCCGCGGCGGTCTTGATGACGGCGGCGCTGCCCTGCCGCGGGACCTCGGTGTTCGCGGCGCGGTCGACGATCCCGAGCTTCGTCACGTCGGGAGCTTTGCCGTCGTTGTAGTTCACGTCCTGCCGGAGGGTAACGGTTTTGAGCCCCTCCTTGCGGAACTGGGCGCAGACGGTATAGCTTCCGTATTCCCCCGCCTGGGCGAAGGACAGCTTGGTCTGGCTGCGGCCGTCGCCGGCCGTATACCACTCGTGCCAGGTCCGGCCGTCCGGGGAAAGGCGCCACTCGCCGTCCAGATAGCTGCCGGGGATCTGGTAGACGTAGACGTAGGGAAGCTGGGTGCTGACGGCGCCGCCGGTGAGCTCTTCGCCCACGACCACCAGCGTCGGCAGCTCTTCCGGCTCCGCGCCCGCTTCGGACGGGTCCTTGAAGATGCAGTAATAGGGGGTGGGGACCTCGGCAGCGTACCCGTAGGGTGTGTTTTCGTCGGAGAAGTCGTAGTCGGTTTTGAAGCTGTAGGCAGGGGACTCCGCCGTGCCCTCGTTCACCAGATGGTCCCCCGCGCCGAAGAAATAGGCAAAGTAGAGATGATCGATCTGCAGCTGTCCCCAGACCATCCCGCCGGAGGGGGCGTCGCCGCCGAAGTCGAAGGTCACCAGGCGATAGCCGAATTCGTCCTCGTCCGTGACGGTGGCCGCGTCCACGGAGGACCACTGATCCTCCTCGTTTTCCGCCTCGGGGTCGGACATCCACCGGTAGGTATAGCCCTTGTGGTATTGCGGCAGGGAGAAGCCGGAGACCCGCAGGGTCATGCTGCGGAGGGTCCCGGGCTCGTCCCCTTCCTCGTAGTCGTATACCTGCAGGGTGGTGAAGAGGGCTGCCGGACTCGTGCCCTCCACATGCCGGACGGGCAGCGTGGCGTACAGCTCGCCCGAGACGGAGATCTCCATCGCTGCGTCGTTCGCCGGCACGAAGACGGGGACCGTATACCAGTAGAGCCGCCCGTCGCCGCCCCCGCTGTCCTCGTCGCCGAAAACGTGGCGCTCGATCTCCCCGGTGAGACGCACGCCCGAGATCGTGATGTCCGCGGGATCCACATCCTCTCTGCCGTAGAGCGTCAGCTCATGGACGGAGCCGTCGGCGGAGGCCGGGACGTAGAAGGCGATGGGCTCCTCGTAGTCCCAGGCGTTGAAGTGCATGGCGCGGATCATCAGCCGGGTTTTCGCGTAGTCGGGGGAGTGGGGATCCAGTCCTTCGTCCCCGGCCTGCGCCGCCAGCGCCTCCTGCACGCTCATATATTCGCCCGCAGCCCAGTCGTCCATCTGGGCCGCGCCGGCGCCGGACATGGTGACGTAGTTGAAGATCAGTTCCCTGTCCCCGCTCTCATAGGGCGGCGCAAGGCCGGCCAGGGCGGGCGCCGGCATCAGGCCCAGGCAGAACACCAGCGCCAGGGCCAGGCTCAGCAATCGCTTTTTCATAGTCCCTACCTCCTCGTATGAATATAACTGCCGTTTCGGCCGCGCACGGCCCGTTCTCGGCAAATATTGCGTAAACAAATAACGAAAGGGGCGCTCATCCCGTTTCCGCCCGGGATTCGGCCGCCTCAGGGGCGCTCCGGTTCCCGCGTCCGTTCGAAATCCTCTTTTCGGATGCCCATGCTGCAGCGGCCCCAGCGTTCCTCTCCGAAGGTGAACACGCCCTCCGCCGTCGACAGCTCCCGGAAGCCGACGGCCTCGTAGCACCGCTTCGCCCGGAGGTTTTCCGGAAACACGCTCAGAAGCACGGTCTCCGCTCCCCATTCGCCGAAGGCATGGCGGAGGGCCAGGCGCAGCAGCGCCTGCCCCAGGCCCCTGCCCCGCAGGGCGGGGTCCAGCACCACGAAGCGGAGCTTCCCCGCGTTTGTTTCCCGATCCGCGGACCAGCAGAAAAAGCCCGCGGCCTTCCCCGCCAGCTCCGCGGTGAAGGGCGCTTCCCCGGCGCTTTCCGCCGCCCGGGCCAGGACCTGCCGGAAGTCCTCCGGCTCCGGGGGAAAGCGGAAGCGCCCGGCACACCAGAAGGCGTGGGTCCGCCTGTCGCCGATCCAGCTGCGGATATCGTCGAAATCCTCCGGGCGATACTGCCGCAGCCGCAGGTCGCTGCTCCCGGCGCTCAAAACTCCGTCCTGCCGATCAGGTCGTTCTGCAGGGCCTCGCTCAGCTCCACGAAATAGGCGCTGTAGCCCGCGATGCGCACCAGCAGGCCCTGATAGTCCCGGGGCCGGGCCTGGGCGGCCAGCAGCGTGTCCTTCCCCACGATGGAGAACTGGCTCTGCATGCCGCCGGCGGCGAAATAGGTCTTCATCAGATCCATGAGCTTCTGCCGCCCTTCGTCTCCGGCCACGGTGCCGGGGGAGAACTTCCAGTTGAGGATGATGCCGTTGCCGATCCTCGCATGGTCCATCTTCGCCACGCTGGAGGCCACCGCCGTGGGGCCGCTCACGTCGTGGCTCCCGGCCTTCGTGTGCACCGGACCCATGCAGTCGGACACCGGCTCGTAAGCCCTCCGCCCGTCGGGGGTGGCGGCGTCCACCGAGCCGTGCATCACGTTGTTGGTGACGCTGTAGACCCCCGGCATGTATTCGCCTCCGTGGGGGGTAGGCCGGTGCTCCACGTTCGCGCAGTATTCCGAGATCACCAGCTTCGCCAGCTCGTCGGCATAGGGATCGTCGTTGCCGTAGTGGTGGACCTTCGGGCTGTTCACATAGGCGTAAAGTGGCTCGTAGCCCTCCCAGTCCGCCTTCAGGGCCGCCAGCAGCTCCGCGCCGCTGACCCGATTCTCATCGAACACCAGCTGCCGGATGCTGCTCAGGCTGTCCGCCGCCGTGCCCAGGCCAACGGCCTGGGGGCCGCTGTGGTTGTATCTCGCGCCGCCGGCGCTGATGTCCAGACCCTTCTCGATGCAGTCGTCCATCAGGAGGCTGAGATAGGGCAGGGGCTTCAGCCGCTGCTGCACAAGGTCGATCTTGTTGATGCAGGAGATCATGAGATCGCACCAGTATTTCATCTGCGCCCGGAAGGAGGCGACCACCTCGTCGAAGCTGCGCGCCGTTTCCAGGCTGCCGGTATCGGGGCCGAGGCCGGTGCAGCTTCCGTAATAGGGGCAGGCATCGCCGCAGTCGACGCACCGGCCGCCGTTGATGGCCAGCTGCAGCACCTTGGCCAGGTTGAAGGAGCCGGAATCGTGCCAGCCGTAGGTCTTCCCCGGCACGCAGGGCTCCACGCAGCCCACGCCCACGTAACCCCGGGCGTCCTCAATGGGCTTTCCGTAATTCATCAGGGCGCGGATCATCATGTCGTCGTTGAAGATCTTGGGCTCCCCGGTGCCGATGCGGATCACGTTGAAGGTCTTTTCCCAGAACGACTGCGGGTTCTTTTCGCTGAGGCGCACCCCCATCCAGGGATTGGGGATGCGGGTGTGGGCGTGGGCGTCCAGCACCATGTAGCTCAGATCGTTCACGGCGTCGTTTCCCTCCGCGTCCACGCCCCCCACGTCCAGGGCGGTGCCGCCCATGATGGTGCCGCTGGAGAAGATGATGGCCCCCGTGTCCCGGATCTTGCGGAGCTGGTGCATCTTCACGAAGGCGTGCTCGATGAGCTCCTGCATCTGCTCCCGGCGAAGGTTCCCACTCTCGGCGTCCTTCTTATAAAAAGGATAGAAGAGCTGGTCGAAGCGGCCGTAGGTGACGCTGTGGCCGTTGGATTCTATGATGATCATATTGGTGGCGAGGTGCCAGAGCTGGATGGCCTCCCAGAAGTCCCGGGGCGGGTTTTCCGATACCCAGAGGCAGTTGGAGGCTACCCGGCGCAGCTCTCCGGCCCGGACGGGGTCCGTTTCCTCCGAGGCCATGCGGGCCGCCAGCTCCCCGTAGCGGCGGATATAGGTGCAAGCCCCGTCCAGGGCCGCGTCCTCCGCCAGGTAGAAATCCCGCTTTTTCGCGTCCTCCGGGTCCGAGGTGTCCAGGGCTGCCAGCTTTTCCCGCACCCGGCTGCGGATGCCCTTCCAGCCCAGGCGGAAGAGCTGTTCATAGTTCGCGCAGACGTGGCCCACCCCGGCGTAGACGTAGAGCCCGTCCAGCACGACGCCCTTGCCCAGGTGGTTGCCCTGCTTCTCCTTCTCCGTGTAGGAGGAAATGATGGCCTCGGACACGGTCTTCCCCTTCCAGAAGGGCTGCAGCACGTCGAAGACCGTGCGCTTCACCTGCTCGGAGATCACGTAGCGGTCGTTGGTGCGCTCCTCCATGGGCCGGTAGAGGAATTCGTCCGCCAGCCAGTCCACGCTGAACTCCGGGTAGAGGGGGGCGGCGTTGGGCTTAGCAGCCAGCTCGCCCACGATCAGCTCCTCGGGCCAGATGTGGATGTCGATGCGCTCATAGAGCTCCCGCAGGGTCAGGGCCCAGCGGAGGGCGGGGGAATAAGCGGCGTATTTCTCATAGCACTCCGTGACGATCAGCGCCCGCTGATCGTCGGCGGTGGAATCCAGATGGTTCACCCATTCCAGCATCCGGTTGATGCGGGGGAAGGGGGAGGGGTCCTCCGTCAGCCCGCTGACGCCCACGCCCCATTCCCTGTCCGGGGGCTCCACGGCCAGAGGCGGCATGTTCTTATCCATATCGGCTTGCTCCTTTCGCTGCGCGGCGTCGGCTTCCGCGGTCTTTTGACATACATTTTTCACATTATACCATGACTGCGGGAAGAATGCGAGAAAAATACGGGAAACCTTTTCCGACGCTTGACAAGTTTAGCGCGGCAGAGTATTATTGTTTAAAACTACGCTGAGATAGAGGCGCGGCCGACATGAGTAGCTCCCCATACAGAGCCCGGGCGGGGCGGGGAGGGAAGGGGGAGGCCGCCGAGGGGACGGAGCGGCCCGGCTTCGCCGCCCGGTCCGCCGAAGAACATCCGGCGGACTGTCGCAGGAATGCGGAGCGCTGTCCAGGCGAGGTCCCGGCGTCCCCGGACGGGGGTCGGCGCCCGCCATGATGCAGCCTCCTGCACCGTGGCTTTTTCTTATCCGCGAAAAGCTCATTGGAGGGGATGTAATGAAAAAGAGAACGCGCATCCTTAGCATCGTTCTGCTGGCCCTTCTTGTGTGCGCCCTGCTGACGCTGTCCGTCTTCGCCGCCGACGGCGAGGGGGACGGTCCGAAGCTCTACGGCACCGGCTGGGCCCTGATCCCGCCCCTGGTGGCCATCGTGCTGGCCCTCATCACCAAGGAAGCCTACAGCGCCCTGTTCGTGGGCGTGGTCATCGGCGCCCTCTTCGCGGCGGATTTCCGCCCGGTGAAGACCGTGGACCTCATCATTTCCGACGGGCTCATCACCGCCATTGCCGACAACGCGGGCATCTTCCTCTTCCTGGTGCTGCTGGGCATCCTGGTAGCGCTGGTGAACGCGGCGGGCGGCTCTGCGGCCTTCGGCCGCTGGGCGGAGAAGAACATCCGCACCAAGGCGGGAGCCATGCTGGCCACCTTCGTCCTTGGCGTGCTGATCTTCATCGACGACTATTTCAACTGCCTCACCGTAGGCAGCGTCATGCGCCCGGTGACGGACAGCCACCGGCTCTCCCGGCAGAAGCTCGCGTATCTGATCGACGCGACCGCGGCTCCCGTCTGTATGATCGCCCCCGTGTCCTCCTGGGCGGCGGCCGTCTCCGGCACCGCCGAGGGCCTGAACACCGGCATCAGCGGCATCCAGCTCTTCATCAAGGCCATCCCCTACAATTTCTATTCCCTGCTGACCTTCGTCTTCATCATCGCCATCGTTCTCCTGAAGTTCGACTACGGCCCCATGGCGGCCTACGAGAAGCGGGCCCAGGAGGGCGAGGAGACCGGGCTGAGCGCCTCCGCCGGGGAGGAGGGGAATCCCAGGGGCCGGGTCATGGATCTGGTCCTGCCCGTGGTGGTGCTCATCATCTTCTGCACCTTCGGCATGCTCTATGTGGGCGGCTTCTTCGGAGTCGACTGGTGGGGCGATGCCGGCTTCAAGGGCGACTTCATCGGCGCCTTCGGCAATACGGATTCCTACGTGGGCCTTCCCTGGGGCGCCATCATCAGCCTGATCGTCGTCATCATCTATCTCCTCTGCCGCAGGGTCATCACCTTCAAGGAAGCCATGGAATGCGTGCCCAAGGGCTTCACCGCCATGGTGGCCCCCATCATCATCCTGACCCTGGCCATCTCCCTGAAGACCATGACCAACAGCTTCCTGGGCCTGCAGGACTTTGTGCATGACCTCATGTTCGGCGCGGCCCAGGGCCTCTACTCCATGCTTCCGGCCATCATCTTCGCCGTGGCCTGCGTGCTGGCCTTCGCCTCCGGCACCAGCTGGGGCACCTTCGGCATCCTGATCCCCATCATCACGGCCATCTTCCCGGCGGACAGCC
>JAFXUU010000018.1 GCA_017524845.1 Oscillospiraceae bacterium
CCCCACCCCCGGAGCGACACCGGAACCCACCCCCGAACTGACGCCGGAACCTACGGCGGAACCTACACCCGAACCTTCTCCGGAGCCGACGCCGACTCCCACGCCGGAGCCTACGCCTGAGCCTACGGCGGAACCTACGGCGGAACCTACCCCCGAACCTACGCTCGAACCTACCCCGGAACCCACGCCGGAGCCCACGCCGGAGCCCACCCCCGCGCCTACCCAGGCGCCGGCGGACTGGACCGGAAAAAAGGATTTCTCGGAGGCTGGCCTGGGGGAAAACAGCATCGTCGACCCTTACCAGATCTATACCTATGACCAGATGGTGACGGACATCGGCCTGCTGGCGGAGCGTTATCCGGACCTGATCTCCGTCTACAGCATCGGAGAGAGCGTGGAGGGCCGGGATCTGATCGCCTTTGACTTCGGCCATGGCGAGAAGGAGGTCATCCTCTGTTCCACCATGCATGCCTGCGAGCACATCGCCACCAACGCCCTCATGTATGTGGTGGACCAATACTGCCAGGGCTATGAAGCCGACGGCAGCTATGAGGGGATCTCCTATCGGGCTATCCTGGACAGCGTGGTCTTCCACGTGGTGCCTATGCTGAACCCGGACGGGGTGAACCTGGCCCAGAACGGCATCGAGGCCGCCAAGGATCCGGATGCGGTGGCCGCTCTGCGCTACGGTTATAACTATGATTATTCCGGCTGGAAGGCCAACATCAACGGCGTGGACCTGAACCGCAATTTCCCCAGCCGCTGGGGACCGCGGGACGGGGTCAACGGCCCCGCCGCCGCCAATTACTGCGGGCCGGAAGCCCTCAGCGAGCCTGAGAGCAGGGCCATGCAGGACATGCTGGATTCCACCGACTATGATATGCTGGTCTCGCTGCATATCCGCGGCGAGGTGATCTATTGGATCGACTCGGACACCATGGAGCTTTACAGCGAGCACTATCCCATCGCAAAGCGCTTTGGCAGCGCCTTCGGCTACGGCCTTATGGGAGCGGAGGATATGAGCGCCGGGGGCGGCTACATGGTGAATACGGAGCGGCTGCGCACCGGGAAATTCTGCTGCACCCTGGAGCTTTGCCCCTATATCCACCAGGACCCCTACCCCGTGGACCGCTTCCCTCAAGTGATCGACAACGTCTATTCCATGATCCTGGTGATCGGGGAGGAAACGCTGAAGCTGCCGGAGCACACCGGCTGGCTGCCCGTGGAAGCGCCGGAGGAGCCGGAGGAACCGCCGGCGGAGGAAGGACCCGAAGGACCCCAGCTCCCGGAGGAGCCGACGGACCCGGACCGGCCGCCGGATGCGGAACTGCCCGTGGAACCCACGCCGCCGACGGTGACGGAGGAGGCGGGAGGACCTGCGGAGGGCGCTTCCGATGGCGTGCCTGCCGAAATCGGGGAGGAAACCCCGGACGAGGACACGAATGAAGAAACGAATGAAGATGAACAAGCGGACCAGACGGAGGGCTAGGGCCCTCCGCCTGCTGTTGACTGCGCTTCTTTGTCTGGCCCTGTGCGCCTGTGCGGCCCCCGGCGGGGGAAGCGGCCCCATGACTACCCCGCGGCCCACCGGCCCGGTGGCCACGCCCGCGGCGTCGGCGGCCCCTTCGCCCCAGCCTTCTGCCGAGGCCACGCCCGAACCGACGGAGGAGCCGGTCCGCAGCGCACCGGAGGAAGCTCTGACCATCGCCTGCGAGCCCTTTTCCGGCCACTACGACCCCTTTGACGCCGCCGAGGGTGCGGACAGGCTGCTCCTGCGCCTGACCCAGACGCCCCTATTGTGCCGGAATGCCGACGGCAGCTTCGCCGAAACGGCGGAGGGCGTGGGAGCCGCCGGACTGCGCGTCATGAGCCGGGGCGAAGGCAGCACCCTTCTGCGCATCGCCATGCGGGAGAACGTCCGCTATGCCGACGGCAGCTACGCGGATGCCAACGATCTGCTATTTACCCTCTATGTGCTGCTGGATCCGGATTATGACGGCGCCTTGGCCCTGCGGGACAGCGCCATCGCGGGCCTGGAGGCCTATCGCACCGGCACCAGCCCCGCCGTCCTGGAAAAATGTGAAGAGCTCTATGGGGAAGCCGCATCCGGGGAAGGACCTCTGGCGGAGCTTATGGAGCTCTGCCTGCGGGAGGCTTGGGGCCGGTCCCTGCGCACGCTGACCCGGCGCTGCCGGGAGGAATACCTGGGTTCCTATGCCTATTATGCCCTGGGCGTCACCGCGGAAGCTGCCCTGGAGCGGGAAGGCGCCCTCCGGGCCTTCACCATGTGGTGCGCCGGCCTGGCGGAGCCTGCCGACGACTACGGCAGTATGAAGGACAGCCTGGGGAACAAATGGAACCCTGCCGCCGGAACCCTGCCGGAGGAGGACGACCTGATCGACCTGTTCATCGCGGCCTACGGCAGCGCGGCAGCCTTCGACGAAGCCCTGGGGATGGAGACGGAGCGCCTGGCAAAGGAAGAATTTATCCGCCGCTGCGGCTCTGCGGACCCCGAAAACGCCCCTGCCCTCCAGGTATCCGGTATCACCAGGGTAGACGACTACACGGTAGACCTGCTGCTGGAAAGCTTCTCACAGGAAGACCTGGAACGTCTGGGGCGGATCTGGCTGCTGCCCATGCCCATCTACGGGGAGGAAAACCTTTTCCGCCCTTCGGAGGGGTGCTACGGCTTCCCCTACCGGGATCTGAGCGCCCTGCGTGCCAGGACCGGCGAGGCCGCCGTGGGGGCCGGCCCTTTCCGAATGGCGGAATCGGAGGAGGGCTTCCATCTGGAAGCTAACCTATATTATTACGGCGGCAGTCCCAGGGTGGGGGAGATCTGGTTTGAGACGGCCCCGCGGGAGGCGCTGCTGCAGCTGGTTTCCGAGGGCGGCGCAGACCTTGCCTGCCTGCCCGGCAGCCCGGAGCTGTTCGCCTCGGCGCGGGAACTGCCGGACCTTGCCCTGCGCAGCATCTCCACCGATGTCTGGGGCATCCTGACCCTGGTCCGAAGCGCGGAGGATGAATCCGAAGACGCCGGGAATACCGAGGCTGCGGAGGAAGCGGCGGAAGGGGATACGCCTGCGGAAAGCCTGGCCCGCGCCGGGCTGGAGGAAGCACTGCTGGATCTGGCGGCAGTCTGCTGCCGCGCTTCCGCCGGGGAGTATTTCGGCGGCGCAGCCCTGTCGGTGACCTCCGGGAAAACGGAGGAGGAAGCGCTGGAAGCCTTCCGCAGGGCGCTGGAGCGTCTGCCGGAGGGGGAGACGGCGGCCTTTACCGCCCTGGTGCCCGGCAAAGGCCGGGGCGACCACCCCTGCTGGGCGGGGCTGTCCCATGCCGGGGAGCTCCTGGCAGAGCTGGGGGCAGAGCTGGTGTTGCGGGATTTCCCGGACGACGCCGATTTCTGGGCTGCCGTGGATGCCGGGGAGGGGGACCTCTGGGCGGGCGCGGAGCACCTGGGGGCCAGGCCGGAGGAGGCCCTGGGCGAAGACCGGCGCGCCGTCTACCGGCGGCTGGACCTGCTGGCCCTCAATTCCCAGCGCATCGAGCTGCTGAGCCTGCCTGTGGAGCTGACCTGGGCCAGGGACCACATCAGCGTGATCGAGACCCTGGAGCTGAAATAGCCGAAAACTCCCCAAAACTTGTGAAAAAAAGTCTTGCATTCCCAAAAGGGACTTGCTATAATTTATCGGCATTACGCACACGGA
>JAFXUU010000019.1 GCA_017524845.1 Oscillospiraceae bacterium
GAGGGATCCTCCACGCCGAACATGGCCGCCGCCAGCCTGCGGCAGGCACATGCCTCCTCCGCTGCGCGGACCGCCGGGGGATGGGCGCCCCTGCCGGGGCTTCCCAGGGTCCTTACCGCCGCTGCCCCTGCCCTGGCCACGCCGGGCGGCTTCATCAGCGTCGTGGCCGCATTGTCAAAATAGATCATGGCCCCATCCCCTCACCGGCGGGAAATCCGGCTTGCAGGAGCGCGGCGCGGGTCCGCTCCAGGAACTGCGTCTGCACCCGGATGCCGTAGCCGCAGCCTCCGGCAGCGGGCCGCCGGGCCAGGGACGCGGGGATCCGCTTCGCGCGGAGGAGCTCCAGGCCCCGCTGCGCCTCCGTCAGTGAGCGGAACGGAAGGTAGGAATACATAAAGGGTCGCCCCCTGTTCGTCATGCGATTATCCGGCAGGACAGCCTGCTCGGTCTGATCGGACAATCGTCGGAATAAGGAAAGACCGGCGGCCGGACGCGCCCAGTCGTCGGGCGCGCGCGTCTCCGCACGGTCTTGCCGTATCATTCTATGCCAGGGGATCCCCTCTCGTGTCTCAGTTGGGATGGGTGCGCTCCGGGCTCCGGTCAGGCTCCGCAGGGGCTGCGGGCATCAGGTTCTGAGGCTTCGGCTCCGGCCGCCAGGGCCGGACGCCCGTGAAGTCCAGGGCCAGGTGCAGGACGTCGTCGATATGGGAGGCGGTGATGAATTTCAGCCTTGCGCGGACGTCCTGGTCGATCTCCGCCAGGTCGGGCTCGTTCTCCTTGGGGATGATGACGGTATCCGCGCCCGCACGGAGAGCCGCCATGGTCTTTTCCTTCAGGCCGCCGATGGCCAGCACCCTGCCCCGCAGGGTGATCTCCCCGGTCATGGCGATGTTGCCGCGCACCCGCGCGCCGGTCAGGGCGGAGATCATGGCCAGGGTCATGGTGATGCCGGCGCTGGGCCCGTCCTTGGGCACGGCCCCCTCCGGGAAGTGCACGAGGATATCCTTCGTGCGGTGGAAGGCGGGATCGATGCCCAGCAGCTCCGCGCGGCTGCGTATGTACCCCATGCCCGCCGCGGCGGATTCCTTCATGACCTCGCCCAGGTTGCCGGTGAGGCGCAGCATGCCGGTGCCCTCGATCACCGCCACCTCCACGTCCAGGGTGACGCCGCCTACGCTGGTCCACGCCAGCCCTCTGGCGAGACCCACCGTATCCTCCCGGCGCTTCTCCTCCGGCTTATACTTCCGCACGCCCAGGAAGCTCTCCAGCTCCTTCACCGGCACGGTCACGGAGGGGACCCCCTCCTCCACCAGCCTGACGGCGGCCTTGCGGCAGATGGCGCCCAGCTCCCGCTCCAGGGTACGGACGCCGGATTCCTGCGTCCAGCCGGTGATGACGGCCCGCAGGGCGGCGTCGGACACCCGCAGCTGGCGGGCCTTGATGCCGTGCTTCTCCCGCTGCTTGGGAAGGAGATGATCCTTGGCGATGTGCAGCTTTTCTTCGTCCGTATAGCTGCTCAGCTCGATGACCTCCATCCGGTCCAGCAGCGGACGGGGGATAGACGACGTGGTATTTGCGGTGGTGATGAACACCACGTTGCTCAGGTCGAAGGGGACCTCCAGATAGTGATCCCGGAAGGCGTAGTTCTGCTCGGAATCCAGGGCCTCCAGCAGGGCGGAGGACGGGTCCCCACGGTAATCCGTGCCCAGCTTGTCCACCTCGTCCAGCAGCAGGACGGGGTTGGCGCTGCCGGCCTGAGCCATGGCGTTCATGATCCTGCCGGGCATGGCGCCCACGTAGGTCTTCCGGTGGCCCCGGATCTCCGCCTCGTCGTGCACGCCGCCCAGACTGATGCGGCTGAGCTTTCTTCCCATGGCCCGGGCGATGCTGATGCCGATGGAGGTCTTGCCGGTACCCGGGGGGCCCACCAGGCAGAGGATGGCGCCCTTCATATCCGGCGCCAGCTGCTTCACGGCGACGAACTCCAGGATGCGCTCTTTCACCTTCTGCAGGCCGTAGTGATCCTCGTCCAGGATCCTCCGGGTCTTTTCCACGTTGAAATCGTCCTCGGTGTATTTTCCCCAGGGGAGCTCCAGGACCTTGTCCAGATAGGTGCGCAGCACCGCGCCCTCGGAGGAACCCATGCCCTGGTGGTTCAGGCGGCTGAGCTCCTTCCGGAGCTTTTCCTTCACCTCGTCGGAGGCGGGCAGCGCTTCGATCTTCGACCTATATTCGTCGTATTCCGACTCGGCCTCCTGCTCCTCGTCCATCCCCAGCTCCTGCTGTATGGTCCGCATCTGCTCCCGCAGGATGCTCTCCCGGTGGGCGGCCATCATGCGGCCCTGGGTCTTCTGATGGAGCTGGGATTCCACCTCCAGCACTTCGATCTCGTACTCCAGAAACTCGTTCATCTTCTCCAGCCGCCGCAGAGGCTGGACCGTTTCCAGGATCGTCTGCTTCTTCTCATGGGGAATGTGCATGTTCTGGGCCAGGAAATCCGCCAGGGCGCCGGGATCGCGATACCCGTCCACGTTGCCGCTGACGGGGCCGTTGCCCTGCAGGAGCATGCGCATATGGCCCACCAGGCCCCGGGTGCGGCGCATGAGAGCCTCCCGCAGCCGGACGTGCTCCAGGTCGGCCTCCTCCGGGATGAGCTCCACGGCCGCTTCCATCCAGGGCTTCATGGCGATGATGCGGTTGAGCTGCGCCCGGCTCTTGCCCTCCACCAGGACCCGGACGGCGCCGCCGGGCATACGCAGGATCTGCCGTACGTAGGCCACGCAGCCGATATGATACAGGTCGCGCTCCTCCGGCTCCTCGATATCGGCATCCCGCTGGGCCAGCAGGAAGATGCGGCGTTCCCCTTCCATGGCCTGATCCAGAGCGGCGACGGAAATCGGCCGCTCGATATCGAAATTCAGGATCATGGCCGGGAACACGGAGAGGCCCCGCAGGGCGATCATCGGCAGTTTTTCAAAATTCTCTGTCATAACTGGTACCTCGCAATAGCGCAGGGGACGGTCTCAGGACCGTCCCCGGTGGGTCAGCCGTCAGCCGGCTATCTCTTTCGGCGCGCGGCGCAGCACGGGCTCTTCCTCGCCCCGTACGCAGCCCGCGGTGATCTCGACTCCCGTGATGCCGGGATCCGAGGGGATGCGGAACATCACGTCCCGCATCAGGTTTTCCATGATGCTCCTGAGGCCCCGGGCGCCCAGGTCCATGGCCAGCGTCTTGTCGGCGATGGCCTCCAGCGCCTCCGGGGTGAAGCTGAGCATCACGTGGTCGTAGCCCAACAGGGTCTGATACTGTTTGGTCAGGCTGTTCTTAGGCTCCGTCAGGATACGGATCATATCCTCCCTGGTGAGGCTGTGGAGGGGGGTGATCACGGGAAGCCGCCCCACAAGCTCGGGGATGAGCCCGTATTTCAGGATGTCGTGAGGCTGCACGTTCTGCAGGATCTCCCCGATGTTCATTTCCTTTTTGCTCTGCACCTCGCCGCCGAAGCCGATGGTCGTCTTGTTCCGCCGGTCCTCGATGATCTTTTCGATGCCCGCGAAGGCGCCGCCGCAGATGAAAAGGATGTTGGAGGTGTCGATCTGGATGAATTCCTGATGGGGATGTTTGCGCCCGCCCTGGGGCGGCACGTTCGCCACGGTCCCCTCCAGGATCTTCAGCAGCGCCTGCTGCACGCCCTCGCCGCTGACGTCCCGGGTGATGGATACGTTCTCGCTCTTCCGGGAGATCTTGTCCAGCTCGTCGATATAGATGATGCCCCGCTGGGCCAGCTCCACGTCGTAGTCGGCAGCCTGGAGCAGACGCAGGAGGATGTTCTCCACGTCGTCGCCCACGTAGCCCGCCTCCGTCAGCGTCGTGGCGTCCGCGATGGCAAAGGGCACGTCCAGCAGCTTGGCCAGGCTCTGGGCGAACATGGTCTTCCCGCAGCCGGTGGGCCCGATCAGAAGGATGTTGCTCTTCTGCAGCTCCACGTCGTCGCCGCTGCCGAAGAAAATGCGCTTGTAGTGATTGTAGACTGCCACGGAGATGGTGACCTTCGCTTCCTCCTGCCCCACGATATACTGATCCAGGAATTCCTTGATCTCCAGGGGCTTGGGCAGGCCCTCCTCCTGCATCTGCTTCATCATCTGCCGGCTCTTCCGCTGCTGGGGCAGGTAATCCTCCCCCATCACGCTGAGGCAGAGCTCCACGCACTCGTTGCAGATGTAGGCGTTCCGGCCGGCGATGAGCCTTTCCACCTCGTCCTGGCTCTTTCCGCAGAAAGAGCAGCGCGGATTCCGTTTGTCTTCCATAGATCTGCCGCTCCGTCCCGCCACGTCAGCGTTTATAGATCACACTGTCGATGAGGCCGTATTCCTTCGCTTCCTCGGCGCTCATCCAGTTGTTGCGTTCACAGTCGGCATAGACCTGGTCGTAGGGCTTGCCGCAGTTCCTGGCGATGATCTCCGTCAGGGTCTTTTTGATCCGGCCCATGTGCCTGGCTTCGATCTGGATGTCCGTCTCCTGGCCCTTGGTCTCGCCCAGGACCTGGTGGATCATGACCTCGGCGTTGGGCAGACAGATCCGCTTCCCCGGCGCGCCGGAGGAGAGCAGGAAAGCGCCCATGCTGGCGGCCATGCCCACGCAGATGGTGGAGACGTCCGCCTTGATATACTGCATGGTATCGTAGATGGCCAGCCCGTCCGTCACGCTGCCGCCGGGGCTGTTGATATAAAACTGGATATCCTTGTCGGGGTCCTGAGCCTCCAGATACAGCAGCTCGGCCACGATCACGCTGGAGGACGCCTCGTTCACTTCCCCGTTGAGGAAGACGATGCGGTCGTTCAGCAGCCTGGAATAAATGTCGTAAGAGCGTTCTCCGCGGGAGGTCTGCTCCACAACGTAGGGCACCAAAGTACTCATGTGCGATTCCTCCTTCTCCCGGTTAAGGATCATAGCCCGCCGGGCGGGGTTTTATTCCTCCGCCGGGAGGAACTTACTCCGCCGGCTTCTCCTCGGTCTCGGCGTCCGCAGCGGCTTCCGCCTCGGCGGGCTCCACCTTCTCCGGCTCGGGCTCCGGCAGGGCGACGGCGTTCTCGATGATGAAGTCGGCAGCCTTCGTATAGAGGATGCTCTCCTCCATCATGTCGGTGTCCATGAAATTCTTGATGGTGTCCACGTCCATGCCGTACTGCTCGGCCAGTTTTGCCAGCTGCTTCTCCTTGTCCTCCTCGCCCACGGTGATGCCTTCCAGATCGGCGATCTTCTTGAGGGCCAGCTCCTGGCGGATGGTCTTCTCCGCAGTGACCTGCTGGGACTTGGTGAAATCGGCGAGGTTGGTGCCCATCCAGCTGAGATAGGTGTCGAAGGAAATACCCTGGTTCTGGATGCGCTGGGCCATATCCTCCACCATCTGCTGGGCGCGCTGCTCCACCATGGCGTCGTTCAGGTCGACCTTCATCCCGTCCACGACCTGGGCCAGGAGGAGATCCAGGAAATCGTCCCGGGTCTTGCTTTCCTTCTGCTTGATAAGCTTGTCCTCGATGTTCTTGCGGAAATCCGCCAGCGTGTCGAACTCGCTCACGTCCTTGGCAAACTCGTCGTCCGCCTCGGGCAGGAGCTTCTCCTTGACCTCGTGCACGTGGCACTTGAAGACCGCGGGCTTGCCCTTCAGGTTCTCGGCATGGTAATCCTCGGGGAAGGTGACGTTCACTTCCGTGTCGTCTCCGGCGGAGGCGCCGATCAGCTGGATCTCAAAGCCGGGGATGAAGCTGTTGGAGCCGATCTCCAGATCGTGCTTTTCGCCCTTGCCGCCCTCGAAGGGAACGCCGTCGATGAAGCCCTCGTAGTCGATCACGACGGTGTCGCCGAACTTGGCGGGACGCTCCGCCGTCTGCACGGTGGCGTTGCGCTCCCGGAGCTGGTCCACCTCCATGTCGATCTCGGCGGGATCCACCTTGACCGCCTTGCGCACGGCCTCCAGGCCCTTGTACTGCCCAAGCTCGACCTCGGGGTAAAGCACGGCGTTGAACTTCAGCGTGAGGGACTTGTCGTCCTCGACCTTGGCGTCTTCGATGGAGGGATTGGCGACGACCTTCAGTTCCTTTTCCTTGACGGAGTAGAAATAGGCATCGGGTGCGACTTCGTTGATGGCGTCTTCATAAAACACCGATTCCCCGTACATGGCCTCCACGATCTTCCGGGGGGCCTTGCCCTTTCGGAATCCGGGGATCTGGATGCTCTTGCGGTTTTTGTTGAAGACCTTGACGAGGGCGGCCTCAAACTCCTCGGGGGAAACGGAAACGGTGATCTCTGCGCTGTTTTTCTCTTTCTTTTCGATGCTCTTGACTTCCATGTCGGCTTATCCTCCCATACAGAATGACGCATAAAGCAGATTTTTCTACAGTAGATTTACTATATCACAGCCGCTCGACTTTTGCCACACTTTTTTTCTGACGTCACAGAACCGCGGCGGGCGCCTCCCCATCCCGGATGCGCCGGGGCGCGAAGCCCAGATAATCCGCGCTGACCAGCTGATAATGCACGCCCTCGACCCAGCCCTGGACGGCCCCCTTCTGTCCCGGACCGTGGAGGTGCCCGTAGTAGCACTCCTTCACGCTCCAGGCGCCGAGGAGCGACGTGATCTCCCGGCAGACGTAATCCGCGCCGTAGCGGGGCGGATAGTGGAGGAAGCAGAGCTTTTCCCTGTCCCCCGCCGCCTTCAGTGACGCTTCCAGGCGCATGATCTCCCGGTTCATGATCTTCTTGTCGTGTACGCCGCCCTTTTCCTCCTCGAAAAACCAGCCGCGGGTGCCGCAGAGGGCCAGGTCTCCCCACAGGACGCAGTTGTTGTGCAGGATCTCGATGCTGCGGATGCCCTCCGCGGCGAAGAAGCGCTCCATCTTGGCGGCTGTGGTCCACCAGTAATCGTGGTTCCCCTTCAGGATGATCTTCCGGCCCGGCAGCTCGTCGATGAAATGAAAATCGGCGGCTGCCTCCTTTAGGCTCATGCCCCAGCTGAGATCTCCGCAGAGGACGACGGCGTCCTCCGCCTTCAGGGCGGAAAAGCTCTCACGCAGCCGCCGGACGTGGTCCGCCCACCGGTCGCCGAAAACGTCCATGGGCTTGTCCGAGCTCAGAGACAGGTGCAGGTCGCCGATGACGTAGAGGGCCATGGTCAGCCGATCCCCAGCATCTCCAGCACGGCCCGGGGCATCTCCGTCTTTTCCACCGTCCGATCGAAGCGCACGGGCCGCTTGTCCAGCCCCGCCAGCGGCGGCGGAACCGGCGTGCCGGTGACGCGGGAAAGGGTCTCGATGAGCTTCGTCCCGCTGCCCTGTGCCTGGGAGCCCACGGCGCGGAGCACGCTGTCGCAGAACTTATACGGGCTGGCGGTGGAGACCACCACGGCGGGCTTCCGCTCCCCGTTCTCCCGGCGGCAGCTCTCCAGCACGGCGGCGGCCACCGCCGTGTGCGTATCGATCAGGTATCCGGCCCGGTAACGCTCGCCGATCTCCCGAAGGGTCTCCTCCTCGCCGCACCAGCCGAAGGCGAAATCCGCCTGCAGGGTCCGGAGAAGCTCCGCAGGGATCTCATAGCTCCCCTTCCCGGAAAGCTGCTCCATCCAGGCCCGCACCTGCCGGTCGTCCCCGGAGGCCATATACAGCAGCCGCTCCAGATTGCTGGAGATCAGGATGTCCATGGAGGGGGACATGGTGGTGTGGAAGGGGCGCATCCGGTCGTAGACGCCGGTGCGGAAAAAGTCCGTGAGCACCTTGTTGGAATTGGAAGCGCAGATGAGCCTGTCCACCGGCAGGCCGCACTTCTTGGCGATCCATCCGGCCAGGATGTCCCCGAAATTCCCCGTGGGCACGCAGAAATCCAGGGGCTCGCCGAAGGGGAGCATCCCCGCTGCTGCGGCGTCGCAGTAGGCGGAGAAGTAATAGACCACCTGAGGCAGCAGACGGCCCCAGTTGATGGAATTGGCCGAGGAGAAGAAATAACCCGCGTCCGCCAGGACCCGGCGCATCTCCCCGTCCCCGAAGATGGCCTTGACGCCGCTCTGCGCGTCGTCGAAATTGCCGCGGACGGCGCAGACGCCCACGTTTGCGCCCTGCTGGGTGCGCATCTGGAGCTTCTGAACGTCGGAGACCCCGTCGGAGGGATAGAATACGAAGATCCTGGTTCCCTCCACATCCCGAAAGCCCTCCAGCGCAGCCTTCCCCGTATCACCGGAGGTGGCCACCAGGATGCAGACCTGCTTCGTCTCACGGTCTTCTTCAGGGCGGCGCGCAGGAGGTGGGGCATCACCTGCAGGGCCATGTCCTTGAAGGCGCAGGTGGGCCCGTGCCAGAGCTCCAGGAAGGCGGTGCTCCCGTCAAAGAGGCGCAGGGGCGCGGCGGCGCCGGGGAAGCGCTCCGGAGCGTAAGCCGCCTCGGTATAGGCTTTCAGCTCTTCCGGGGAATAATCCTCCAGAAACAGCCCCATCACGGCGGCCGCCCGCTCCTCATAGCGCATGGGCAGCAGGGAGCGCAGGAAAGCCTCCCCGACCTGCGGCAGCGTTTCCGGCACGAACAGGCCCCCGTCGGGGCTCAGGCCCCGGGCGATGGCCTCGGCGGCGGTCACCTTCAGGGACGCATCTCTCGTACTGACGTATTTCATCGTGCTTCACTCCTTATGGGCAGCGTCCTGCAGGGGCAGCACCCGCAGCAGGTTATTGCAGAAAATGTCGTCCAGCAATTCTTCTCCGTAGCCTCTCTGCGCCAGCGCATCCCGGATCAGGTGCACGTCCTGCAGACCGGCGATCCCCTCCGGCAGCTGCTCGCAGCCGTCCAGATCGCCGCCGACGGCCAGGGTCTTTTCCCCGCCCAGATCCAGGAAATGATCGATGTGGCGGAGCACCGTCTCCACCGTCACGTTCTCCTCGCCCAGGAAGAGGGCGTAGAGGTTGAGCCCCACGGTCCCTCCGTGGTCGCGGATGGCCCGGAACATATCGTCCGTCAGGTTCCTGGGATGGGGATGGATGGCACGGGAATTGGAATGGCTGGCGATGAAGGGTCCCCCGGCCAGCTTCTCCACGTCCCAGAAGCCGGGATCGCTGAGGTGGGACACGTCCGTCACCATCCGAAGCTCCTCCGCCAGGCGCACCAGCTCCCGTCCCTTCGGACCGAGGCCCCGATCCGTATCCTCGGCGCAGGTGCCGGTGATCTCGTTTGCCCGGTTCCAGCAGACGCCGAAGCCGCGCACGCCCTTTTCCGCCGCCTCCTCCAGCTTCTCCGGACGGCAGCCGATCACCTCGGCCCCCTCGATGCTGAGAAAGGCTGCGGCCTTATGCGCCTTCCCCGCCGCCTCTGCCTCGCTGCGGCTGCGGCAGAAGGACACGGAATCCCGGCAGGCCTCCATTTCCTCCGCAAAGCGGCCGTAAAGCGTGTCGAACACGTCGGCAAAGCCCATCTCCCGGAAGCCGAAAAGGGCGAAGACCTGGGCGTAAAAATCCAGCTCCAGGCCCCGTTTCAGATCCACGTGCAGCGAATTCTCATAGAGGCTGCCCACGGGCAGAGGACCGGATCGCGGATTTCCCAGGAGCCCGAGCAGCGTATCGCAGTGCCCGTCAAAGAGCTTCACGTTCAGAAAGCCTCCTCTATCTGATGGATCCTTTTCACCCGGCCGCCGGTCCTTTCCAGATAGACCTCGATCACGTCGAAGCGGCAGGGCACGTCCTCCAGCTCGTTTTCCGCGAGCCAGGACTCCGCGGCGATGCGCAGCTTCCGCTGCTTGGCAGGGGTGACGGCCTCCGCCGCCCCCGCGTAGCCGCCTTCCCGCCGGAGCTTGACCTCCGTGAATACCACGGTCCCCTCCCGGCGGGCGATGATATCCAGCTCTCCCAGGGGACAGCGGTAATTCATCCCCAGGATCTCATAGTGTTTTTTCCGCAGGTATTCCGCGGCGGCGGCCTCCCCGAAGGCGCCCAGCAGCTTCTCATTCACGGCAGAAGCACCTTTTTCAGAAAACTGCGCCGGTGGATCGGGCAGGGGCCGAATTCGGCCAGGGCCTCGTAATGGGCCTTCGTGGGATAGCCCTTGTGGCGCAGGAAGCCGTATTGGGGATAGACCCCGTCGTATTCGTCCATGAGGCGGTCCCGGCTCACCTTAGCCAGCACGGAGGCCGCGGCGATGCAGGCATAGCGCCCGTCCCCCTTCACCTCGCAGCGGGTGGGGAGCCCCAGGCCTGGGTCCCGGTTCCCGTCCACCAGGGCGAAGTCAGGCTTTACCGACAAGCCCTCCAGGGCCCGACGCATGGCAAGGAAGGTGGCCTGCAGGATGTTTACTTCGTCGATCTCCTTCTCGGAGGCGAAGGCGACGCTCCAGGCCAGGGCCCCGGCGGTGATCTCGCCGTACAGGGCTTCCCTTTTCTGTGGACTGAGCTTTTTCGAATCGTTCAGTCCCTCGGGCTCCCAGCCCTCCGGGAGGATCACGGCGGCGGCGCAGACCGGCCCGGCCAGAGGGCCGCGCCCTGCCTCGTCCAGGCCGCAAACGAGACCCAGTTCCCTATCCGGCGCCAGCATCAGGGCACCTCCAGCGTCAGACGGCCCAGCTTGCCCGCCCGGAATTCATCCAGCAGCACGTTCGCCATGCGCAGGGTGTCCGGCTCCCCCCGGGAAATGAGGAAGCCCCGCTTCCGGGCCGCGGCCTCCAGCAGCTCCCAGCCGGGAAGCCCCGCGGTCTCCGACAGCCTGTAGCGCTCGGACAGCGCCTGGGGAGCAATCTCCGCCAGGAGAGAGAGCAGGCGGGAGGCCAGTTCCTCCGCGTCCAGGATCTGATCCTTCACCGCCCCGGTGAAGGCCAGGAGCTCCCCGGTCTTCGGATCATCGAATTTCGGCCACAGGACGCCGGGGGTATCCAGCAGCTCCAGTCCCCTGGAAACGGAGACCCACTGCCGACCCCGGGTGACGCCCGGCCGGTCGGAGGCCGCCGCGGCCTTCCGTCCGGCGGCTTTGTTGATGAAGGTGGACTTGCCCACGTTGGGGATCCCCGTCACCATGGCCCGCAGGGGCCTTGTCCCCTGGCCTTTGGCCTCCAGCGCCTCCAGCTTCTCCTGCAGGAGACTGCGGACGGCCTCCGGGAAGCGGTCCACTCCCCGGCCGCTGCGGCAGTCCGTTTCCAGAACGGCGAGGCCCTGGGAACGGTAATGCTCCGCCCACCGCTTCGTGGCGGCGGGTTCGGCCTGGTCCGCCCGGTTGAGGATCAGCAGCCGTGGCTTCCGCTCCAGCAGCGCGTCCAGCGCCGGGTTGCGGCTGGCCCGGGGGATGCGGGCGTCCGCCAGCTCGCAGACGCAGTCCACCAGCTTCAGATCGCTCTCCATGCTCCGCAGGGCCTTGGTCATGTGCCCGGGGAACCAGTTGACGTTCATGGCCTCTCCGGACATCAGCGCACCGTTCCCAGCTTCGTCACCGGCCACAGCCGCAGAACGACCTTCCCCAGGATGCAGCGCTTGTCGATCATGCCGATCACGCTCCTGCGGCTGTCGGTGCTGCGGTTGCGGTTGTCGCCCATGCAGAAGACGCAGCCCTCCGGCACCATGACCGGCCCCGAGAAATCCAGGGACCTGCTCGTCTTCTCCGCGATATACGGTTCGTCAAGGGCCCTTCCGTCCACATAGACGACGCCCCGTTCGAAATCGATGTCGATGGTCTGCCCGCCGGTGGCGATGACCCGCTTGACGATGCTCTCGTCGCTGTAGGCCGTTTTTGTCAGCACTACGATATCGCCGTATTCATAGTTTCCCGCCAGGCGGGAGATCACGATCTTGTCCGAGTCCTCCAGGGTCGGCACCATGCTGGTCCCGTCCACGTTGACGACCCGGAAAAGGAAAAGGAAGATCAGGATGCAGGCGACCACGGCGGTCACCAGGCTTTCGATCCAATCGTACAGGTTGGCGGCGGAGTTCTTTTCACTCCTGCCCGCCTCCGGACGCGCGCTCTCTTCCACGATGCTATCCTCCCGAATAACAAAAGGGGGCGCCTGCAAAGCACCCCCGTTTGTCCCCTTAAAGCTTTTCCTTGACCTTCGCCTGCTTGCCGACTCTGTCCCGCAGATAGTACAGCTTGGCACGGCGGACCTTGCCGCGCCGGATCGTATCGATGGATACGACGTTGGGGGAATGGATCGGGAACACTTTTTCATAGCCCACGTTGTAGGCGATGCGGCGGACCGTGATGGTCTCGTTAACGCCGCCGTGTCTCCGCGCGATGACGATGCCTTCAAACACCTGAATACGCTCGCGGTTGCCTTCCTTGACCTTGACGGACACGCGGACCGTGTCGCCTACGTGTACCTGAGGCACTTCGGCCTTCATGTACTGCTCGGAAAGCGCTTTGACCAAATCCATTTGCATTTCCTCCTTTCCGCAATCGGGCATTCGTACCGCTCTTCACGGCATAGGACTGCCCCGTTCCGTCTGCTTATTGCAGACTAGTGGATATTACCACAGCTTTCTTGCGATTGCAAGACTTTTTATTGAAAAGTTTCTCCGTCGGCCCGCAGCAGCCGCAGACGCAGGCTTTTCATCCGGGGCTCGCTTCCAAGCCCCGCCGCCAGCGCCTTGCGCACGTCCCCCGTGTTCACGACGGGCGAGTCCGCCCGCAGGCGCAGCAGCAGGTCCCTCCCCTCCCGGGAGAGGAGCTGCACGTGGGGGGCGATGTCCAGCGTCCCCAGGCCCCGCTTCGTCTTTTTCTCCACGGGCAGGGACGGGAAGCGGAGGATGCGCTCCGCCTCCTCCGCATCCCCCTCCGAGGGAAGCGAAATGCGCCATTCGGCCCAGGCGATCTCCCGCACCGGCCGCTCCTGAAGGCTTGCGCTCAGGACGTGCAGACCCTCCGGCAGCGCGGCGTTCAGGGCGGAGGTCATGTCCGCCGGTCCCTCCAGCACGGAAACGTCCAGCACCTCACAGACGCTCTCGCAGCCCAGCTGCAGCGGCAGGGCGATGGACATTTTCGGATGGGGGTTGAAGCCCTCGGAATGCCGCACGCCGATCTCTGCGCGGACAAAGGCGCGCTGAAAGGTGCGCATCACGTCCAGATGGCTCAGAAACGCTGACCGGCCCCGCTTTTCAAAGCGGAAACGCAGCTCAGGCATCGCAGCGGCCTCCCTTCAGCAGCCGGTCGGCGCCGCAGCCCAGGCACTGCTTCCGGCAGTCCGGGCTGGTGACGCCCGCCTCCGCCAGATGCTTCTCCCGGAGCAGATGCCTTTTGGAAACGCCGTCGTCGATCACGTCCCAGGGCAGGAGCTCCTCCTCGCCCCGCAGGCGGCGGACATAGAAATCCAGGTCCAGTCCTTCGCTCCGGAAGGCCTCCAGCCAGGCCTCGTAATTGAAATACTCTTCCCAGGCCTGCAGACCTCCGACGGTCTCGTACACCCGCCGCAGCACCCTGCCCTGCCGCCGGTCCCCCACGGCCAGGGCGGCTTCCACGTAGCTCACGTCCGGCTCGTGCCAGGAATAGCTGATGGCCTTCGTGCGCATGGCTCCCTTCAGGAGCTTCTGCTTGCGGATGAGCTCCTCCCGGCTGTCCTGGGGATACCACTGGAAGGGCGTCATGGGCTTGGGAATGAAGCAGGAGGTGGAAACGGTGATCCGCACCCCCCGGCTGCGGTTCGGCGTCGATTCCCGCCAAACCTGGAACACCTTGTAGGCCAGGTCCGCGATGGCCAGCACGTCCTCGTCCGTCTCCGTGGGCAGGCCCAGCATGAAATAGAGCTTTACGCCGCTCCAGCCGCCGGAGAAGGCGGTGCGGCAGGCGTTGAGCAGGTCTTCCTCCGTCACGTTTTTGTTGATGACGTCCCGCAGGCGCTGGGAGCCTGCCTCCGGCGCGAAGGTGAGGCCGCTGCGGCGGACCTTCTGTACCCGCTGCATCAGAGCCAGGGAGAAGTTGTCCGCCCGCAGGGAGGGCAGGGACAGGCTCACACTCCTGGGCTCGCACCATTCCAGCAGCCCGTCGCAGAGAGCGCCCAGCTCCCGGTAGTCGCTGGTGCTGAGGCTGGTGAGGCTGATCTCCTCGTAGCCGGAGTGCCGCAGGCTCTCGATGCCCTGCCGGATGAGGGTCTCCGCCTTTTTCGCCCGGACCGGGCGGTAAACGTAGCCCGCCTGGCAGAAGCGGCAGCCCCGGATGCAGCCCCGGAACAGCTCCAGCATGGTGCGGTCGTGAACGATCTCCGTTGAGGGGATGACCGTACGGACGGGGAAAAGGGCTCCGTCCAGGTCCTGCAGGATGCGCTTGCGCACCCGCTCCGGCGCGCCGTCCCGGGGCGTCACGGAGGCAAGCGTCCCGTCGGCGCCATAGCGCACGTCGTACAGGGAGGGCACGTACACGCCCTCGATCCCGGCGGCCGCCCGGAGGAAGCGTTCCTTTGTCCAGCCCTCGCGCTTGGCGGTGCGGAAAAGCTCCGTCAGCTCCGCGTCCAGTTCCTCCCCTTCGCCGATGACCGCAAGATCGATGAAATCCGCGATGGGCTCCGGGTTGTACATGCAGGCGCCGCCGGCGAACACGATGGGACGCAGATCCTTCCGGTCGGCGCTGAGAAGGGGGATCCCCGCCAGAGAGAGCATGTCCAGGATGCCGGTGAAGGACATCTCGTATCCCACGGAGAAGCCTATGAGATCGAAATCCCGGATGGGGTCGCCGCTTTCCAGGCCGTAGAGCGGGATGCCGTGCTCCCGCATGGCCTTCGCCATATCCTCCCAGGGCTCGAAGACCCGCTCGCACCAGACGCCTGGCAGGCGGTTCAGCACGCCGTAGAGGATGCGAAGGCCGAGATTGGACATGCCGATCTCATAGGTGTCCGGAAAGCAGAGGGCAAAGCGCAGTTCCGTCTCATCCTTGCTTTTTATGATCTCGCCGTATTCCCCGCCGGTATAGCGGGCCGGCTTCTGCACCTTCGGCAGGATCGCTTCCAGTTCCGGATGCATCCGCGTTTTCCTTCCTTCGATCAGGATTTTTGTCATCATACACGATACCGCGGCGAAAATCAATCTTGCCCTGGTCCGAGAAGGCGCGGAAGAGCAGCCAGAGGCCGAAGAGCAGCAGCTGCGGGCTGAAGCGGAGGCCCAGAAGTGTGAGCAGCGCGGAGGAAAGGAGCCCCGGCAGCAGTTCCTCCAGGGCCGAAGCCGGCGGCCTTCGCAGGCAGCGCAGCATCCGTTCCCCGTCCAGGCCGCAGGCGGGGAGCAGGTTCGTCAGGCTCAGGAGCAGGCTCACCTTCCCCATGCTCATCAGGACTTCCGTGCCGGACAGCTGCAGAGAAAACCAGAGGACGAGACCGGCAAGGGGACCTGCCGAAGCCCGGAGAAGCTCGCCCCGGAGATCCGGCTCCGGGCCCGCGCAGTCCAGCGAGGCGCCGGAGATATCCAGGCGGAGCCGCCGGGGCAGGGCGCCCTGGGCCAGGATGACGGCCAGGTGCCCCAGCTCGTGGACCGCGGCGGCCGCAGCGATCTCCGCCACCGCCGCGGCCCCGCAAAGGAAGGCGGAGAAGGACAGCAGCAGAAGGAAACCGCCGCTGATCTCCAGGCGGAAGGAAGTTTGCCCCGCGGGCAGGGACTTTTCGTTTGACATACCGTTGCATCCTGATATAATAATCTGTATTGACATGGCGGAAGACGCCGCCGACGGGAGGACGCGCATGGATTACCGGGAGGAAGCACCGGAGGTCATCCGGGATTTTCTCAGCTATCACGAGGTCGTTCGGGGACATTCCCAAAGGACCATCGACGAGTATTACCTGGACCTTCGAACCTTCATCCGTTTCCTGAAAATAAAGCGCGGTCTCGTCTCCAAGGACACGCCCTTCGAGGAGATCTCCATCGCCGACGCGGACCTCGCCTTCCTCGGCGCCCTCACCAAGACGGAGGTCTACGACTATATGAGCTTTCTGGGGCGCGACCGGGTGCGGAACGCCAGGAGCCGCGAGACGGAATACGGGCTCTCCCCCGCCTCCCGCGCGAGAAAGCTCGCCACGCTCCGCTCCCTGTATAAATACCTCACCGTCAAGACCGGAAAGCTGGAAACGAATCCTCTGGACGGCTTCGATTCCCCGAAGCTCCGCCGGAGCCTGCCGAAATACCTGACCCTGGAGGAGAGCATCGCCCTGCTGAGCAGCGTGGGCGGCCGCAACCCGGAGCGGGACCGCTGCATCCTCACGATCTTCCTGAACTGCGGCGTCCGGATCAGCGAGCTCACCGGCCTCGACATCGGCGACGTCGCGGAGGATCGGCTGCGGGTCACGGGCAAGGGCGACCGGGAACGGGTGGTCTATCTGAACGACGCCGTCACCGCCGCCATCAACGAGTATATCCCCCTGCGGAAGAAATACGGCACGGGGCACACCCAGGCCCTCTTCGTCTCCGAGCGGGGGGAGCGCATCGCCCGCAGCACCGTTCACCGGCTGGTGAAGACGCATCTGGGCGAGGCCGGGCTGGATCGGGATGGGTATTCCGCCCACAAGCTGCGCCACACAGCCGCCACCCTCATGCTGCGCAACGGCGTGGACGTGCGCACCCTGCAGGAGCTCCTTGGCCACGAGCACCTTAACACTACGGAGATATACACGCACATTGAAAACACGGATCTCCGCATGGCCGCCGACGCGAATCCTCTTGCCAAAATCACGCCGAAGAAAGGATAAAAGAGCGAATCATGGTCTTTTCGAGCCTCCTGTTTCTGTTCTTTTACCTGCCGGCAACGCTGCTGGTCTATTATCTCGTGCCCTCCCGGTACCGCAGCCTCTGGCTCTTTGCGGTCAACCTCGTTTTCTACGGCTGGGGCGAGCCGGTCTTCGTCCTGCTGATGGTCTTTTCCATCGCGGTGAACTACGCGGCCGGACTGCTGGTGGAAAAGCACAGAGACAGGGCCGTGCCGATCCTGACGCTGAACGCGGTCGTCAACCTCGGGCTGCTGTTCTTTTTCAAATACTACGATTTCCTGGCGGGGAGCCTTTCCCGCATCCCCGGCCTCGGCTTCCTGCATCCCCTGGGCGTCACCCTCCCCATCGGCATCTCCTTCTATACCTTTCAGAATATGTCCTACCCCATCGACGTATACCGGGGGGACGCGAAGCCCCAGCGCAGCTTCATCCGCTACGGGACCTACGTGGCCCTGTTCCCCCAGCTGATCGCCGGCCCCATCGTCCGCTACAAGGACATCGCCGATCAGCTGGACGACCGGCGGGAGACGGCGGAGCGCTTCGCTTCCGGGGTCACCCGCTTCTGCGTCGGGCTGGCAAAAAAGGTCCTTCTGGCCAACAGCATCGGCGCGCTGTGGGACGTTTACAAGTCCATGTCCCCCGCCTCCCTCTCCCTGGCCGACGCCTGGCTGGGCGCCGTGGCCTTCACCTTTCAGATTTATTTCGATTTCTCCGGCTATTCGGACATGGCGATCGGCCTCGGGCGGATGCTGGGCTTCGAATTCATGGAGAACTTCAACTATCCGTATATTTCGAAAAGCATCACGGAGTTCTGGCGGCGCTGGCACATCTCCCTTTCCACCTGGTTCCGGGACTACGTGTATATCCCTTTGGGCGGCAACCGGAGAGGACGGGGCCGCCAGCTCCTGAACCTCCTGATCGTGTGGGCCCTCACGGGCTTCTGGCACGGGGCCAGCTGGAATTTCCTCCTGTGGGGCCTGTATTATGCGGCCTTGCTGATCCTGGAAAAGCTGTTCCTCTATGATCGGCTGGAGAAAGCGCCGGGCTGGGTGGGTCACGTATACGCCCTGTTCTTCGTTGTCATCGGCTGGGTGCTTTTCAGCGTGGAGGATCTGGGCAGCTGCGCGGCCTATATCCGCAGCATGTTCTTCGGCGGGTCCGGTATCGTCTCCGGCACCTTCCTGTATTATCTGCGGAGCTACGCCCTTTCCCTGGCGGTCATGGTTTTTGCCGCCACCCCGCTGCCGAAGAAGCTCTTTTCCCGGCTGCCGGAGGGGCTCCTGCGGGTCGTGAGACCGATCCTGGTGCTCCTCTCCCTCGTCCTCTGCACCGCCTATCTGGTGGACAGCACTTATAACCCCTTTCTATACTTCCGTTTCTGAGGTAACGCAATGAAGAAGCCGCGCTCCGCTGCCCTCCCCGTCGTCCTCTGCTTCGTCCTTTTCCTGGGCACGGGGCTGGGCCTGCACCTCCTCCTGCCGACAAAGGAATACAGCGAAAATGAAAACCGTTACCTGGCTTCCGCGCCCGCCTTCCGCTTAAGGACCCTTTTCTCCGGAGACTTCACCGCGGACTTTGAAGACTACGTCACCGACCAGTTCCCCTTCCGGGATTCCTGGCTGGACCTGAAATCCCGGGCCGAGCGGGCCTTCGGAAAAACGGAGAACAACGGGGTCTTCTTCTGCCGGGAGGATACGCTCATCTCCCGCTTTCCCCAGCCGAAGGAGGACGCCGTGGCGGGGGCCGTCCGGGCCGTGAACGCCCTCGCCGGGAACACCGGCCTGCCGGTGATCCTGGCGCTGGTCCCTTCCGCCGCCGAGATCTGGGCGGACCGTCTGCCCGCCCACGCGGATACCGCGGACCAGTCGGCGCTGATCCAAAGCATCTACGGGAGTGTGGAAACGGAAACGGCCGATATCTGCGCGGCGCTCCGGGAGCATGCGGGAGAACCCGTTTACTACCGGACGGACCACCATTGGACGACCCTGGGCGCGTATTACGGCTACTGTGCCGCCGCGGAGGCCCTGGGACTCGCACCGCAGCCGAAGGAGCGCTTCAGCCCCGAAACGGTGAGCGATTCCTTTTACGGCACGGTCTATTCCTCCTCCGGCGTCCGCTGGGTAAAGCCCGACAGCATGGAGATCTGGGCGCCCGCCGAGGGCGTCGTCCTGACCCGGTACGACAGTCCGGAGGGCACGGTCAGTCCCGTCTACGACCGCGGGAAGCTGGAAACGAAGGACAAATACAGCATGTTCCTGGGCGGCAACGTTTCCCGCATCGTGATCGAAACCGGGAACGGCGGCGGCAAGCTGCTGGTGCTCCGGGATTCCTACGCGGACTGTATGCTCCCCTTCCTCTTCGCGCACTATTCCGAGATCCACGTGCTGGATCTCCGCTACTTCCGCAGCAGCGTCTCCGATTACGCTGCGGAGCAGGGCTTCGATTCCGTGCTCGTGCTCTACAGCCTGTCGGATTTCCTCACAGATACTTCCGTCTCCCTGCTGGCCTCCTGAGACCGGGGAAGTGAAAGGAGATATCCATGAAAACAAAGAATCCTCTTGCGGACATGCCCGACCTTCTTCGTCTGCTTCCCGGTGCGGCTGCGCTGGTGCTCCTGCTTGCCTCCCTCGCCTTTTCCTCCAGCCCGACGGCGCGGACGGTCCTGGCAGCGCTGAGCTTTCTCGCCTCCCTCGCGGCTCTGCGGGAGGATATCCTGCAGGCGATCCGGAAAAAGGATCTCCGCTCCGGCCTGCTGCTGCTGATCATTGCCTGTCTGATCTGCTTCTGCATCGGCAGCGGACCCTCCGCCGCACTGGCCATGCTGCTGCGGGTGCTGGGCAGCATTCTGCTTCCCCTTGTCGAGGGAAGCGTGCGCAGCCTGATGGCCACACGGCGGGCCCTGAATCCGCTGCGGGACCAGCTTTCCGGCACCGGCGAGGACGCCGGGCCCGCGGGGCGCGTCGAGCTCTTTCTGCAGAATTACTTTACCTGGCTGATGATCCTGATCGCCGCCCTGGCTGCTGTTCTTACGGTGCTCCTGGGCAAGGTGGGGATCGCCGCCGCTCTTGCCCGGGCTGCCGTTCTTCTCGCCCTGGGCGGCTGCTTCCCTTTCTTTGCCGCTTTCCCTCTGAACGATGAAGCCGCCGCCCTCCGCGCCGGAGAATGCGGCGTGCTCTTCCGGGGCGGTACCCTCTCGGAGCTGCTGAAGCTGAAGCTGGCCTGCGTGGAGACCGTATCGCCCGTGGAGATCGGCAGCGTTTCCGTCTACCCCGCCAGGCCGGAGGCCGTCGGCGCGGATCTGATGCTGCGTCTGGCTTCCGCCGCCACGGCGGAGTGTGAGCTGCCCTTCGCGGAACAGATCCAGGCCGTGCGGAAGGCGAAGCCCGGCGCTTCCGTCCCCGAGCGGGAGGTGCTACCCGATCTCGGGCTGATCGCCAGGGTAAAGGGCGTCGCCGTGATCATCGGCAGCGGCGAGCTGATGAACCGCAGCGGCCTCAGCGTGCTCCCCTTCCCCGAAAATCCCCGGATCCTTCATATGGGCGTCAACGGTCACTACGTGGGCTGCATCGATTTTTCCGAGCAGGAACAGGGCGGGGACGCTCCCGCCGCCTTCGAGGCGCAGGGCTTTTTCTGCTTCTCGGACGCCGCCGAGGCGGAAGCGAAGCGGCTGTCGGGAGAGCGGCTGCTGTTCGTTTCCCCAGCCTCCGGTCCCGTACCCGGGCGGAAGGAGGATATCTCCGCCGTCTCCGGCGCGGAGGACAGGCGGAAGCAGATCACCCTGGAGCGCTGCGGGAAGTCCGGCGCCGCCGCGCTTCTGGAACAGCTGCAGAATGCCCGGCTGGGGCGGAAGGGAACGGTGCTCGTCGCCCTGATCGTGAAGGCTTTTGCGTTCCTGCTGGCCCTTTTCGGCATCTGCCCCCTCTGGCTGGCCGTTGGGCTGGAGCTGGCCGCCGTCGCCTTCACCTGCCGATATACGATCCATCTGCTGGACTTCGGTGGGAAATACTGAGCGGAAAAAATCGCGGGGGGAAAGGCCGGACGGCCTTTCCCCTCACGCTGTTTCTTTCTGAACGTATGTTATTCCGGCCTGCGCCCCGCGCAGAGGTAGAACACGGTCAGCAATCCGGGGCCGCAATGGGCGCCGATCACAACACCCAGCTGCGTGACGGTGATCTCCCCGGTCTGGGGATATGCTTTTTTGACCTCGTCCCGGATATACTCCGCGTCGGCGCGGCAGTCGGCGTGGAGGATGTGGACCTCCGTACCCGTCGGGTCGATGCCGGCGAGATCGTGGAGGATCCCGTCCCGGATGGCGGCCAGCGCCGCCCTGCGGCCTCTGGCCTTCTTCACCACGTCCAGCGTTCCCCGGTCCGGCACGTACAGTACCGGCTTGATGCCCAGGAGCGAGCCCACCAGCGCCGAAGCGTTGGAGACCCTGCCCCCCATCTTGAGATACTTCAGGTCGTCCACCGTGAAGCGGTGGGCGATCTTCAGCTTGTTCTCCTCTCCCCAGGCAAGCACCTCGTCAAAGCCGGCGCCCGCTTCCTTCCGCCGGACCATGTTGACCACCAGGGTACCGAGCCCGCCGGATATGCAGCGGGTATCCATCACCGTCAGCCGTCGCTCCGGATACTCGGCGCGGAGAGACTCCGCGGCGGCAAGGCTGTTCTGATAAGAGGCGGACATCTCTTTGGACATATCCAGGAACAGAACGTCCTTCCCTTCGTCCAGCAGCCTTTTGAAGAACGCACAGTAGGCGTATTCGGTGATCATGGAGGTCTTGAGGAGATCCCCCCGGCGCATGCCCGCATAGATGGCGGCCCGGCTCTCCTCCCGGCAGTCGTCCTCGCAGATGCGGTCGTTCACCGTATAGCTGTAGGCGATAAAGGGAATGCGGTGCCGGTCCAGCCAGGTGCGGGGCAGATCGGCGGTGGAAGAGGTGGCAATAATATAATCCGACATATCCTTCGATTCCTTTTCAGGTGATATGTCCTACTATACCACAGCCGGAAGGAATATGCTATAGCATATTAGATGTTCTTGTGAAATTTTCAGGATGTGGCCATGTTTATCGGCAGGAATGCCGATCTTCGTCATTCTTATATGCCGACATTCACATGATATGCTTTATTTCTTGTCCCACTCCTCGCCCGTCATCAGGCCCCAGGTCTCAAAGAGGATATCGTACATATGGGGGCGGGCGAAGTCCTCCTTCATGGTCATATAGAAGGTGCTCCGGTCGCCGTGGGCCCCCTGGGCCGCGACGCCGCGGTAGAATTCCTCCTCCCGCTGCCGGGGCACGGAGAAGATGATGTCGTCCTCCGGGGTCAGGCCGCGCTCATACTCCCCGGGGTCGGGGATGGTGATCCGGTATTTCCCTTCCAGGATGGCGGGAATGACGGAATAGGTGCAGGAATCCACAGGGCTGAAGCTGCTCTCCAGCATGGCGTGGGTCTGGGTATCCACAGCCATGAGGAAGAGGCGCAGCTGATCGTTTTTGCAGTAGATGAGCGTCACGTCCGGCTGAAAGTCCGCCTTCGTCAGCGGTGCGACCAGGATGCCCCGGTACTTACCCACCGGCAGGCAGGGGAAGCTGTCCACGAAGGCTTCCCCGGAGGCGGAGCTGCCTCCGTATTCCCTGGCGATCGCACGGAAGCCCTCTTTGCCCAGCTCCTTGTCGATCATCCCGTAGGTGATGATCGGATTCCAGCACCAGTGATCCTCCTTCTCCAGATAAAGGACCTTGCCCTGCCTCCGGGCGAAGGCGAAGGCCTGGCAGAGGGCGATGTGCTTCCCCGTGTCCCGATAGGGCCGGACCGCGCCCTCCGGGATCGGCTCTCCCTCCCGGACCATGCGGAGGGCGACGGCGGGATAGCGGAGCCCCGCCAGCCTGTCCATCAGGGCCTGTCTTTCTTTGTTGGATTCCAGCATAAGGATCCCTCCATATAAGTTATTTACAGAAGCGCAGACGGAAAGCCGGACGGATGACGCCGCCCGGCTTTTCCGAGGTTCGACGGTCCGGCGGTTCGTCCCGACCGCGGACCGCATCACTTTTTCTTGCTGAAGGTGCCGAAGATGCCCCGGACGATGCTGCCGCTGATCTCCCGGCCCACGTTGCCCACGATGCTGTTGAAGGCGCTGTTCACCGCCCGCTGTCCCACGCCCAGCTTCTTGCTGGTGGACCTGCGGATGGTGCTGCTGATGACGGAGGTCGTGGCACTCTTGGCGGCGGCGCTGGTGATCCGCTCCGCCTTTTTGGTGATCTGCTGCTTTTTCCGGTCCGCTTCCTTCCGGGCCTCGGCGGCTTCCCGTTCGGCGGCCTTCTGGGCGGCGGCCGCTTCCTTCGCAGCCTGCTTTTCTTCCGCAGCCTTCTCCAGCTCTTCCTGGGCCGCCTCCGCCCGCGCAGCCAGGATCTCATAGGCGGATTCCCGGTCTACCGGGGTATCGTAGCGGTCGCCGATGCCGTCCTGCGCGAGGGCGTCCGCCCGCTCCCCCTCGGAAATGCTTCCCATGCGGCTCTGGGGCGGGAGGATGAAGCAGCGTTCCACGGGGGCGGGGCTTCCGTCGTCCGCCAGGAAGGAGACCAGGGCTTCCCCGGTCCCCAGCTGGGTGATCACGTCCAGGGTCTTGAACTCCGGATTGGGACGGAAGGTCTCCGCGGCAGCCTTCACCTTCTTCTGCTCCGAGGGCGTGTAGGCCCGGAGGGCATGCTGCACCCGGTTGCCCAGCTGGGCCAGGATATCCCCCGGCAGGTCCGTGGGGCTCTGGGTGATGAAATAGACGCCGACGCCCTTGCTGCGCACCAGACGCACGATGAGCTCGATCTTCTGCAGCAGGGCCTTGGGCGCGTCGTTGAAGAGCAGATGCGCCTCGTCGAAGAAGAACACGATCTTCGGCTTGTGCATATCCCCGGCCTCCGGGAGCAATTCATAGAGCTCGGAGAGCATCCACAGCAGGAAGGTGGAATAGAGGGCAGGGTTCTGGAAGAGCTTTACGCAGTGGAGGACGTTAATCCAGCCGCGGCCGTCGAAGGCGGTCTGCAGCCAGTCCTTCACCTCGAAGGCGGGCTCCCCGAAGAAGAGATCGCCCCCCTGGTCCTCCAGGGAAACGAGGCTGCGGATGATGGCGCTGACGGACTGGGGAGCGATGTTCCCGTATTCCAGGCTGAGCGTCTTCGCCTGCTCGGAGATGAGGCGCAGCATGGACTTCAGATCCTTCAGGTCCAGCAGGAGGAGCCCGTTTTCATCCGCCACCCGGAAGGCGATGTTCAGGACGCCGGTCTGGGTCTCGTTCAGGCCCAGTACCCGGGCCATGAGCAGCGGTCCCATTTCGGAAACGGTGGTGCGCACGGGATGGCCGTATTCCCCGTAAACGTCCCAGAAGCGCGTGGGATAGGATTGGTATTTCCACCCTTCGATCCCAAAGCGGGCGATGCGGGCCTGCATATCCTCGGAATCCCGGCCGGGGGCTACCATGCCGCCCAGATCTCCTTTGATATCCGCCAGAAAGACGGGCACGCCCATATCGGAAAAGCTCTCCGCCATGACCTTCAGGGTCACGGTCTTGCCGGTGCCCGTCGCACCGGCGATGAGGCCGTGCCGGTTGGCCTTCTCGGGCTCGATGCACACTTTTTCGCCGTTGACCGATCTTGCGATCCACAGCTTGCCGTCCTGATACATATCGATACCTCCGCTCCAAGATTCTTTGTCCTTTTCCCTATTTATACCGCTTACGCCGGGATATTTCAAGAGCACATCCGTCGCGGCGGAGCATTTTCGCCCTCCGGAGGCAGAAAGGGGGCGCTGCAGAACCTGCGTCCCACAGCGCCCCCGCTTCAACGGATCCGGGATCCGCGCCCCTTACTTATACGAGGTAGGGGCAGGGATCAGTAAAAAAATGCTCGTCTACCTCCTCCGGAGAGCCGTACTTGCCGATCATGACGTAGATTTCGCCTTCTTCTCCGTTCATGGTGGAGGTGCCGTAGCCCCGGCCCACGCTGTACATCCGGTTCCAGTTGTCCAGGAAGCAGAGGGTGTCGCTGCGGAGGCCCATCTTGTCGCCAAGGATCTTTTCCATGTTCTGCTCCGTGATGCTGACGAGATACAGGCCCTCCTTGATCTTCACGTAGAAGGCGGGCTCGTCGGGCCCGGGCAGGGCGGACAGGGCGCTGTTGAGGCTTTCGTTCATGGCGGCCTGATCCTCAGACTTGATCTTGTCCTTCGGATAGGTGATGCGGTACCACTTGCTGTTGTAGTAGTAGTGGACGGTGGCGAGCTCATGGCCGTAGGTCCACTTCACGCAGGTGCCGGTCACGTCGTCGGTGAAGCCGTGACGGCGGCGATCGGTGTGCTCCTTCTCGGCGTCGAAGATGTAGCCGAAGGTCCAGTGGCTCTCGATCAGGTAGGGATAATAGGGGTTTTCGCCCAGGGGGCAGCGGAGGAAGGTCACCAGGCCCTGCTCCTTGTCGATGACGAAGGTGTGGTTCTCACGGGGATCGTAAAGGCAGTAGGTGACGAGATAGGTCCAGTCGTCGCCCTTGCGGCATTCATAGGTCGCTTCGCCGGAGCGCTTCCCGCCGATCACGCTGTAGGTGAGCTTCGTCTCGTCAATGAAATTCAGCGTGATGTCGCCGGTCTCTTCCCCGGTGTCCATGATGAACTTGAATTCCTTGCCCGCCAGCTCGAAGCACTTGGGGGGGCAATACTGGTTGATGGAGAGCTTGTTGGCTTCAGGCGCGTACTTTTCGATCAGATTCATTGTGCATCCTCCTTTTATTGATTTAATTCCTGATTAGAGATTACCCTAATTTGCCGGAAAAGTCAATCCATTCATGCCCCTTTCCCGGCAAATCGCCCAAAGCGGAACGGGACCGCACTTGATATTTTTCCGGACCGCTGTTATAATCTCAGCATTCTTCAAGGATCGCCAAAGGAACAAGCGCTATGAACAGGCAGGCCAGGCTGCAGAGTGCGGCCGAAAACAGGGATCTCACCCGGGGACCCATCACAAAGAAGATCCTGATCTTCTCGCTCCCCATCATTCTGGGGAACCTTTTCCAGCAGCTGTACAACGTCGTCGATTCCGTGGTCGTGGGAAATTTCGCAGCCGACGGCACCCACTGTCTCGCCGCCGTCAACGCCAGCTTCGCCGTCATGATGGTCTTCAACTCCCTTTACATGGGCGTGAGCATGGGGGCCAACATCGTCATTTCCCAGTACAAGGGCGCGAAGGACGAAAAGAAGCTGCAGGACGCCATGACCACCACCTTCGTGCTCAGCATGCTGGCAGGGCTATTCATCACCGTCGCGGGCTTCCTGGCCGCCCGGCCCATGCTGCGGATGCTGGGCACGCCCGCCGATATCCTGGACGATGCGGTGCTTTACATCCGCATCATTTTCCTGGGCACCTGCGGCAACGTGATCTACAACAACATGAACGGCATGGTGCAGGGCCTGGGGGACGCGAAATGGCCGATGTACGCCTTGGTCGTTTCCAGCATCACCAACATCCTGCTGGACCTCCTCTTCGTCTGCGTCTTCCACTGGGACGTGGCGGGCGTCGCCGTTGCGACGATCCTGGCCCATATCTTCAGCGGCTGCCTCATGCTCTGGCGGCAGTCCACGGGGGTCTACGGCGCGAGGATCGATTTCCGGCGTCTGCGGATCAACGGCGCGATCGCCCGGCACGTGGTACGGCTGGGCCTCCCCTCCGCCCTGCAGAACATGTGCTTCGCCGGCGGCAGCCTGATCATCCAGACCTTCTCCAACCGCTTCGGCACGGAATTCATCGCCGCCAACTCCATGCTCATGAAGATAGACGGCTTCGTCCTCCTGCCCATGATGGGCTTCAGCACGGCTGTGACCACCTACGTCGGGCAGAACATCGGCGCGGGAGACGTGGACCGTACGAATCGGGGCATCCGCTCCACCCTGCTGCTCTCCGCCGGCGTGACGGTGTTCCTCTCCGTCATCCTCTGGTTCGTCTGCCCATCCGTCACCCTGATCTTCGGCGCGAACGCCAATTCCCGGCAGATGGCGGCCCAGGGCATCCGCTTCGTCTGCTTCTTCTACGTATTCTACTCTCTGCAGAGCACCTATTCCGGCGCGCTGCGTGGCGCAGGGGCCGCGCTGATGAGCGCCCTCTGCTCCATCGGCTCCACCCTCGTCCGGGTGCCTCTGAGCTGGCTGCTGGCGGCCCTGCCCCTCAACCGGGCGCTGGACGCCGCCGTAGCCGCCGGGCAGTATGCCGACCGGACGGCCGCGGAGGCCGCCAAGGTGGGCTTCGAGCATTACATCGGCATCTTCCAGACCTGGGGCTGGTCCATGCTGGCGGGGCTGCTGCTGATCCTTCCCTGTTACCTTTTCGGCCACTGGAGGGAAAAGGGCGTTACCGATCAGGCGCGGAAAATCGGAAAATAAGCGGATCACACGCAGAAGCGCGGCCGGAGATCACCTCCGACCGCGCCGTTATTTTGAAGACCGGTCACTCCAGCTGGCCGGGCAGCTTCAGCTTCTCCTTCGGCGGGAACTTCGCCTCAAAGCGTTCGAATTCCTCCGGCTCCCGCTCTGCGGCGAAATACCCCTCCGGCGGCCCGTATACGCCCGTGACGCCCTTCAGGTAGCCGGGGATCAGCTCCCGGCAGAGGAAGAAGGAATCGTTGGCGCCCTCCGGCAGATCGCGGTAGCGGATGCCGAATTCCCTGGCGTAGGTAAAGCCGCTCTTCCCGTAGAACAGGATGTTGCCCTCGAAGCACAGAGCGCCGCAGCCCAGCGCCGCGGCTTTCTCCAGAGAGCAGTCCAGCAGCCGCTTCCCATAGCCCCGGCGCTTCAGCTCCGGGGTGATGCAGATGGGCCCCATGGTCATGATGGGGATCTCCCTGCCGTCGTCGGCGTCGATCTTCGCATGCATAAACATATTCTGCCCGATCAAGACCCCGTCCTTTTCCATAACAAGGTCCAGCTCCGGCACGAAGGCCGGATCGTCTCTGAGCCGGTGGATCACGTAATGCTCCAGGCAGCCCGGCCGGTAGACGTTCCAGAAGGATTCCCGGATCAGGTATTCCACCGCTTCGCGATCACTTTCCCTTTCCCTGCGGATAACGATGCTTTCTTCGTTCATGACTTCACCTCATTCATCAGCTTTTTCAGGCGGGCGCGGGCGTTTTCCATCAGGCAGTCCAGGAGGGACAGCACCGCGGCCCTGTCCTCCGCCCCGTCGTGTACGCCGTAGAGAAAAAACATGGGAGCATAAAAGCCCACGGCCTCCTCCATCGGCCGCGGCAGCCCCGCGGCTGCGAAGAGATCGGCCATATAGCCGACGGGACCGGAGATCAGATACTGCTGGCAGAGCTTTCCCATTTCCCTGTTCCGGTACTGCTCCAGCGTCAGCAGTCTGCGGAAGGAGGCCGCGAAATCGTCCTCCGTCCAATAGCGGAACTGCGATTTTGCATAATCGACCATTCGATCGACGGAAGCGCCGGAATACGCCTCGGGCATCTCCTCCGCCGTCCCCTCCGGCAGCCCGTATTCCCCGGCGCGGACGGCGTCCAGTTCCTCCATGCGGGCAAGGATGCTGTCGAAGACGTCCCGCTTGTTCCGGTAGTGCCTGTACAGCGCTCCCTTCGTGATCCCCAGCTCCCCGGCGATATCGCTGACCGACACTGCCTCGTAGCCGTCCCTGGCAAAGAGCCGGAGCGCCGTCAGCAGGATGCGGTCCTTTGTATCCTTCATCCCGTCCTCCCTTCCAGTATAAAGTAAACGACCGTTTACTTACATTTTAGCAAACGATCGTTTACCTGTCAAGGGGATGGGCTGCAGTCTGGCCGTCGTTCTGAAGCGCCCCGATGAAGCGGGTTTCGGGAAAGGAGGAAGACCCCGGAATCTCCGAACAATGCCGCTTGCGGCATTGCGAGGCATTCCGGGGTCTCCGACGTGGTGGAGCTCAGGAGTCCTTATACGGACCTCCGTCCCCATCCGAATCGGAGCCCAGCGAAGCGGGTCCGATTCGGGAAAGGAGGAAGGAGTCAACGGATATGGAGTTTTCGCGGCGCTTACGCAAACCGCGGAAACGGAATGCATTTGACTTCTTCCGACGTGGTGGTGGAGGCGGGGGGTGTCGAACCCCCGTCCGAAAACGTTTCAACAGGAACTTCTCCGTGCGCAGGCGGTTATTGCGGCCCGAAGGCCCCTTCCCCTTCCGGCTGGCAAGCCGTCACGCCCTGCCGGTCGGGTAGCTTCATGATGCATGGTGCGCGCAAAGCTTAGCGCACGCACGTTCGCCACTGAGTGACGCCCGACATCCGGGCCGTGGCCCTCCCGGAGCGGACGCGCAGCCTTAGGCGGCTACGAGATCGTAGGAATCGTTGTTGTTTGATTTATAAGTGCCCGTTTTATGGATGCCGGGCGCATCCGCACGCTATTCCTGCCTCTGCGTCCCCGTCGAAACCAATACGCCCCCATGAAGGGCCTCCAGGGGAGGCCCGGATCGGATCAGAGCTTTTCCGGCTCGGGGTATTCCTCGCCGAAGGTGTCCACGGTGACCTTCTTCATCACCTGCTTCTTCAGCGGCTTGTCGTTATAGACGTTCGTCTTCGTCTCGGCGATGCGGTCCACGGCGTCCAAGCCGGAAACGACCTTGCCGAAGGCGGCGTAGCTCCCGTCCAGGTGGGGCGCGTCTTCATGCATGATGAAGAACTGGCTGCCCGCGGAATCGGGCACGGAGGTGCGGGCCATGGAGAGGACGCCCCGGGTGTGCTTCAGCGCGTTCTCGAAGCCGTTGGCCGCGAACTCGCCGCGGATGGTCCAGCCGGGGCCGCCGCTGCCGCTGCCGAAGGGGCAGCCGCCCTGGATCATAAAGCCGGGAATGACGCGGTGGAAGATCAGCCCGTCGTAAAACCCGTCCTGCACCAGGTGGACGAAATTGCGGACGGACTGAGGCGCGATCTCGGGATAGAGCTCGGCGGTGATGACGTCGCCGTTTTCCATTTCGATGGTGACCAGGGGATTCTTTGCCATTTCAGTATTTCTCCTTCATTGCTCTGTCGATCTCTCGTTTTGCGCTGCGCTGCGCCTCGGCGTCCCGCTTGTCGTGAAGCTTCTTGCCTTTGCAGAGGCCGACCTCCACCTTGACGTAGGGTCCGAGGAAATAGAGGGAAAGGGGCACGAGGGCATATCCGTCCTGGGCGACCCTGGCGCCCAGCTTGCGGATCTCCCGCTTGTGCAGCAGGAGGCGGCGGGGCCGCAGAGGGTCTTTGTTGAAGATGTTGCCCTTCTCGTAGGGACTGATGCGGAGCCCGCGGACGAGCATCTCCCCGTTTACCACGGTGCAGTATGCGTCCTTCAGGTTCACGCCCCCCTGACGGATGGACTTGACCTCCGTGCCGGCCAGAGAGATCCCGGCCTCGTACCGGTCTTCCACGAAATAATCGTGGAAGGCTTTTCTGTTGCTGGCGATGGGCTTTCTCTCCCGCGAAGCCACGGTCTCCCCTCCCTTCGGTGCTTTTCAGTATACCACACTTGTCAATAGTGCGTAAGTCGCTCCGCGAACCGGGCAATCAGACAACATTTTACATGCATAAGCTTGCCGTATTTGTCGAATAATGGTATTATGAAAAAAGAATTTTCTGCGAAGGGGGCGAGAGGCATGGCGAAAGAGCGGGACCTGTCCGGGCTGAACCGCAGGTTCAGCGAGTATCTTCTCCATACGCTGGCCTCCTCCATCGCCGCCTCGGAGCTGCTGTCCTCCCGGCTGGAGAAGCTGGCGCTGAAGGAGAAGGACCCGGACGCGATTAAATACCTGGCAATCCTGCGGCACAGCCAGTTCCAGTCCCTTCGTCTGGCGGAAAACCTGCAGGAGCTGACGGAGGAGGACGGCGGGACCGTCCTGCGCCGCGCGGCCGTGGACCTGAACGAGCTTTGCTGCCGCCTGGCGGATAGCATCCGGGTGCTGCTGCCGGACATCGAGATCGTATGCAGGCCCTCGCCCGAAGCGTGCATCACCAGCTGCGACGAGGACCGCATCGAGCGTCTGATCCTGAATCTGCTTTCCAACAGCCTGCTGCACACGCCCTCCGGCGGCTCCGTGCTGATCCGTCTCCAGAGCACGGAGGAAACGGTTCAGGTGGTCATTTCCGACAACGGGAGCGGCATTCCCCGGGAGCGGATGGACACCCTGTTTTCCGATTATCTCAGGATCGGCGAGTTCTCGGAGCCTCACCGCGGCGCCGGGATCGGCCTGGCCGTAGCGGACCGGATCGCCAGGGCCCACGGAGGCTCCCTGGTGATCACCTCGGACGAGGGGCATGGGACTAAGGCGGTGTTCTCCCTGCCCCGGGTCTCGACCCTCGAGCTGCACAGCTACCGGGAGCCCAGATACGGGCGGATGCGCACCCTTCTGATCGCCCTTTCCGACGTGCTGGACTCCGACAAATATCAGCCGCCTTTTTTGTAAATTTCCGCTTGACAATCGAAGATTCTTTGCTATAATGAGGGAGCTTTCTCAAAGGAAGCCATGCGGAAGTGCTGGAATAGGTAGACAGGTACGTTTGAGGTGCGTATACCGTTTGGCGTGTGGGTTCGAGTCCCATCTTCCGCACCAAACGGGAGGGCCTCCGGTACTCCCGGACATGCGCGAGTGGTGGAATTGGTAGACTCGCTAGATTCAGGTTCTAGTGTACACTACGTACGTGGGGGTTCAAGTCCCCCCTCGCGCACCAAAAAGGAATCCTGCCGACAAAGTCGGCAGGATTCCTTTTTGTATTCTTCATTCTTAAGTCTTAAGTATTCATTCTTCAGTTTATATCGCTCAGATATAGCTGTCTTCCCGGGAGAGGCGCTTCATCAGCGCGTTGGCCGCGAGGAACATGCCCAGCACGAAGAGCACGAAGATCCAGCCGAAGTACTGCCGGTCCGTCATGGCGATGGCGTCGTAGCAGCCGTGGAGCAGCGCCGGGATCAGGAAGGCCCTGCGGCGGCTGCGGCGGCTCAAGCCCGGGTATCCGCAGTTCTCCTCCCGCCGGGCCGCGCCGTACCACATGCCCATGAAAACGCCGAAGCAGGCGTGCCCCGGCACGGCGGTCACGGCCCGGAGGAGAGCCGTGCTCAGCCCGAACATCGCCACGTAGCCGATGTTCTCCCAGAGGGCGAAGCCCAGGGAGACGAACACCGCGTAGACCACCCCGTCAAACTGACAGTCGAAGCTGGGGGAATTCCAGGTGCGCCGCTTCAGCAGCAGGTATTTCGTGCCCTCCTCCGCGCCGCCCACCACGACGAAGCAGAGCAGCAGCCGGTAGGCCAAAGAGTCTTCGGCAAAAAGGATGCTCAGGACGAGCTCCCCCGCCCGCTCCGCCACCAGGGCCAGCACCGTGGCCAGGATGCCCCGCAGCACCAGCCCCAGCAGCAGCCCGAAGGGCTCCCGCTCCAGCCGGTCCGCCCGGTAGACGCGGACGAGCAGTACCGCCGCGGGGATCACCGCCGCGGCAATCAGGATCGGATGACAAAACAGCAGCCGCATAAGGACCACAGCCTCCGTTCTTTCCGGAACTCCGTTTGTCTGTATTGTATTGCATTTTCCCGCCGTCCGCAAGTCCTTCAGCTGCCCCGCCGCTCCACGAACCAGCGGTTTTCCTCCAGATACAGGCAGGTGGTGGCGCGGCCGATGCGCACGGTATAGCGGATCCCGGCGCCGCCCGCCTTCAGGCTGGCGGCCTTGCGGATATCCTGGATCCGGTCGATGGCATATTTCTTTCCGTCCTCCCAGGTCACGCTTTTGGGCAGGATGCGCCCGTCCGGCAGGAAATCCGCCTCCACGGCCACGTAGACCTTGGTCTGCTCCATGCTCTTCCCTCCTTTTCTTCCGGAAGTACACCCATTGTAATACTCTTATTCCGGGTTTTCAATAGATATAATACTCATTTTATGAGATATTTTCAGGCCGTTTCTTGTATTCTCCCCGGAAAAGTGCTATCATCCCTTTGAAAACTGCGGGGAGGCGGAGCGTATGTGCGGAAGATACTACATCGCGGCGGACGAGCGGGACATGGCGGAGATCCTGGAGGCGGTGGAATTCGGCGCGGCGGTGAAGACGGGCGAGGTCTTCCCCTCCGATCCCGCGCCGGTGCTGCGGAGCGGCGGCGTCATCACCGCCATGAGCTGGGGCTATCCCCGCTACGACGGGAAGGGCCTCATCATCAACGCCCGCAGCGAAACGGCGGCGGAAAAGCCCACGTTCCGCCGGGACCTGGCCGGGGGCCGCTGCCTTGTGCCCGCCAGCTGGTATTTCGAATGGGAGAAGCGCCGGGGCAGCCGCATCCGCTACTGGCTGCGGCCCAGGGAGCCCGGCCCGGTCTGGCTGGCCGCCCTCTCCCGCCGGGAGCCGGACGGAACGTACCGCTTCGTGATCCTGACGCGGCAGGCCGCTCCCGGCATCGCTTTCATCCACGACCGGATGCCGGTGATCCTCCCGCCCCGGACGCATGACGCCTGGCTCCACGCCCGGGACCCGGATCCTGCGCTGCGAGGCGCGGAGGAGGAGATCCTGTATGCGGAGGCATAGGGCTGCGGCCCCGCCTCCGCATATTTATTTTATAAGGTAGGCTAAAAAGCTTGACAGCTGTCGGAATAATGGGGTATTCTGTTATTTGTGGAGTATTATCGATACCCAAAAGGCAGGTGATCGATGTGGATACCGTTACCATCCTCGGTGCCCGGGGCTCCGTCCCCAGAGCCGGGGCTGATTTTGCCAAATACGGCGGGAATACCACATGCATTCTGGCGCAGCTCGGCGGCGAGACCATCATCCTCGACGCCGGTACCGGCCTGATGGAACTGCCATCTCCCGGCGATGGGAGCAAACGGGCCTCGCTCCTGCTCACCCACGCCCACGTGGACCATCTGCTCGGCCTTCCGCTCTGCCCGCTTCTGATGGATTCCGCCTCCCGGCTGGATATATACTCCAAAAGCCGCAACGGTCTGGATACGGAGGCGCAGATCAATCTGCTGATCTCGCCGCCTCTGTGGCCCGTCCGGGTGAGTCAGCTGCCGGCGGACGTTCTCATGATGGAGATGCCCATGAGCTTCAGCATCGGCCCCGTGTCCGTGGAAACCATCGAGGGCATCCACCCAGGCGGCGTCACCCTCATCAAGCTCATCCACGGGGACCGATCCGTCGCCTTCGTCACCGACTGTACGCTGACCGACGCGATCATGCCCACCGTGACGGAATTTGCCAGGGGCTGCAGCCTTCTTCTCTGCGACGGACAGTATTCCGACGAGGAATGGGAGTCCCGCCGCAGCTTCGGGCACAGCACCTGGAGCCGGGCGGTGCAGCTGGGGCTCGCCTGCGGCGCCGAAAAGGTACGCATCGTCCACCACGACCCCACCCATACCGACCGTATGCTGGACGCAGCGGCAGGCAGGCTTGCCGCGGAGCATTCGGACTGCTCATTCGCCATGGCGATGGAGGAGATCATCCTATGACACCGAAACAGATCCGCCAGTTCCTGCGCATGTGTCTGGCGCTGGCCGCAGAGCGGGACAGAGAAAAGCTCCTGTCCGCCATACTGGACACCGCGATGGACCTTTCCCACTGCGACGCAGGCACGCTCTACCTTCTGGAGGACGACGGGCTCCACTTCTGCCGGATGGTGACCCGTTCCATTCACATCCGCCAGGGCGGGCACGCGGCTCCCATCATCATGCCGCCCGTGCCGCTGGATCCCAGCTACGTCTGCTCCTGGGTCGTGCTCCACAACGAGTCCATCAACGTGCACGACGTGCACACGGACGACCGCTTCAATTTTTCCGGCTCCGCCAAATACGATGAGCTCACCGGATACGTTACGAAGACCATGCTGGTCGTACCCCTCTCCAATGACCGGGGCGACCTGATCGGCGCCATGCAGCTGATCAACGCCCTGGATGAGGACGGCAGCACCATTCCCTTCAAGGAAAGCGTCGAGCTGCTGGTGCGGGCCATTTCCGCCCAGGCCGCCATCAGCGTGACGAATATGCAGTATTCGGAGCAGATCACCGCCCTGCTGGATTCCCTGGTGGGCGCGCTCTCCGCCGCCATCGATGAGCGCACCCCCTACAACGCCAATCATACCCGGAATATGGTGCGATATGCCATCGCCTTCATAAACTGGCTGGACGCGGAGGACAGTCCCCTTCGCTTCAACGCGGACAAGCGCCGCACCTTCCTTCTGAGCGTCTGGCTCCACGACGTGGGCAAGCTGGTGGTGCCCTTGGAGATCATGGACAAGGGCAGCCGGCTGGACGCCGGGATGGAGCGGGTGAAGACCCGTTTCCGCATCATGGACCTGCTGGACCGGGTCGCCGAATGCGAAGGGCGGATCAGCGCCGAGGAAGCTGCGGAGCGCAGAAAACGCAGGACGGATGGAATGGCCCTGATCGAGCGGGCCAATACCGCGGGCTTCCTCTCCGACGAGGACCTTGCCGCCATCCACGAGCTGGCGGCCCTCACCTACACGGACGAGACAGGCGAAACGCATCCGTGGCTGACAGATTACGAGCATGAATGCCTGTCCGTCCGGAAGGGTACGCTGACTCCCGAAGAGCGCAGCATCATGGAAAGCCACGCCTCCGTCACCGCTCGCATCCTGGAGCACGTTTCCTTCCCGAAGATCTATGCGCAGGTCCCCAAATGGGCGGCAGCCCATCACGAATACCCCAACGGAAAGGGCTACCCGAACCACCTTTCCGGAGACGAGATCCCCTGGGAGGTCCGCCTGCTGACGATCCTGGACGTTTACGACGCGCTCACCGCGGAAGACCGGCCGTACAAAAAGCCCATGCCTGCGGAGAGAGCTCTCAGCATCCTGCACAGCATGGTGGAGGAAGGCAGCCTTGACGGCGACGTCCTGGCCCTGTTTGAGAAAAGCAAAGCTTGGGAGGCAACCGAATGAAAAAGATCATGGCTTTGATCCTGTCCCTGCTTCTTCTGCTGGGACTGGCGATGCCCGCCGCCGCTGCGACCGCAAAGGCCACGACCATGCGTCTACAGGTGGTGGAGGGTACCGTCACCGTGCTGGACGCAAGCGGCGTCAATCAGACGTTCAACGCCGGCATGCGTCTTTACAGCGGCTATTCCATCGCCACGGCGGACGCGAGCTATGCCTACATCAGCCTGGACGATACCAAAGCGATCAAGCTGGATATGAACACCAGGGTCTCCATCAAGAAATCCTGGAGCAAGCTGTCCGTGGAGCTGATCTCCGGCGAGATCTTCTTCGACGTGACCGCGCCGCTCTCCGGGGATGAAACTCTGGAGATCCGGACCAGCACCATGGTCACGGGCATCCGCGGCTCCAGCGGCTACGTCACCGCGAAGCTCTCCCAGTTCCTCACCGGCCACGGCACCGTGACCTGCTTCGATCCGGCCGGAAGGCTGCGGAAGGTCTTCGCCGTCGAGGGCGGCGAAGGAGTCCGGGGCTTCCCGCTGAATGCAATGGATTTGCTCGGCCTTGATTACGATTACGAGAAGATCATCCTTGACGAGCATTCCTTCCCGGCTTTCGTCCTCGAGGAGATCGCGAAGGACACCGTGCTGCAGGACGCCATCGTTAAAGAGGACGTGTTCGACCTCGACGAGCTTCTCAACCAGCTGGACGACGTACAGAAAGCGGAAGAGGAGGAGTACGAGCAGGCACTGCAGGAGCTTGTTCTCCCCCCTAAGGAGGAGGATTCCGGCGAGGGCTACGTTTCTCAGATCCCCCTGTTCGAAAGAGAAGACGGAGATTATGACGACGGGGACGATTGGGACGATAACGACGATTACGACGACGAGGGGGACGATGATGACGAGCCGGAAGAGCCGGTGA
>JAFXUU010000020.1 GCA_017524845.1 Oscillospiraceae bacterium
AAAATCAGATAATGTTTTTGATTTTGCATGGATTGAACGTGAGGGGGGATTCCCATCCCCCCTCACAATCCCCCCATGCTTGTCGAAACGTTGTTTTTTGCTTTTTGACAAGCCAAAACCGGCAGATGCGAGACGCATCCGCCGGTTTGCTTTTGCTATAGGATCAGCCCTTGATGGAGCCGATCATGACGCCCTTGACAAAGTATTTCTGCACGAAGGGGTAGACGCAGAGGATGGGCAGGGTGGCGAAGATGACGGTGGAGTACTGCAGGAGCTTCTTGTACTGGCTGTAGCTGCTGGCCTGGTCGCCGACCTCGAAGACGGTCTGGCCGGAGTCCTGCACCAGGATCTCGCGGAGGATCAGCTGCAGGGGATACAGGCGGCGATCCAGCAGGTAGATGGCTGCGGTCAGGTAGTCGTTCCACTTGCCGACGGCGTAGAACAGGGTGATGACGGCGATGGTGGCCTTGGCCAGCGGGAAGGTGATCTTGAAGAGGATGGTCATGTGGCCAGCGCCGTCCAGCTGGGCGGATTCCTCCAGGCTGGCCGGGACGGCCTGGAAGGCCGTTCGGACGATGATGATGTTGAGCACGCTCACCAGGCCCATGAGGACCATGACCCATCGGGTGTTGACGATGCCCAGGTATTTATTGACCATGTACGTCGGTATCATGCCGCCGCCGAAGAACATGGTGAAGGTCATCATCAGGGTGAGGTACTTCATCCAGAGGGTGTTGCGGCGGGACACGCAGTAGCCGCCCACGGAGCAGAGCAGGACGCTCAGCACGGCGCCGGCCACGACGTAGTAGAAGGTGTTGGCGTAGCCGCAGATCAGGGACTGGTTCGTCAGGACGAAGGTGTAGCCCTTGGAGGTGATGTGGTGGGTGGAGTCATACAGAGGCCAGAGGATGATGCCGCCCTTGAACTGGGTCAGCAGGGTCGGGTCGCTGATGGAGGCGAAGAACACGTGCAGCAGCGGCGCCAGGCAGGCGAAAGCCAGCACGATCATGATGATGACGTTGACGACCCGGAATACGATGCGACTCGGAGATTCCTTTATTTTCATTGTCCCTTACCTCCCTTAGAACAGACTCGTCTCGGAATACTTGCGGCTCAGGCTGTTGGCCGTGAACAGCAGCATCAGGTTGACGAAGGAGTTGAACAGGCCGACGGCGGTGGAGTAGCCGTAGCTGCCTTCCACGATGCCGCGCCGGTATACGAAGGTGCCGATGGTGTCGGCCACCTCGTAGGTCTGGGTGTTGTAGAGCAGGATGATCTTATCCGTGGAGGAGGAGAGCAGGCTGCCGATCTGCATGATCAGCATGATGATGACCGTGGGGGCGATGCCGGGCAGGGTCACGTGCCAGGTCTGCTGCCAGCGGTTGGCGCCGTCGATCTTGGCGGCCTCGTACAGCTCCTGGTCCACGCCGGAGAGGGCGGCCAGATAGATGATGGAGCCGTAGCCGATGCCCTGCCAGGTACTGGAGAGAACGTAGACCGGGCGGAAATAGGACTTGATGGTGAGCAGGTTCTTGTTTTCCGCGAGGCCCATCCTGGCCAGCATCATGGTGATGCCGCCGTTGTAGCCCATGAAGTCCACGATGATGCCGCAGATGACGACGGTGGACACGAAGAAGGGCATGTAGCTGATGGTCTGGATGATCTTCTTGAAGAGCTCGTTCTGCAGCTCGTTGAGAAGCAGGGCCAGAATGATGGGGGCCGGGAAGTTGACGATCAGGTTCAGGACGCTAAGCAGCAGCGTGTTGCGGAGCAGACGCCACAGATAGTAGCTGCCGAAGAAGTCCGTGAAGTTCTTTACGCCGACCCACTGGCTGAAGATGAAGCCGCCGCGGGGGGTGTATTCCTCGAACGCCAGCACCACACCGACCATGGGGAGATAGTTCCAGATGATGAAATAGAGGAAGATCGGGATCGCCAGCAGATACACGGAATGATTGTGTATCCAGTCTTTCTTCAGGGTTTGTTTGTTCATACCTACTACTCCTTTTCCCGCGAAATCAGGGGCCCTGGCCTTTATGCACTTTCACATAAAACGCCATTCAGTTGGGTTGATTATAGCACACAATTACGAAAAGACAAGTCATTCTTTCTAATTTCGGGATGATTTTTTTGAGCAATATGTTGAGATTCCTCCGGAATGTCCCCCAAATATTGGAATATCACCCGGAAACCGGCGTTCTGCGGCCCCTCCGAAGCCTCATATGAATGGGAAGCGGCATTGCGCGGAAGGAGGCGGTCCCCCTGTTCAGGCTATCTCCCCTGCTGAAAAGCGCCCTTCTCACCACGGCCCTCAGCCTCCTGCTGCGGCTGAGCGGGCTCCTCGTCAACAGCCGTCTGGCCGCCCTCATGGGGGCGGAGGGAATGGGGCTCCTGCAGCTGGCGCTGAACGTGGAAACCCTGGCCGTGGCCCTGGCGGCCTCCGGCATCCGCTTTTCCGTCACCCGCCTGGTGGCCGAGGAGCTGAGCCCGGCGGGGAGCGGAGACCCGGAGGGGGTGATGCGCGCCGCCCTCCGTTACGCCCTGGGCTTCGGCGGCCTCGCGGCGCTGCTCCTCATTGCCCTGGCTCCCGCCGCGGCCGCTTTCGCCGGGGACCGGCGGCTGACCCTATCCCTGCTCGTCTTCGCTCCGGGACTCCCCTGCCTGGCCGCGGGCAGCGTGTTTGCCGGCTATTTCACCGCCGTGTTCCGGCCCTGGAAGGCCTCCTTCTCCCAGGCGGCGGAGCAGCTGGTCGCCTTCGGCGTCACCCTGGCGCTGCTGCCCCGCCTCCCCGAAGGGCGGCCGGAGCTCTGCTGCGCCGTCTTCGCCTTCGGCGCCTCGGCGGCGGACCTGTGCTCCCTGGGGATCTCCTACATATTATACAAAGGCGAAGGCAGGGGCCTTGCGCCCCGGCGCAAATCCGGACAGGGCGCCCGCCTCCTGCGTCTGAGCCTCCCTCTGGCCTTCTCCTCCTATGCCCGCACGGCCCTCAGCACCCTGCAGCACCTGCTGGTCCCCCGGATGCTCCGGCGCTCCGGCGCTTCCGCCGCCGAGGCGCTGAGCGTTTACGGCGTGGTGGGCGGGATGGTCTTCCCCGTGCTGGGCTTCGCCTCCGTGTTCTTCGGCGCTCTGTCGGACCTGCTGATCCCGGAGCTCACCGGCGCCCAGCTCCGGGGGGACCGGGCCGCCATGGAGCGCACGGCGGGGCGCATCCTTTCCTCCTGCCTGCTGTTCTCCGCCGCGGCGGCGGCCGTCCTCTTCCTGCTGGGACCCTGGCTGGGGCGGCGGCTCTACCGCAGCGCGGAGGCCGGGAGCTACCTGCGCCTCCTGGCCCCGCTGGTGACGGTCATGTATCTGGACAGCGTGGTGGACGGGATGCTGAAGGGGCTGGGGCTGCAGCTCAGCTCCATGTTCATCAATCTGGCGGACGCCGTGCTGACCCTCGCCAGCGTCTGCTTTCTCCTGCCCCGTTTCGGAGTGCGGGCCTACATAGCCGTGATCTATCTCAGCGAATGCTTCAATTTTCTACTGAGCTGGCTCCGGCTCCGGCGGGCGGTGACAATAAAATTATTGTAATCACCCGCCGTTTGGGGTATGATTTTCCCGGGTGATGACGATGAAGCTTATGGTCCTGGACGGCAACAGCATCCTCAACCGGGCCTTTTACGGCATCCGTCCCCTGACGACGGCGGACGGGCTGCCCACCAACGCGGTATACGGTTTTCTCACGATCCTGCGGCGTCTCGAGGCGGAAAACGCCCCGGACGGCCTCTGCGTGACCTTCGATCGGAAGGCCCCCACCTTCCGGCACGAGATGTACGAGGGCTATAAGGCTACCCGGAAGGGCATGCCGGAGGAGCTGGCCATGCAGCTGCCCTGGCTGCAGCAGGTGATCGACGCCATGAACGTGCCCCGCTTCGCCCTGGAGGGCTGGGAGGCGGACGACCTCCTGGGCACCGTTTCCCGGCGCTGCGAGGCTTCGGGCTGGGACTGTCTGCTGGTCACCGGCGACCGGGACAGCCTGCAGCTCATCGGCGAGCGCACCCACGTGATGCTCATCACCTCGAAGCCGGGGAAGAACGAGCATCTGGAATACGACGAGGCCGTATTCCGGGATAAGTACGGCTTCGCGCCGGAGAAGCTGGTGGACCTGAAGGCCCTCATGGGGGACAGCTCGGACAACATCCCCGGCGTCCGGGGCATCGGGGAGAAGAGCGCCATGGAGCTGCTCCACCGCTTCGGCTCCCTGGAGGGCGTCTATGAAAACCTGGAGGATCCCTCCATCAGGCCCGCGGCCCGGAAGAAGCTGGAGGAAGGCCGGGATTCCGCTCTTTTAAGCTACCGTCTCGCCGAGATCCGGCGGGACGCGCCCCTGGACTTCGATCCCGCAGCCTGTCTTCTCCGGGAACCGGACAACGACAGGCTCTACGCCCTGCTGGACAGGCTGGAATTCCGCAAGCTCATCGAAGCCTACGGGCTCAGGCCCCCCCAGGGTCCGGCCCCGGCGAGCGCGCCGGCCGCCGCCGGGACGGACTGGACGGAGGCCCCCGAGGCCGAAGTGCTGGAGGCCTGCCGGGGGGCGGAAACGGTGTTCTTCGCCGCCGACGCCGCTCTTTCCTCGCTGGCTCTCATCGCCGGGGACCGGGGCTATGCCCTCTCCGGCCCCTCGGAGGATTTTCTCCGGGCCTTCTTCGCCCCGGAGATCCCCAAGGCGGGCACGGAGCTGAATGCCCTCATGCGCAGCCTCGCCTCCCTGGGCCTTCCCCGGGAGGGCCTCGTCTTCGACGCCTCCCTGGCCGCCTATCTGCTGGACCCCTCCGACGGGAGCTATGCCCTCCCCCGCATCGCGAAAAAGCTGCTGGGCCGCAGCCTTTCGGAGGCCCCGGCGGAGGGGCTGGACGCCCTGCCCCTGCTGAAGGAGCGGGCCGAGGCCGTGCGGGACCTCCGCGCCCTCACCCTGCCCCTGCTGAAGGAGCAGGGCATGGAGCGGCTGTACCGGGAGATCGAGCTCCCCCTCTGCCCCGTGCTGGCGGTCATGGAGGCCCGGGGCTTCCCCGTGGACCGGCAGGCCCTCCTGCGCTTCGGCAGCTCCCTGGGCGAGGCGATCGAGGTGCTTCAGGGGGAGATCTGCGCCATGGCCGGGGAGGACTTCAACATCAACTCCACCAAAAAGCTGGGGGAGATCCTCTTCGACCGGCTGGGCCTGCCCCCCTACGGCAAGACCAAGACCGGCTATTCCACCAACATCGAGGTGCTGGAAAAGCTCCGGGGCAGGCACCCCATCGTGGAGAAGCTCATCGACTACCGGAAGCTCACCAAGCTGAAATCCACCTACGCCGACGGGCTGCTGCGCTTCATCGACGGGGACGGGCGCATCCGCACCACTTTGAACATGACCGTCACCGCCACGGGCCGCCTCTCCTCCGCCGACCCCAACCTGCAGAACATCCCCGTGCGCACGGAGCTGGGGGGCGAGGTGCGGCGGATGTTCGTCGCCTCCCCCGGCTGCGTCCTGGTGGACGCGGACTACTCCCAGATCGAGCTGCGCATCCTCAGCTGCCTGGCGGAGGACAGGGTGATGCAGCAGGCCTTCCTGGACGGGGAGGATATCCACCGGGCCACGGCGAGCCAGGTATTCGGGGTGCCTCCGGAGGACGTGACCCCCCTCATGCGCTCCCGGGCCAAGGCGGTGAATTTCGGCATCGTCTACGGCATCTCGGACTATTCCCTCAGCCAGGACATCCACGTGACCCGCAGCGAGGCGCGGGCCTATATGGACAGCTATCTCGCCCACTACAGCGGCGTGCGGCAGTATATGGCCGACGTGGTGGCGCGGGCGAAGGAAAAGGGCTATGCGGAGACCCTCTTCGGCCGCCGCCGCTATCTGCCGGAGCTGAAGTCCTCCAATTTCAACCTCCGCTCCTTCGGGGAGCGGGTGGCCATGAATATGCCCGTCCAGGGGACGGCGGCGGACATCATCAAGCTGGCCATGATCCGGGTGGCCGACCGCCTGGCCCGGGAGGTCCCGGAGGCGAGGCTCCTCCTCCAGGTGCACGACGAGCTCATCGCCGAGTGCCCGGAGGCCCTGGGAGAGCAGGTGGCCGCCATCCTCACCGAAGAGATGCAGGGCGCCTCCGACCTGCCCGTGCCCCTCATCGCGGAGGCCCATACGGGGAAGACCTGGTATGACGCGAAGTGAGATCGCCGTCCGCCCCATGACGGCGGCGGACCTCCCGGAGGTCCTGGCCATCGAGCGCCGCTGCTTTCCCGACCCCTGGCCGGAGAGCGTGTTCCGCAGCGCCCTGGCGGACGGGCTCTCCCTGTGGCTGGCCGCGGAAGCGGAGGGGAAGCTCGCGGGCTACGCGGGGATGCAGTCCGTGCTGGACGAGGGCTACGTGGACAACGTGGCCGTCGACCCGGCGTACCGGCGGCGGGGCGCCGCCTCCGCCCTGCTGCGGGCGTTCGCGGAGGAAGCGAAGAAGCGGGGCCTGCGCTTCCTCAGCCTGGAGGTCCGGGCGGGAAACGCCGGGGCCGTCTCCCTGTACGAGGCCCACGGCTTCGGGATCGTGGGCCGAAGAAAGGGCTATTACCTCCGCCCGCCGGAGGACGCCCTCATCATGACGAAATTCTTTGCCGAGGAAGCGGAACGATGATCATACTCTCCATCGAATCCTCCTGCGACGAGACCGCCGCCGCCGTGACGGAAAACGGCCGCAGGGTCCTGTCCAGCGAGATCAGCTCCCAGATCGACATCCACAGGGTCTACGGCGGCGTGGTGCCGGAGCTGGCCTCCCGCAGCCACGTACAGGCGGTGCAGAAGCTCGCCGACCTGGCCCTCCGGGACGCCGGGGTCCGGCGGGAGGACGTCGACGCCGTGGCCGTCACCTGCGCGCCGGGGCTCATCGGCGCGGTGCTGGTGGGGGTGAGCTTCGCCAAATCCGCCGCCCTCGCCCTGGATAGGCCCCTGATCCCCGTCCACCACATCCGGGGCCACGTGGCCGCAAACTACATCGCCTGGCCGGAGCTGGAGCCGCCCTTCGCCTGCCTGGTGGCCTCCGGGGGCAGCAGCCTCATCCTGGACGTGCGGGGCTACACCGATTACCGGGTGCTGGGGAGCACCCGGGACGACGCGGCCGGGGAATGCTTCGACAAGGCCGCCCGGGTGCTGGGCATCGGCTACCCCGGCGGCGCGCAGATCGACGCCCTGGCAAAGACCGGCGACCCGGAGAAATACCCCCTCCCCCGGGCAAAGGTGGACGGGAGCCCCTACGACATGTCCTTCTCCGGCCTGAAGACCGCCGTGGTGAACCTGGCCCACCGCGCCCGCCAGACCGGGGAAGCCCTGGATCTCCCCTCCCTGGCCGCCTCCCTCTGCCGGGCGGTGAGCGACACCCTGGTGAGCCGGGCGGCGGAGGCCGCGGAGGAGCTGGGCTACGGCAAGCTGGCCATCGCCGGAGGCGTGGCCGCCAACTCCGTCATCCGCGCCGAGCTGGACCGGGAGGCGGCGAAGCGGGGCATCCGAACCTTCCCGGCCCCTCTGGCCTATTGCGGGGACAACGCCGCCATGATCGGCTGCCAGGGCTACTACGAATACCTGGCGGGCGTCCGGGCCGACAGCAGCCTGAACGCCTACGCCACCATGTCCCCGGACAGCCGCTTCCTGCGCTTCTGAGCTCCCGGGGCGGGACGCGCCGCCGGGCGGGCGCCGATCGCAGGCCTCTCCCGCCGCCCCGGTTTTTCCGCATTTATGTCGACTTCGAGCTGACCCCCGTTTTCGCGTCTCCGCAGGGTCGGCCTCCGGGGATTTTCCCGCCGAAAACCGTCGGGAGCCTTTATTCTCCGAGGTCCTTCGATTGTGGACAACTTTGTGGAGAATGTGCATAACTCGCGGTATATCCAATACAACGCAGCATTACGTAAACCGGTTTTTCCCTTTTTCCGACCCCGGATTTGACAGCTTTTTCCTGATACTCTCATTTTGTTACAATCTGTCACCCATTTTTGCCGAATCCCGCCCCCGGCGGGACCCCCTTCTTCCCGACGCACACCGGCGGTCTCTCCCGGCATATTACGAATCGTTATCAAACGACCCTCCGCCCCGGCGGAGGGCGGTCAAGAAACGGAGGATACAGCATGCAGACGAAAGATCCCTTTTTCCGGGACGTAAAGAGCTTCTTCCCCGTCGCCGGCAACATGTTCAAGCGCCGGGGGGCCTGGTTCGGCCTCTCCGTGCGGGCCAGCGGCTACGGCACCTCCGCCCTGCACCTGGCGACCCTTCACGGCGGCAGCGCCCGCGCCCGGGACGGGAGCAAGCTCATCGACCTCTGGCCCACCTTCGAGGGGCGGCGGGTGCCCTTCGTGATCCGGGGGGAGGCGGACGAGCTGACCCTGCTCACCCGCTACGGGGACGTGCGCTTCACCTTCGCCAGCGCGACCATGCTGATGGCGGAGGGCGATCCGGGCATGGGCCTGCACTTTGAGAAGGACATGGAACAGCACGAGACGGTGAAGCCCCGGAAGAACGGGGCCTGGGAGGCCGCCTTCCGCTGGACCTGCTCCATGGTCTTCCAGCCCCTGGAGGACTCCGGCTTCACATTCGGCCCCTATTGGGACTGGGCGAAGCTCTCCAGCGGCAGCGTGAAGGGGGACACGGTCCCCGGCCCCGACGGCCGCTTCACCCTGGCCATGGAGGAATTTACCCACGCCGCCTACCCCCGGGAGGTCTACCCCGCCTACGCCGAGGCCATGGCCGACATGCGCGCGGACTGGGAGAACTTCTACGGGGCCATGCCCGCCTTCGCGGAGCCCTACGAGCAGGCCCGGCCCCAGGCGGAATACACCCTGTGGAGCTATCTCACCGCCCCCACCATGGGGGTGAAGCACGGGATGATCGTGATGCTGGGTCAGGAGCTCGCCTCCCAGTGGCAGATGTGCCATAACGCCGCCGCCCTGGAGCCGAATCTGGATATCTCCGTCGACCTGCTCCTGAGTCCCACGGACCGGGTGAGCCCCTACGGGCAGTTCTCCGACCTGTACAACGACGCCACCTGCGTGACCCAGATGATCAAGCCCCCCGTCCACGGCTGGACCCTGAAGCAGCTCATGGCCCGGCGGGACCTGAAGAAGGAGCTGCCCCCGGAGACCCTGGCGGAGATCTACGACGCGGTCTCCGCCTGGGGCCGCTGGTTCCCCGCCGCCCGGGACGAGGACGGCGACGGCCTGCCCGCCTACGAGCACGGGGACGAGACCGGCTTCGACGACTGCACCCTCTTCCTCGACCATATGCAGATGGCCTCCCCGGACCTGAGCGCCTACCTGGTGCTGCTGTACGAGGCCCTGGGGGACCTGGCCATCCTGCTGGAGAAGCCCGTGGAGGCGGAGGACTGGTACGCCCAGTCCAAAGAGCTGCTGGACCGGATGCTGACGGAGATGTGGGACGGGGAGCACTTCCTGGGCATCGTCCCCTGGACCCATGAAAAGGTCCTCTCCGGCTCCCTCATCCACTATATCCCCGCCGTCCTGGGGGACCGGCTGCCCGACGAGGTGCTGGACAAGCTCTGCGCCGACCTCCTGGAGGAGGGCGTCTTCCTCAGCCCCTACGGTCTGAGCATGGAGCGCATGGACTCCGACTGGTTCGAGGCCACGGGCTATTCCATCGCCAGGGGCAACATCGTGCCGCCCTCCATGCTCTTCATCTGCAGCGGCCTCCTGGGCTCCCGGCGGCGGGACGCGGGCAGGCTCATCGCCGGGCGCTACTGTACCGCCCTGATGAAGCTCGGCATGCCCTTCCTCATCCATCCGGTGCTGGGGGGCGGCGGCGGCTTCCACGGCGGCAGCTGGCCCGCCTGCGCCTACACCTTCCTCTGCCGCCTCCTCACCGAGGACGCGGAGAAATTCGGCTGAGCCGGAAAGGAGACAGCGATGGGCAAATACGACGATTGCGTCATTTATTCCGAAAATATGGATTTCCCCGCGGGCCGTCCCATCCCCTGGGTGGCCCGGCTGGACGACCTGCCCGTGTTTCAGTGCAGCTACAGCATCCACTGGAACATGCCCTTTGACGAAGCGCAGGCGGAGAAGCCCGCCCCCGGTCAGCGGATCGTGGGGCATCCGCCCCATATGCACAAGGAAAACGAGATCATGTTCCTCTTCGGCAGCGACCCGGAAAACCCCTGGGATCTGGGGGCGGAGGTGGAGATCTGCTTCGGCCCGGAGATGGAGAAGCACGTCATCACCCGCAGCTGCTGCCTCCGCATCCCCGGCGGCACGCCCCACGGCTTCTACCACATAAACCGCTGCACCCGCCCCTGGCTCTTCGTGGAGGTGCAGGAGGCCAATCCCAAAACGGAGAAGTTCCTTTGGGAATACCTGACCCCGGAGGAGAAGGCCTCCATCCCCGACTTTATGATGAGCTTCTGGAAGGACGTGGGCTTCGACGACTGACAGGGCCCGACCGGTATGGTGCGGCTGTCCATGGGCGGCCGCACCATGCCGTGTTTTTTGTGCAAGGCTACGAAATTCGGAGCGGGGGCTTTACTTTAACACGATATCGTGCTATCATGCTATCGTATTTAAGCCGGGCCCGGTCCCGGCTCCCAACGGAGGGATCAGATGGATTCTCTGACCGCGGCGCTCACCTGGGAGGAGCGGACGCTGCTGCAGCTCCGGACGCTGTACCGGCAGTACGGCTACACCCAGTACCGCATGAGCAAATTCGAGGAATACGACCTGTACGCGAGAAACAAGGATTTCCTCGTTTCGGAAAACGTGCTCACCTTCACGGACCTCAACGGGAAGCTCATGGCCCTGAAGCCGGACGTGACCCTCTCCATCGTGAAGGGCAGCCCGGACCGGGCGGACGGCCTCCGCAAGGTCTTTTACAACGAAAACGTCTACCGCACCGGGGGGAGCGGCCGCAGCTTCCGGGAGATCCCCCAGGCGGGGCTGGAGTGCATCGGCCCCATCGACGACTACTGCGTGCTGGAGGTGCTGCTGCTGGCGGCGGAGAGCCTCCGGCGGGTGTCCGACCGCTGCGTGCTGGAGATCTCCCATCTGGATATCGCGGCGGCGCTGACGGAAGCCCTGGCGGTGCCGGAGGAGACCCGGCGGAAGCTCATGAAATGCATCGCCGCCAAGAACCTCCACGAGCTGCGCGCCCTCTGCCGGGCCTCGGGGGCCGATCCGGCGGCTGCGGAGCGGCTGGCGGCTCTGGCTGCCGCGGGCGGTACGCCGGAGGAGGTGCTCCCCATCCTCCGCGCCCTCCCCTGCCCGGCCCAGGCCCTGGGACAGCTGGAGGCCGTGGCGGAAGGCTTCCGGACCGCGGGCCTGGAGGCGCTGCTGCGCTTCGATTTCAGCGTGGTGAACGATATGCAGTACTACGGCGGCATCGTCTTCCGGGGCTTCGTCTACGGGGTGCCGGTGAGCGTGCTATCCGGCGGCCGCTACGATCCCCTGATGCGGAAGATGGGCAGGGAGGCCGGGGCCGTGGGCTTCGCCGTGTATCTGGACGAGCTGGAGGGCATCGCCCCGGAGGATAACGCCCTTGACGCGGACGTGCTGCTGCTTTACGGGGACGGGGTCTCCCCCGCGGAGGTCTGCCGGGAGGCGCGGGCCCTGGCCGCGGCGGGGAAACGGGTGCTGGCCCGGCGGGAGAAGCCGGAGCGGGGCCGCTTCGGCGAGGTGCGCCGCCTGGGGAAAACGGAGGGCTGAGATGCTGAATATCGCGCTGCCCAAGGGGCGGCTGGGAGAAAAGGTATACGCCATGTTCGCCGCCGCGGGCTTCGACTGTCCCGCCATCCTGGAAGAAAACCGGCGGCTGGTGTTCGAGAACGAGGCCCTGGGCCTCCGCTATTTCTGGGTGAAGCCCTCGGACGTGGCGGTCTACGTGGAGCGGGGCGCCGCCGACGCGGGCGTGGCGGGGAAGGACATCCTTCTGGAGCACGCCCCGGACGTCTACGAGCTGCTGGACCTGAAGACGGGGATCTGCCGCATGGCGGTGGCCGGGCCCGCCGATTTCCGGGACGATTCCCGGCGGCGGCTGCGGGTGGCCACGAAGTTCGACCGGATCGCCGGGGAGTATTACGCCTCCCTGGGCCGGGACATCGACGTCATCCACCTCAACGGCTCCATCGAGCTGGCCCCCCTGCTGGGCCTCTCGGACGTGATCGTGGACATCGTGGAGACGGGAGCGACCCTGCGGGAGAACGGGCTGGCGGTGCTGGCGGAGATCCTGCCCATCAGCGCCCGCTTCATTACGAACAAGGCAAGCTACGAGTTCTGCCGGGAGCAGATCGAGGCGCTCCGGCGGGGTCTGGAAAAGCAGACGGAGGAAAGAGCATGATACGGATCCTGAAATACGGCGAGGAGCCCAATTCGGCGGTCTTCGCCCGGAGCACCGCCGCGGCGGACGTCTCCGGCGCGGTGGCGGAGATCATCGCCGCCGTGCGCGCGGAGGGCGACAAGGCCCTGCTTCGCTTCACGGAGCGGTTCGACGGGGCGAAGCCCGACGCTCTGGAGGTCACGGCTTCGGAGCTGGCGGCGGCGGAGGGGGCCGTGGAGCCCGGCTTTCCCGAGGTGCTCCGCCGGGCCGCGGAGAACATCCGCGATTTCCACAAAAAGCAGCTGCGCAGCGGCTTCCTCATGGCGGAGAAGCCCGGAGTGGTGCTGGGCCAGCGGGTGATCCCCCTGGAGCGGGTGGGCATCTGCGTCCCCGGCAGCGGCAGCGGCACGCCCCTGGCCTCCACGGTGCTGATGAACGCCATCCCCGCCTCCCTGGCCGGCTGCGGGGAGATCGTGATGGTCACCCCGGCGCAGAAGGACGGCTCCATATCCCCCGCCCTGCTGCTGGCGGCGAAGATCGCCGGGGTGGACCGGATCTTCAAGCTGGGCGGGGCCCAGGCGGTGGCGGCCCTGGCCTACGGCACGGAGACGGTGCCCCGGGTGGACAAGATCGTGGGACCCGGCGGGGCCTTCGTGGCGGAGGCCAAGAAGCAGGTCTTCGGCCAGGTGGCCATCGACATGATCGCCGGACCCAGCGAGATCCTCATCGTTTCCGACGGAAAGAGCGACCCCCGGCACCTGGCGGCGGACCTGCTGAGCCAGGCGGAGCACGACAAGAACGCCGCCGCCGTGCTGGTGACGGATTCCATGGTCCTGGCGGAGGCGGTGCAGCGGGAGATCGAAGTCCAGCTGCCGAAGCTCCGGCGCCGGGAGATCGCCCGGGCCTCCGTGGAGGCCAACGGGAAGATCATCGTGGCGAAGGATCTCGCCGCCGCCGTGGACATCGCCAACGAGATCGCCCCGGAGCACCTGGAGCTCTGTCTGGACGAGCCCTTCAGCTGGCTGGAGCGCATCCGCCACGCCGGGAGCGTCTTCCTGGGCAGGAGCTGCCCCGAGGCCATGGGGGATTATTACGCCGGGCCCAACCACACCCTTCCCACGGGGGGCACGGCCCGCTTCTCCAGCCCCCTGTCCGTGGAGGATTTCGTGAAGCGCTCCCAGTTCATCTACTACACCGCCGAAGCCCAGGCGGCCGCCGCGGACGACGTGGCCCTCTTCGCGGAGGTCGAGGGGCTGACGGGCCACGCCCGCAGCGCCCTGGTGAGAAAGGAGGCCGGGAAATGAGCCGCTTTTTCAGCCGCAAATACGACGCGCTCACCCCCTACGTGCCGGGAGAACAGCCGGGAGAGCGACAGTACGTGAAGCTCAACACCAACGAAAACCCCTTCCCCCCTTCCCCGAAGGCCCTGCTCTACGCCAGGGATCACACCCGCTCGCCGGAGCTTTATTCCGACCCGGAGGCCGTGGAGCTGCGGCGGGCCCTGGCCTTCCTCTGCGGCGTCCGGCCCGAGGAGCTCGTGCTCACCAACGGCTCGGACGAGGTGCTGAACATGGCCTTCATGGCCTTCTGCGACGCGAACCACCCGGCTCTTTTCCCCGACATCACCTATGGCTTCTATCCGGTCTTCGCCCAGCTGAACGGCGTCCCTTACCGGGAGTTTCCTTTGAGGGAGGATTTCACCGTCGACGTTTCGGACTATCTTTCGGCCAAGGGCACGGTCTTTATCGCCAATCCCAACGCCCCCACGGGGATCCCCCTGCCCCCGGCGGCCATCGAGGAGATCCTGGCGGCGGACCCGGAGCGGGTGGTGGTGGTGGATGAAGCCTACGTGGACTTCGGCGGCACGAGCTGCATCCCCCTCATCAAAAAGTACGATAATCTGCTGGTCACCCAGACCTTCTCCAAGTCCCGCTCCATGGCGGGGGCCAGGCTGGGCTTCGGCGTGGGGAACGAGGCGCTGATCCGGGACCTGAACACCCTGCGCTATTCCACGAACCCCTACAACGTCAATTCCCTGACCCTGGCCCTGGGGCTGGGAACAGTGCTGGAGGAGGCCTACACGCAGAAAAACTGCGCGGAGATCATCCGGGTGCGGGAAAAGACGGCGAAGGCCCTGCGGGAGCTGGGCTTCACGGCGACGGATTCCGCCGCGAATTTCCTCTTCGCCCGCTCGGAGAAAATCGGCGGGGAGGACCTGTATCTGACGCTGAAGGCCCGGGGCATCCTGATCCGCCATTTCGCAAAGCCCCGCATCCGGGACTGGAACCGCATCACCGTGGGTACGGAGGCCCAGATGGAGACCCTTCTGTCGGCCGTCCGCGACATATTGGAGGAACGAAAATGAGAGAAGCCGCCATCACGAGAAAGACCGCCGAAACGGACGTCTCCCTGCGCCTCAGCCTGGACGGCAGCGGCAGGAGCCAGATCCGGAGCGGCGTGGGCTTTCTGGACCATATGCTCACCCTTTTCGCCCGCCACGGCCACTTTGACCTGAGCGTCGAGTGCCGGGGGGATACGCAGGTGGACGGGCACCACAGCGCGGAGGACATCGGCATCTGCCTGGGGCAGGCCTTCCGGGAAGCCCTTGGGGACAAGGCGGGGATCACCCGCTACGGGGATACGACCCTGCCCATGGACGAGGCCCTGGTCCTCACCGCCGTCGACCTCTCCGGCCGGGGATATCTGGGCTGCGAGCTGCCCCTGCCCGCCGAAAAGGTGGGCGATTTCGACACGGAGCTGGTGGAGGAATTCTGGGCGGCCTTCGCCCGCAGCGGGGAGCTGACCCTCCACATCCGCCTGCTGGCCGGGCGAAACACCCACCATATCATCGAAGCGGCCTTCAAATCCGCAGCCCGGTCCCTGCGGAAGGCCGTGGCCGTCGACCCCGCCCTGGGCGGCGAGGTGCCCTCCACGAAGGGAGTGCTGTGATGGTCGGCATCGTGGATTACGGGGTGGGGAACCTCTTTTCCCTCACGAGCTCCTTCGCCGCCATCGGCGCGGAAGCGAAGGCCACGGGCGACCCCGCCGAGCTTCTGGCCGCGGACCGGCTGATCCTCCCCGGCGTGGGGGCCTTCGAGGACGCCGCCCGGGCCCTGCGGGAGACCGGCCTGGCGGACGTGGTGACGGAGGCCGCTCGCCGGGGCAAGCCCCTCCTGGGCATCTGCCTGGGGATGCAGCTTCTTTTCGACGTGAGCTTCGAATACGGGGAGCATCCCGGCCTGGGCCTCGTTCCCGGCCAGGTGCGGGCCATCGCGGAGACCATCCCCGCCGGGCTGAAGATCCCCCACATCGGCTGGAACGCCCTGCACTTCACCGGCGCGCCCTGCCCCATCTTCCGGGATCTCCGGGAGGGCGACTTCGTGTATTTCGTCCATTCCTACGCCGCCGTGGGCTGCGAGGCGCACACCGCCGCCGTGACGGAATACGGCGCGCCCCTCACCGCCGCCGTGTGGAACGGAAACGTATACGGCACCCAGTTCCACCCGGAGAAGAGCGGGAGGGTGGGCCTCGGCATCCTGCGGGCCTTCTGTGAAACGGAGGTGGAGGCATGCTGATCTTCCCCGCCATCGATCTTTATGAGGGAAAGGCCGTGCGCCTCTATCAGGGGGACTACGGGCAGATGACCGTCTACAGCGACGATCCCCCGGCTCTGGCGGCGGACTTCCGGGCCGCGGGGGCCTCCTGCCTCCACGTGGTGGACCTGGAGGGGGCCCGCAGCGGCGAGACCCCCAATCTGGACACCGTCCGCGCCCTGGCCGCCTGCGGCCTCTTCACCGAGGTGGGGGGCGGGATCCGCAGCATGGAGACGGCGGAGCGCTACCTTTCCGCCGGGGTGGGCCGGGTGATCCTGGGCACCGCCGCCGTGACGGACGAGGGCTTTCTGAAGGAGGCGCTGGCCGCCTTCGGCGCGCGGATCGCCGTGGGGGCGGACCTCCGGGACGGCTGCGTGGCCATCAAAGGCTGGACGGAGAAGACCTCCCTCCCCGCCGGAGACTTCTGCCGCCGGATGCAGGACCTGGGGGTGAAGACCCTCATCATTACGGATATCTCCCGGGACGGGGCCATGCGGGGGGCGAACCGGGCCCTCTACGGCGCTTTGAGCCGGAGCCTGACCCTGGACATCGTCGCCTCCGGGGGCGTTTCCTCCCTGGAGGACGTCGCCGCGCTGAAGGACCGGGGGCTTTACGGCGCCATCATCGGGAAGGCGTACTACACCGGCGCCGTCGACCTGAAGAAAGCGATCGAGGTGGCACAATGATCACAAAACGGATCATCCCCTGCCTGGACGTGCGGGACGGCCGGGTGGTGAAGGGCGTGAATTTCACGGGTCTGAACGACGTGTCCTCCCCCGTGGAGCTGGCGAAATACTACAGCGACGTGGGGGCCGACGAGCTGGTGTTCTACGACATCACCGCCTCCGCCGAGGGGCGCAGGCTCTTCACCGACATCCTCTGCGAGACGGCGCGGACCGTGTTCATCCCCCTCACCGTGGGGGGCGGCATCAATACGGTGGAGGATTTCGACCGGGTGCTGAAATGCGGGGCGGACAAGGTGAGCGTCAATTCCGGCGCGCTGAAAAACCCGCAGCTCATCCGGGACGCCTCCCGGAAATACGGGGACCAGTGCGTGGTCCTCTCCGCCGACGTGAAGCGGAAGGACGGGGAATTCCGGGTGTTCGCCAAGGGCGGGCGAGAGGACACGGGGCTGGAGGCCGTCAGCTGGATCAAAAAGGGCGTCAGCCTGGGGGCCGGGGAGATCGTCCTCAACTCCATCGACACGGACGGGGTGAAGGGCGGCTTCGACCTGGAGATGCTGGAGGCCGTGTCCAACGCCGTCGGCGTGCCGGTGATCGCCTCCGGCGGCGCCGGAAGCATCGGGGATTTCGTGACCCTTTTCACTTCCCTGCCCCGGGTGGACGCGGGCCTGGCCGCTTCCATCTTCCACTTCGGCGAGGTGGCCATTCCGGAGCTGAAATCCGCTTTGAAGGCGCGGGGCATCCCCGTGCGGGAGGTTTGACATGCTGGATATCAAGGAACTGAAATTCAACGAAAAGGGGCTCATTCCCGCCGTCGTGCAGGACGCCCGCACCCGAAGGGTGCTGATGCTGGCCTGGATGAACGAGGAGAGCCTGCGCGTTTCCATGGAGAAGGAGCTGGCCTGCTTCTGGAGCCGCTCCCGGAACGAGCTGTGGATCAAGGGGGAGACCAGCGGCAACTATCAGCACCTGGTCTCCATCGCCGCGGACTGCGACCGGGACAGCCTGCTGCTCCTGGTGGAGCCCGACGGGCCCGCCTGCCACCTGGGGACGGAGAGCTGCTTCGAATATCCCCTGTGGGAGAGCGCTGAGCGGGGGGATTTCACCCTCTCCGGCCTCATGGACCTGCTGGCCGGGCGGAAGAAGGACCGGCCCGAGGGCTCCTATACCACCTATCTTTTCGACAAGGGGCTGGACAAGATCCTCAAGAAGGTGGGGGAGGAATCCACGGAGGTCATCATCGCCGCCAAGGCCGAGGACAAGAAGGAGACCATCTATGAGATCGCGGACCTGGCCTATCACGTCATGGTACTGATGACCGAGGCGGGCATCAGCCTGGAGGAGGTCCGGCAGGAGCTGGCCTCCCGCCATGTGATCGACCACAAGGTAAAGCAGGAGAAGATGACTTGAAGGCGGATTACCACCTCCATACCAGCTGGTGCGACGGGAAGGCGACCCCCGCCGAGATGGCGGAAGCGGCCCTGGCCGCCGGGCTGGACGCCTTGGGCTTCAGCGGCCACAGCTACACCTTCTTCGACGAAAGCTGGTGCATGTCCCCTGCCGGGACGGCGGAGTACCGCCGGGAGATCGAAGCTCTGCGGGAAGCGTATGCCGGGAAGCTGGACATTTTCTGCGGCGTGGAGCAGGACTTTTACAGCCTGGAACCCACGGCGGGCTATGACTATGTGATCGGCTCGGTACACTATGTCTGGGCGGGGAACGCCTTTCTGCCGGTGGACGAATCCCCGGCGCACCTCCGCGCCGGGGCGGAAAAGGGCTTCGGCGGGGATATCTACGCCTTCGCGGAGGCCTATTTCGAAACGGTGAGCCGGGTGCCGGAGATACCCGGATGTTCGGTAATCGGCCACTTCGACCTGATTTCCAAATTCAACGAGCGGGAGCCGC
>JAFXUU010000021.1 GCA_017524845.1 Oscillospiraceae bacterium
CTCGGGCAGGACGTCCAGCGCGCTGACGCTGAGCGCCGGCCTCCGCCCCAGCAGCTGCAGGCTCAGCGCGCCGCCGCCGCAGCCCAGGTCGCACACGGTCTTCACTCCGTTCAGGCGCACGAAAGCCCCCAGCCACCCGGTATCGGAGCTGAGGGGGAAAACGCCTTCGAACTGACGGTATTCCGGGCCGCCCGGCCACAGTCTGTCCGTTCCGGCCTCCATTACGGGAATCGTCGAAAAGTCTGAGACCCGGGGCATAGCCCCGGGTCTTCCCTGTGCCGAATTACTCGGCGGAAATGGCATTGACAGGGCAGGCGCCCTCGCAGGTGCCGCAGTCAACGCACTCGTCGGCGTTGATGACACAAACGCCGCCTTCTTCCGCGATGCAGTTCACGGGACATTCGGACTTGCAGGTTCCGCAGCCGACGCAGACGCTGGGATCGATTTTCCGGGCCATAACGCACCTCCAGGTAAGTATCGAAAGTATATTACCACATCCGCGGGAAATTTCAACTGCAATTTTCTTTCCTTTTTCCGGGATGCTTTTTCCGGTTTCCGGGTAAGCTAACAGGGCTTCCCGAAGAAGCGGAAGGGGGAATCGGAATGCGGGAGAGCAGCCATCTGACGCCGGGGGCCAGACAGTCCCTGACGCTGGCCTTCGAATCCGCCGCGGAGCTGGGGCACAGCTACGTGGGCAGCGAGCACATCCTGCTGGGGCTGGCGCTGGAAAACTCCGGGGCCGCGGCCAGGTGCCTGAAAAGCTGCGGCTTCGACGGGGCGCGCATCCGCCGTCTGCTGGCGGATTCTCTGGGGCGCGGCTCCCCGGGGACACGGCCCGCCCAGGGCTTCACTCCCAGGGCCCAGTCGGTGATCGAGGCCGCAGCCGAGGAGGCGGAGGTCCGCGGCCAGGCCCTGGTGGATACCCAGCATCTGCTGCTGGCGCTGCTGCGGGAGGGGGACAGCCTCGCTCTGCAGCTCCTGTCCTCCGCCGGGCTGGACGGGGGGCGGCTGCTGCGGGAGCTGGAGGACACTTCCTTCCCCCGCCCCGGCGGCCGGGGCGGGACGCCGGGCAGGCAGACGGCGAAAAAGGCCGTCTCCAAGTTCCCGGCAGGCTGCGTCTCCGACCTGACGGAAGCGGCGGCGGCGGGGCGGCTGGATCCCGTGTTCGGGCGGGAGCCGGAGCTGAACCGCCTCATGGAGATCCTCTGCCGACGCACGAAAAACAACCCGCTCCTGCTGGGGGATCCCGGCGTGGGGAAAACGGCCCTGGCGGAGGGGCTGGCCCAGGCCCTGCTGGAGGGAGACGCGCCGGAGCCCCTCTGCGGAAAGCGGATCCTCTCCCTGGATATGGGGGGCCTGGTGGCCGGCACGAAATACCGCGGGGATTTCGAGGACCGGCTGCGGAACCTGCTGGAGGAGCTGGAGAGCAGCCGGGACGCGATCCTCTTCATTGACGAGATGCACATGCTCATCGGCGCGGGCGCCGCCGAGGGCGCCGTGGACGCCTCCAACATCCTGAAGCCCCTGCTGGGCCGGAGCCGCATACAGGTGATCGGCGCGACCACGGCGGAGGAATACCGCCGCTACGTTCAGAAGGACGCGGCGCTGGCGCGGCGCTTCCAGCCCCTCTCCCTGCGCGAGCCCGCGCCGGAGGAGGCGGAGCGCATCCTTCTGGGGCTGCGGCCCCGCTATGAAGCCCACCACCGGCTGCGGATCAGCGACGGGGCCGTCCATGCCGCCGTCGCCCTGGGCAGCCGCTACGTGCCGGACCGGTTCCTGCCGGACAAGGCCATCGACCTTATGGACGAGGCCGCGGCCCGGGTCCGCCTGGGCGCTCCCTCTTCCCCCGCCGGAGGATCGCCGCGGCGGGTGGAAGCCTCCGACGTGGCCGCCGTGGCTTCGGAATGGACCGGCATCCCCCTGTCCGAGCTCACGGGGGAGGACCGGCAGCGCCTACTGGACCTGGAGGACACTCTGCGCCGCCGGGTGATCGGCCAGGACGCGGCGGTGGCTGCCGTGGCCGCCGCCGTCCGCCGGGGCCGGGCCGGTCTGGGAGATCCGGAGCGGCCCGTCGGCTCTTTCCTCTTCGCCGGACCCAGCGGCGTGGGGAAAACGGAGCTCTGCCGGGCGCTGGCGGAGGCTCTTTTCGGCTCCGAGCGGGACCTCATCCGCCTGGATATGTCCGAATACGCGGAGAAATTCACCGCCTCCCGCCTCGTGGGCGCGCCGCCGGGCTACGTGGGAAGCGAGGAGGGCGGCCTGTTGACGGAGCGTGTCCGCCGCCGTCCCTATTCCGTGGTGCTCTTCGACGAAGTGGAAAAGGCCCACCGGGACGTGCTGGACCTGCTGCTCCAGATCCTGGAGGACGGCCGTCTCACCGACGCCCACGGCCGTGTCGCCGACTTCCGCAGCACCGTGATCGTCATGACCAGCAATGCGGGCGCTTCCCTGCTCACGGACCGGCGGGCGCCCCTGGGCTTTCGTCGGGAAGACGCCTCTGCGGACGCCGGGGAGCGGGAGGAACGGCTGCGGCAGGAGCTTCGGCAGGTCTTCCGCCCGGAGCTGTTGAACCGGATCGACGGGATCTGCGTGTTTTGCCCCCTGGAGGCCCCGGCCCTGACGCGCATCGCCGGGCGCATGACGGAAAAGCTCGCCTCGCGCCTGGAGGCGCTGGGGATCGGCCTGGAGCTTTCGGAGGGCGTAACGGAATACCTTGCCTCCGCCGACCGGGACGCGGCTCTCGGCGCCAGACCCCTGCGGCGGAGGATCACGAAGCTGCTGGAGGAACCGCTGACGGACCGGCTGCTGGAGGGAAGCCTGCCGCCGGGGAGCGCCGCCGTCGTCTCTCTGGAATGCGGGACTCTGTGCATCGACGTAAAAGCGCCGGCGGCCGCCGACGCATAACCGGGCGAAGGGGGACTCCCGTCCCCCCTCGCCGTCCCCCCATGCTTGTCGAACCCTGTTTTTTCTCCTGTACAGAGTCCGGGCGGAGGGGCCTTGCGGACAAGGCCCCTCCGCTGTATAATCAATATAATCAATGATGAGCCGAACGGTCACTCCTCCGCGGCGAGGTACATGGCCAGGGGCAGCCAGCGCGCCCAGGTCAGATAGCATTCGGAGGACAGATGGATGCCGTCCCCGGTGCTGGAGGCGGGAAGGACGTTCTCCGCATCCGCAAAGAGGGCCCACACGTCCAGCAGACCCAGATCCCGCTCCTCCGCCAGGCTGCGGATGAGCCCGTTGACCGCGAGGCAATTCTCCGCCGTGAAGCAGTCCGCCCCGGCCAGCGCCTGGTTTACGGGCGGCGCGGTGCAGAGAAAGATGCTCGCCTCCGGCTGCAGCTGGGCGACGGCGTCCAGATAGCTCTCGAAATAAGGGCGGAGATACTCCGGATCATAGCCCATTTCGTTGGTGCCGAAGATCAGCACGACGTTTTCATACGGCTTGCTGCGCAGGCAGCCCTCGGGGGTGACGCTGCGCTCGTTCCGGTCGCGGCAGCGGGCGCGCAGGCCGGAGAAGATGCTGCCTCCGTAGGCGAAGCAGTAGTCCGGCTGCGTCAGCTCCCCGTACATGGAGAGGCCGCCGCAGTGGGAATTGCCCAGCAGAAGGGTGCCGGTCAGCCAATCGTCCTCCGGGATATACCGCAGGAGGGGGCTTCGCACCTCGGGCATGAGCCAGCGCCAGATCACGGCGGCGCATTCCGCCCTCGTCAGGATCCGCTCCCCGTGGAAGCAGCCGTCGTCATAGCCGCGGATGATCCCCGTGCCCCAGACCATGATCACCGCCTCCAGCGCGTCGGCAGGGATATCCCCGAGGTCCGCGATCTCCGCTTTGACCCGCTCCCGGTCCGGCACGGCGAGGAAGCCCTCCAGCTTCGGCAGAAGATCCAGGCGAGCCAGCAGCTGCGCCGCCCGGTACCGGTCCACAGGCTCCTCCATGCGGGGGATATCCTCCCCGGTGAGGAAGCCCAGGCCGAGGCCGAAGTCCGCATAGGGCTGCCACCATTCCCCCTCGCTCCAGCGCCGCTCCTCCTCCGTCATGGAAGGGACCAGCAGCAGCTTCACGAGCTGAGCGTTGGTCAGCGTATCGGCGGGACGGAAGGTCCCGTCCTCAAAGCCGTTCAGTATCCCCCGCTCCGCCAGCCGGGAAACGTACGCATAGAACCAGTCGTCCTCCGAAACGTCGGAAAACGACGGAGCCTCCGCCGCCGATGCGGGGAGGGCAAGCAGCACACAGAGGGCGCACACCAGCGCCGCGAAACGCAAAAATCGTCTGTTCAAGGCGCATCATAGCACGTTTTCAGCGCGAAAGCAATCGATGCGCCGCCTTTGGAGGGATCGCCATGGCCTTCGTGCATCTGCACGTTCACAGCGAATACAGCCTGCTGGACGGCGCCTGCCGCATCGAGCGGCTGGTCCAGCGCGTCCGGGACCTGGGGCAGAACGCCGTCGCCGTCACAGATCACGGCGTCATGTACGGGGCCGTGACCTTTTACAAGGCCGCGAAGGCCGCGGGGGTAAAGCCCCTCATCGGCTGCGAGGTCTACGTCGCTCCCCGGGGGATGCAGGACCGGGAGCACGGCGTGGACAACGAGGCCCGGCATCTGGTGCTGCTCTGCGAGAACGAAACGGGCTACCGCAATCTCTGCTATCTGGTGTCCCGCGCCTTTATCGACGGGTTCTATCTGAAGCCCCGCATCGACAAGGACCTGCTGCGGCGGCATACCGGGGGCCTCATCGCCCTCTCCGCCTGTCTGGCCGGGGAGATCCCCCGTCTGCTGCGGCAGGAGGACTACGCCGGGGCCAAAGCAGCCGCCCTGGAATACGGCGAGATGTTCGGCCCGGAGCATTTTTATCTGGAGCTGCAGGACCACGGGCTGCAGGAGCAGAAGAGCGTGAACCTGGGCGTCCTCCGCCTCCATCGGGAGACGGGCCTGCCTCTGGTGGTCACCAACGATGCCCACTATATCACGGCGGCGGACGCGGAGGTGCAGGACGTGCTCCTCTGCATCCAGACGCAGAAGACCGTGCAGGACGAGGACCGGATGCGCTTTGAGACGAAGGAGTTTTACGTAAAATCGGAGGAGGAGATGCGCGCGCTCTTCCCCGAATGGCCCGAGGCGGCGGACAACACCCAGCGCATCGCCGACCGCTGCAGCCTGGACTTCACCTTCGGGGAATACCACCTCCCGGAATTTCAGCTGCCGGAGGGAGAGACGAGCGCGAAGGACTACCTGCGCCGCCTCTGCGAAAAGGGACTGGCGGAGCGCTACGGCGGCGGGGCCGACGCCCTGCGGGACAAGCTGGATTACGAGCTGAAGACCATCGACGACATGGGCTTCAACGAATACTTCCTCATCGTGCGGGATTTCGTGCATTTCGCCAAGTCCGGCGGCATCCCCGTGGGCCCCGGACGCGGCAGCGCGGCGGGGAGCATCGTCAGCTACAGCCTGGGGATCACGGACGTGGACCCCGTAAAGTATAACCTCTACTTCGAGCGCTTCCTCAACCCGGACCGGGTGAGCATGCCGGACATCGACATCGATTTCTGCGTGAACCGGAGGGGCGAGGTCGTGGATTACGTAAACCGCAAATACGGCAGCGACCACGTCGCCCAGATCGCCACCTTCGGCACCATGGCGGCCCGGGCCGCCGTGCGGGACGTGGCCCGCGCCCTGGGCATCGGCTACGGGGACGCGGACCGGGTGGCCAAGCTGATCCCCGCCACGCTGAACATGACCCTGGACGAGGCCCTGCGCCTCTCCAAGCCTCTGAAGGACCTCTACGATACGGACGACACGGTGCGCCGGCTGCTGGACATCGCCCGGGCCCTGGAGGGCATGCCCCGCCACGCTTCCACCCATGCGGCCGGGGTGGTGATCACCCGGGATCCGGTGTATACCTATGTGCCCCTCAGCCGCAACGACGAGGTGGTGGTGACCCAGTATCCCATGACCCAGCTGGAGGAGCTGGGTCTGCTGAAGATGGACTTTCTGGGCCTGAGGAACCTCACCGTGCTCTGGGACGCGGTGGAGCGGGTTCGGCGGCGGACGCCGGACTTCGACCTGAAGGCCATCCCGGAGGACGATCCGGACGTGTTCGCCATGCTCACCGCCGGGCGGACCTCCGGCGTCTTCCAGATGGAATCCAGCGGCATGACGGGGGTCTGCGTCGGCCTGAAGCCCCAAAACATCGAGGATCTCACCGCCATCATCGCCCTCTACCGGCCGGGGCCCATGGAGTCCATCCCCCGCTTCATCGACTGCAAGCAGCACCCGGAGAAGATCACCTACAAGCATCCCCTTCTGGAGAGCATCCTCTCGGTCACCTACGGCTGCATCGTATATCAGGAGCAGGTCATCGAGATCTTCCGGAAGCTGGCGGGCTTCTCCCTGGGCCAGGCCGACCTGATCCGCCGTGCCATGAGCAAGAAAAAGCAGAAGGAGATCGTGAAGGAGCGGGAGGCCTTCATCCACGGCGATCCCTCCCGAAGCATCCCCGGCGCGGTGGCAAACGGCGTGCCAGCCGAGACGGCCGACGCCATTTACGACGAGATCTTCGCCTTCGCCAACTACGCCTTCAACAAGGCCCACGCCGTCAGCTACGCCGTGATCGCCTATCAGACGGCCTATCTGAAATACCACTACCCCTGCGAATACATGGCTTCCGTGCTCTCCAGCGTGCCGGACAACACCGCCAAGATCGCGGAATACATCGCCGACTGCCGCGCCTCCGGCATCCCCGTGCTGCCGCCGGACATCAACGAATCCAACGACGGCTTCACCGACACGGGGAGCAGTATCCGCTTCGGCCTGGCGGCGGTGAAGGGCATCGGCCGCAGCTTCATCCGAAGCGTCACGGCGGAGCGGACCCGGAGCGGGCCCTTCCGCTCCTTCCGGGATTTCTGCGAGCGCATGTGCGGCCCGGAGCTGAACAAGCGGGAGGCGGAGAGCCTCATCAAGGCGGGCGCCTTCGACAGCCTGGGAGCCAACCGGCGGCAGCTGCTGGCCGTTTACACCCAGCTCATGGACGACATCCAGGCCGACCGGCGGGATAATCTGGACGGGCAGTTCGACCTCTTCGGCAGCGGAGAGGAGCGGCAGGGGCCCGCCCTGCCGGACATGGCCGAGTTTTCCGCCCGGGAAAAGATGCTCATGGAGCGGGACGTGACGGGGCTCTACCTCTCCGGCCACCCCATGGACGATTTCCGCGTCCAGACGAAGCGGGCGGGGGTCTCCCCCATCGCGGAGATCATGGCCGCCTTTGAGGGCGGCGAGGAGACGGGGAGCTACCGGGACGGACAGACCGTGCTTCTGGCCGGGGTGGTATCCGCCTTCAAGACAAAGACCACGAAAAACAACTCCCTCATGGCCTACGTGACCCTGGAGGACGGGGGCGGGAGCATGGAGATGCTGGTTTTCCAGCGGACGCTGAACGACTGGAACGGCCGTCTGGGCGAAGGCACCGCCGTCTACGCCCGGGGCCGCATCTCCGTGCGGGACGAGAAGGACCCCCAGCTGATGGTGGACGACATCTGCCTGCTGGAGGGGGACGGCATGCCCCATTTTGCCTCCCCCGGCGGCTACGAGCGCCGGAGCGCTCCGCCCCGGAAAAGCGCCGGGACGGCGGCGGCTCCCGCGGTCCCCCCTCCGCCAGCGGCTCCCGCCGGAGCGGAGACGCCGAAGGGCCGCACCCTTTGGGTGAAGCTCCCCTCCCAGGACTGTCCGGAATACGAGCGGCTTCGGCGCATCCTCATCATGTTCGAGGGTCTGGAGGCCGACCGGGAGACCCTGCGGCTCTACTTCACGGACACGAAGAAGCAGCTCGTCTCCCGCTGCTGGCTCCATCCCTCCCTGGTGCGGGAACTGCGGGAGATGGTGGGAGAAGCGAACGTGGTGATGAAATGACCGTCCGCGGACGCAATGACGCAATAAGGCTCTGGGATGCCTTTCGCATTCCCGGAGCCTCAATCTGTCGAAAACCTTTTGATTCAGAGTTTCGACGCACATGGGGGATCTGTGAAGGGGGACGGGAGTCCCCCTTCGCGTTAAATCCATGCAAAATCAGAAAACATTTTCTGATTTTGCGGCTCAGCGTGTCAACATTTTGTCGACACGCTGAGGCTCCGGGAATGCGGGATGCATTCCCGGAGCCTCGTTGATGCATGCGTATCAGTCGCTCACATAGGGCAGCAGGGCGACCTGACGGGCCCGCTTGATGGCGGTGGTCAGCTCCCGCTGATGGATGGCGCAGGTGCCGGTGGTCCTCCGGGGCAGGATCTTGCTCCGCTCGGACAGGAAGCGCTTCAGCTTCGCGGTGTCCTTATAGTCGATATAGCTGACCTTATCCACGCAGAACTGGCAAACCTTCCTGCGCTTGCGGGGCCGCATGGGCTTGTCGCCGCGCTCGGCGTTGTTGTTCACGTTAGCCATGGTCTTTCCTCCTTAATTCCGATTAAAAGGGGAGCTCACCGTCGTCCTCCGCCTCGGCGAAATCGGCGGAAATGGCGGGAGCGTCGTAATTGCCGTAGGACTGCTGAGAACCGTAGGACGACTGGCCGCCGTAGCTCTGGCCGCCGGCTGCGGGAGCGGCCCCGTCGCGCTTGGAGTCGCCGAAATAGACGTTATCCGCCACGACCTCGGCGCTGCGGCGCTTTCCGCCGTCCCGATCCGTCCAGTCCCGGATCTGAAGTCGACCGGAGACCACCGCCATCCTGCCCTTGGTGAAATACTTGGCGACGAACTCCGCCGTGCTTCGCCAGGCCACGATGTCGATGAAATCGGTCTGCTTTTCGCCGCCGTCCCGGCTGCCGAAGTCGCGGTCCACCGCCAGCGAAAAGCTCGTCACGGCGATGCCGGACTGCGTCCTGCGCAGCTCGGGATCTCTGGTCAAACGGCCCATGAGTACAATGTGGTTCAGCATCTCAGCCCTCCGACGTTACGACGATGTAGCGCAGGATGCCTTCCGTGATGCTCAGGATACGCTTCAGCTCCGCGGGGAACTCGGGGCCGCAGGTGAACTTCACCAGCTCGTAGTAGCCTTCGGTCTGGTCGTCGATCTCATAGGCGAGATGACGCTTGCCCCAGTCCTCCACCTCGTCGATGGCGGCGTTCTCTTCGATGAGGGCCTTGAACTTCTCGATGATCGCGGCGGTCTCCTCCTCCGTCTTGCGGGGATCGACGATGTAGAGGACCTCATACTTGTCCTGGATCTTTGCCATGCTTTTGCACCTCCTTACGGACGAATGGTCTGCATATGCAGACAAGGATATGCCGAAAAATCAGCCTTTTAATTATACACAAAAGTTTCCGCTTGTCAACGGTTTTTTCCGCCCGGAAGCGCGTCGTTTTTCCGCATCCGCTTTTGGAAATAAGGGATGCGCTCCAGGAGCAGGCTCAGGGGCAGGCCCAGGGCGAAGAGGGCGACGGCTTCCCCCGCCGCCACCTCCAGGCCGATGATGGGAAAGGCGGCGAAAAACGCGTCCTTCGCCGTGCTCCGGGCGATGACCGCCCCCACGATGAGCCCGTTCAGGATCACCGGCGGGAGGGCCGCCGGGACGCGGCGGGGGATGCGGGCGGTGAGGAGCCCGGCAGCCAGGGTCGTCAGGGAGCCGAAGACCACGTCCAGCGGCCCGTATCCGCCGATCAGGTTGGCCAGGATACAGCCGCAGAACAGGCCCTGGGCCGTTTCCGGAAAAAGCCAGGGCAGGATGCAGAGGGCTTCGCTCACCCGGCACTGGATCGCGCCGAAGCTGATGGGAGCCGCCAGGAGCGTAACGGCGGCGTAGAGCGCGCCCACCACGGCGGCCCGGCAGAGTTTTCTGAGCCTGGAATCGGTCATTTCAGCCGTCCCTTCCGGAAACGCCGCCCCGCGGGCCGCGTCTCAGCTTTCTCTTTTGAACGTGATGATGAAGGCGCCCTTCATCTGGGTCGAAGTCGCCATATAGTCGTAGGTGACCAGCTCCCAGCCCTCGGCGGCCCGGCGGTTGAGCAGCTCATCCAGCTCGGCGGCGTCCCGTTCATTCGCCTTGTCCGTGAAGATCTTGAAGCTCGCCGGGAGGATCTCCGTTTTGTAAGCGATCATGCCATTCTCTCCTTTTTCGGCGCTCAGACCGACGCCGGTCCCGTCAGCCTGCAGCCGCAGTAATTCTGCCGGTAGATCTCCAGCTCCCGGCAGAGCTCCAGGGAGCGCTTGTAGCCCTCCCGCTTCTTGAAATCCGAATACAGCCACGCCGCCCCCGTCTGCGCCGCCAGCTCAGCGCCGATGGCGTTGATGAGCTGCGCGTTCTTGTGGGGGCTCACGGTGAGGGTGGTGGCGAAAAAATCGAAGCCCTCCGCCGCCGCCTTTTCCGCGGTGCACCCCAGGCGCAGGCGGAAGCAGAGGGAGCAGCGCTCTCCCCCCTCCCGGTCCCCTTCCCGGCCCCGGACGGCGCTGAGAAAGGCGCCGTTGTCCCAGGGCTCGGACACAAGGCGGAAGGGATACCGCCGGAGCTTGTCAAATTCCCCCAGCCGCTTTTCGTATTCCTCCAGCGGCATGATATTGGGATTGCAGTAAAAGACCGTGATCTCAAAGCGGGAGGACAGCAGCTCCAGGGGATAGGAGGCGCAGGGGGCGCAGCAGGCATGGAGCAGGAGCCGCGGCCGGCGCTCCCCCAGGGCGGCCAGCGTTTTTTCCATCATTTCCTGATAATTCATAGTGGTCAAGATAACACATTTTCCTTGATTCGGCAAGCGCTGCGGGGTATAATCAGGAAGAATTCTGGGCGGCACCCCCCGCTGGGGCGGTTTCGTCCACGTTTCGCGTTGTCTGAAGGAGGCTTTTATGCTGGGACTCACCCGTTCCCTCCGGGGAGAAAAGGACTTTGCAGAGCTTCTGCAGCGAATCGAATACGGCGGCTGTCCGCTGGTCTACAGCGGCCTGCAGCGCGTCCACGCCGCCCACGCCGCGGCGGCCGTGCGGAAGGAGACCGGCCGTCCGGTGGCGGTGATCTGCCCGGACGAGCTGGAGGCGGAGCAGCTGCGCGCCGACCTCGCAGCTTTCACGGAGGAAGAGGTGCTGGGCCTGACGGCCAGGGAATTCACCTTTTTCCACGCCGACGGCGTCTCCCGGGAGGGGGAGCACGCCCGCATGAAGGTGTTTCGCCGCCTGGAAGAGGGGACGGCGCAGCTCCTGACCGCCACGCCCGACGCCCTCATGCAGCGGACCCTGCCCCCCAAGCGGCTGCAGAGCGCCGCCTTCACCCTGCAGGTGGGGCAGGAGGTCCGCCTGGAAGCGCTGGAGGACCGGCTCATTCTCTGCGGCTACCGCCGCTTCGACGCCGTGGAGGGCATGGGGCAGTTCGCCGTACGGGGCGGGATCGTGGACTTCTTTTCCCCCGCCTACCCGCAGCCGGTGCGCTGTGAGCTTTTCGGGGACGAGATCGACGCCATGGGCCTTTTCGACACGGGCACCCAGCGGCGCACGGAAAACCTGCAGCGGGCGGAGGTGCTGCCCGCTGCGGAATGCCTCCCCAGCCTGGCCGACGGCGGGGCCGACCTGCTCTGCGAAAAGCTCAGCGCCCTGATCCGGCGGCTGCAGAAGCGCAAATCGCCCCCCGCCGCCCTCATCGCCAACCTCACGTCGGACCTGGAGCGCATGGCGAACGGGCTCAGCTTCACCGCCGCAGACAAATACGTCTCCCTGCTTTACGACGAATTTGCCGACGGCGTCAGCTACCTGCCGGAGGACGCGGTGGTCATCCTCTATGAGCCCTCCCGCTGCGGGGAACGGGCCAAAAACTGGAGCTGGCAGCTGGGGCAGGACGTCCAGGCCCTGCTGGAGGGCTCGCAGCTGGAGGGCGGCCTCGCAGCCTTTGCCCGGGAATGGGAGGAAGTCTGCGCCCGCCTGGCGGACTGGCCGGTCCTCTTTCTGGACAGCTTCCGGGGCAGTACTTATCCCCTGGCCCCCCGCAGCCTCCTGAACCTCACCGCTAAGCAGCTGCCCAGCTACGGCGGCAGCCTCTCCACCGCCGCCGGGGACATCCTCCACTACCTAAAGGAGGGCTACCGGCTGGTCGTCTTCGCCGGGGACCGGCGCAAGGCGGATATCCTCCGGGATTATCTGGAGGATAACGGCGTACACCCGGTGATCGACGAAGCCCTGGCGCAGCTGGGGGCCCCCGGCGTCTGCGTCGTCGCCGTGGGGGGCCTCTCGGCGGGCATGGAATACCCCGGCCTGAAGCTGGCCGTCCTCACCGAGGGGCAGTTCGCCGCCCGCTTCCGGCAGGCAAAGCCGCGGAAGAAGGGGGACGGCAGCCGCCAGCGGATCCAGAGCTTCACAGACCTCTCCAAGGGCGACCTGGTGGTGCACGAGACCCACGGCATCGGCCGTTTCCTGGGGGTGGAGCGCCTGCAGGTGGACGGGGGCAGCAAGGACTACGTCAAGATCGGCTACGCGGGCACGGACGTGCTCTATGTGCCGGCCACGCAGCTGGACGTGGTCTCCAAATACATCGGCGCCGGGGGCGAGGACGCCCCGGTGAAGCTCTCGAAGCTGGGGGGCACCGACTGGGCCCGGGCCAAGTCCAGGGCGAAAAAGGCGGCGCAGGATCTGGCGGCGGGACTCATACAGCTCTACGCGGAGCGGGCCCGGCGGCCGGGCCATGCCTTCGGGCCGGACACCGTGTGGCAGCAGGAATTCGAGGAGCGCTTCGAGTACGCGGAGACGGAGGATCAGCTCCGGGCCATCGGGGAGATCAAGGGGGACATGGAGAAGCCCGTGCCCATGGACCGGCTCCTCTGCGGGGACGTGGGCTTCGGCAAGACGGAGGTCGCCTTCCGCGCGGTGATGAAGTGCGTGATGGACGGGAAGCAGGCCGCCATTCTGGTGCCCACCACGGTGTTGGCCCAGCAGCATTACGTGACGGCCATGAAGCGCTTCGCCGGACTGCCGGTGCACATCGAGGTACTCAGCCGCTTCCGCTCCCAGGCCCAGATCAAAAGCGCCCTGAAAATGGCAAAGGACGGCAGCGCCGACATCGTCATCGGCACCCACCGTCTTCTGCAGAAGGACGTGGTGTTCAAGGACCTGGGACTGCTGGTGGTGGACGAGGAGCAGCGCTTCGGCGTCACCCACAAGGAGCGGCTGAAGGAGATGAGCCGCGGCGTGGACTGCCTGACCCTTTCCGCCACCCCCATCCCCCGCACGCTGAACATGGCCCTGGCGGGCATCCGGGACATGTCCGCCATCGAGGAACCTCCCGCCGGACGGCATCCGGTGCAGACCTACGTGCTGGAGCACGACTGGGGCGTGCTGGCCGACGCCATCCGCCGGGAGCTGGGCCGGGGCGGGCAGGTGTATTACCTCCACAACCGGGTGGAGACCATCGATCGCTGCGCCGCCCGGATCACCCAGATGGTAGAGGGGGCCAGCGTGGCCGTGGCCCACGGGAAGATGGACGAGGCTGCCCTCAACGCCGTCATGGACCGGGTCGGCTCCGGGGAGGTACAGGTGCTGGTCTGCACCACCATCATCGAGACCGGCATCGATATCCCCAACGTGAACACCCTCATCATCGAGGACGCGGACCGGCTGGGCCTGGCCCAGCTCCATCAGATCCGCGGCCGGGTGGGGAGAAGCAGCCGCCACGCCTTCGCCTATTTCACCTTCCGGCAGGGCAAGGTGCTCTCCGAGGTGGCCAACAAACGCCTCAGCGCCATCCGGGAATACGCGGAATTCAATTCCGGCTTCCGCATCGCCATGCGGGACCTGGAGATAAGAGGCGCGGGGAACCTGCTGGGGGCCGAACAGAGCGGCCACATGATGAGCGTGGGCTTCGACATGTACCTCAAGCTGCTGGAGGAGGCCGTGCTGGAGCAGAAGGGGGAGAAGAAAAAGAAGCGGACGGAATGCTCCGCAGACCTCTCCGTGGAGGCGGGCATC
>JAFXUU010000022.1 GCA_017524845.1 Oscillospiraceae bacterium
GCGGACATCAAGTGGACGAATCCCCTGGCCCGCTGCAACAAGGAGAAATTCGCCAATAAGGAGGTGCCCGTGGCCGGTACCGTGGAGGATTTCGGGCGGTTCGACACCGTGTTCATCGGCTTCCCCATCTGGTACGGCTGCGCCCCCAACGTGGTCAACACCTTCTGCAAGGCGCTGGACTGGAGCGGGAAGAAGGTGGCCCTCTTCGCCACCTCCGGCGGCAGCGGTATGGGGAAGACGGCGGAAAAGCTGCAGCCCCATGTGTCCGGCGCGGAGATCGTCGGCGCGAAGCTCTGCCGCAGCGCAGCGGAGCTGAAGGACTGGGCGGAGAAGATCTGAAAAACGAAGAAACCGCCGCGCGTTCCGGCTTTCGGAGCGCGCGGCAGCTTTTTAGATTCTTACAGGCTGTGCTGGGCCTGGACGGCGGTGAGGGCGGCGGTGTTCACGATGTCCTGCACCGAGCAGCCCCGGCTGAGGTCGTTGCAGGGCTTGGCCAGGCCCTGGAGCACCGCGTAGGCCTCCGCGCCGCCGATGCGCTGGGTGAGCTTGTAGGCGATGTTGCCCGACTGGAGGTCGGGGAAGATGAGGACGTTGGCCTTTCCCGCCACGGGGCTGCCCGGAGCCTTGGAGGCGCCTACCTCCGGTACCAGGGCCGCGTCCGGCTGCATTTCGCCGTCCAGCAGCAGGTCCGGGGCAAGCTCGCGGGCCATGCGCACCGCCTCCTGCACCTTCGTCACCAGCTCATGGCTGGCGCTCCCCTTGGTGGAGAAGGAGAGCAGGGCCACCCGGGGCGTCTCCACGCCGCAGAGGTCGTGGGCCGTGGCCGCGGTGGTCACGGCGATCTGGGCCAGCTCCTCCGCCGTGGGGCAGGGGTTCACGATGCAGTCGGCGTAGACCAGCAGCCCCTCGTCCCCCAGGGCGCGGTTGGGGCAGTTCATGAGGAAGCTGGAGGAGACGATGTTGATCCCCGGCTTCGTTTTGATGATCTGCAGGGCGGGGCGCAGCATATCCCCGGTGGTGTGCACCGCGCCGGATACCAGCCCGTCGGCGTCCCCCAGCTTCACCATGAGGATGCCCCAGTACATGGGGTCGGAGACGAGCTTTACCGCCTTCTCCACGGTGACGCCCTCGGCCTTTCGCAGCTCGCAGAGGCTCTCGATATAGAAGGGACGCCGGGCGTCGGTCTCCGGATCCACGGCGGCGATCCCGGCGATATCCGCCCCGGCCTTCTCCGCGGCGGCCCGGATCCTTTCGGGGCTGCCCACCAGGATGGGACGGCAGATGCCCGCCCTGGAGAGCTTTTCCGCCGCCAGCAGGGTCCGGGGCTCGTCCCCCTCCGGGAAGACGACCCGCTTCGGGTCCTGCTTTGCCTTTTCATATACTCTTTCGATCATGCCCATGGCAGCTCCTCCTTAAAAGCTGACGCCCGGAAAGCCGGACCACACCGGCTTCCCGCTGTAGGTCATGGCGGAAGCCCGGCCCTGCAGCACCTTCAGCACCGCCAGAGCCATGGCCTCCTGTTCCATCTCGCCGGGGTACACGCGCACGGGGGCGATCCAGCCGCAGCGCTGCCGGATCCCCCGGGCGATGTCGCCGAAGCGCATGAGCCCGCCGGTGAGCAGGATGGCGTCCACCTTCCCGCAGAGGACGGCGCTCATGGCCCCGATCATCTTGCAGATCTGATAGATCATGGTGTTCCACACCAGGAGGCCTTGGGGTCCCCCTGCTCCACGAGACCGTGGATCACGTCGGAATCCGCGGTGCCGAAGAGGCTCACGAAGCCCCCGGCCCGGGAGCACATGAGGCGCACCTCCTCCAGGGAATGGGCCTCGATGTAGTCCAATAGCTGCAGCACGGGCACGCTGCCGATGCGGGTGGGGGTGAAGGCGCCCTCCCCGTCGGCCCCCATGTTCCCGTCCGTCATCCTGCCGTGGTCGTGGGCGCTGACGGTGATCCCCCCGTCGATGTGGCCCACGATGTAGTTCATGTCCTCATAGCGCTTCCCCAGCTTTTCGGCGTCGGCCTCCGCCACGGCCTTCTGGTTCAGCACGTGGGAGTGGGACACCCGGTACAGGCCCCGGATGCCGGTGAGGCGGGCGTAGTCGCAGAACTCGTCCACGTTGGTGGGGTTCAGGGTGTAGGCGGGCTTTCCGTAGGCCCGGGCGAACTCCCACGCCAGCATGACCCCCAGCTTGGCCGGGTGCTCGCTGCCGCCCACGGCGGCCTCCGTGTCGTCGTAGAGGCGCTGATCGATCGCGGTCACGCCCCCCGGCTGGGTCTGAGCGCTGCCGCCCCGGCCCACGAACACGTCGATGTCGCCGGGCTCCACCCCCTCCTCCTTCAGCATGTCCAGAATGACGCCGTAGCGGAAGGGGATCTGCCCGTTCACGTGGGGATAGCGCAGCAGCTCCGGCGCGTCGTGGAAGAGGCTCCGCTCGAAGCGGGGCTTTTCGTTTTCAAAGAGGCTCACCTTGGTGGAGGTGGAGCCGGGGTTGATGACCAGTATCCGATACGTTTGCTTCTGCATTCTTTCGCTTCCTCGGAAAAAGATGATAGTCAACGATTTAGCGTTGACGGTTGAAGGCTTACGCAGGTCCGGCGGATCAGCCGTCGAACCTGCCCAGGTATTTCGCCGCGGTGTAGGCCGTGCCCGTGGCGTTCAGGATCGTGGAGCTCTCCCGGCAATCGCCCACCATGTGGAAGGCGGGGGCGGTGTCCCAGAAGCGCAGGGCTTCCTCCCTCCGGGCCTTCATGCCCGCGGCGTAGATCACGGTGTCGGCCTCGTAGAAGACTTCGCCCTCCGGGGCCTGGCAGCGGACGCCCCTGTCCGTGATCTCCACGGCTTTGGTCCGCAGGTGCAGGGGGATCTTCTTCTGGATGAGCATATCCGTCACCGCCAGGCCGTGGCAGGAGTTGCCGCCGTTATTCATGGCAAAGCCCATCTCCACGAGCTCCGCGTCCTTCCCCAGGCCCTTCAGGTAGATGGCCAGCTCCGTGCCCGCGAGACCGGCCCCCAGGATGAGGAGCTTCCCCTTCGCCAGCGTGGGGTCCCGGAAGACCTCCACGGCGGAGTGGACGTTAGGCGCGTCGATGCCGGGGATGGGGGGCTTCACCGGGTCGGAGCCGATGGCGCAGATCACCGCGTCGGCCTTCATGGCCAGGGCGTCGGCCCGGGTGACGGCGGTGTTCAGCCGCACCTCCACGCCGTTTCGCCCCAGCTTCGATTTCTGCAGCTCGATGTAGTCGTGCAGCTCCTTCTTGAAGGGCACGTCCTTCTCGCAGAGGATGGTGCCGCCCAGCTCGCCGGTCTTTTCGCAGAGGACGACCGTATGGCCGTTCTCCGCGGCGGTGACGGCCGCCTGCATCCCCGCGATGCCGCCGCTCACCACCAGCACCTTCAGCTTCCGGGCGGGGGGCAGGGCATAGTAGTTCTCCCGGTTGCGCTGGGCCTCGGGATTCAGGGCGCAGAGCATGTCCCCGTGGCTCACGGTCTGGCTGAAGCAGGTGAGGCAGCGCATGCACCGGCGGATATCCTCCACCCGGCCCGCCCGGACCTTGTTGGGCAGGTCCGGATCGCAGTTCAGCTGCCGGGCCATGTTGATGATGTCCGCCTTCCCCTCCGCCAGGACCCGCTCCATCACATAGGGGTCGCTGAAGCCGCCCGCCACGCCCACCAGGGCGTGCTTCACGTGCTTTTTGATCTCGGCGGAGACCTCCGCGTGGTGGCCCTGCTCATAGAACATGCTCAGATGGGTGCGGGAGAAGGACTCGGGATTCATGGTGTCCATGGCGGAGACGGAGACGCTGATGATGTCCGCGTGGCCGTCCAGCTGCTCCGCGATGCGGCAGCCTTCGTCCACCCCGTAGCCGTCCGGCAGGATCTCCGTGCCGCTGATGCGGA
>JAFXUU010000023.1 GCA_017524845.1 Oscillospiraceae bacterium
CTTCACCGTGGAGGCGGCGGGCGACGGGCTCAGCTATCAGTGGTACGTGAAGAACCGCACGGCCAGGAAGTTCTCGAAATCCAGCATCACCGCAGCCACCTATAGCGTGACGCTGACGGAAACGAACGCCGGGCGGCAGCTCTACTGCATGGTGACGGATGCATACGGCAACACCGTGCAGACGGACACCGTGACCATGACCGTGGCACAGCCGCTGAACATCGTCACCCAGCCCGTGGACTATTACGGCCCGGCGGGCAGCACGGCGACCTTCACCGTGGAGGCGGCGGGCGACGGGCTCAGCTATCAGTGGTACGTGAAGAATCGGACGGCCACGAGGTTCTCCAAGTCCAGCATCACCGCGGCGACCTATTCGGTGACGCTGACGGAAACGAACGAGGGACGGCAGCTCTACTGCGTGGTGACGGACGCATACGGCAATACGGAGCAGACGGACACGGTGAGCATGAGTATCGCGGCCCCGGCGCTGGCCATTCTGCGCCAGCCTTCGGACTACACGGGCCCGGCGGGCAGCACGGCCACGTTCTCCGTGGTCGCCGACGGGGAAGAGCTGAGCTATCAGTGGTACGTGAAGAAGCCCAGTGCGTCGAAGTTCTCCAAATCCAGCATCACCACGGCGACCTACAGCGTGGAGCTGACGGCAGCGCGGAATGGAAACCGACTCTACTGCGTGGTGACGGACGCATACGGGAACACTGTGCAGACAGACACGGTGACCATGACGATCGAGGAAGAAGCGCTGGCCGTTCCGGAGCTGACGGGGGCGACGGCGGGGACGAACGGGATCACCGTGACCTGGAACACCGTGGACGGGGCGACGACGTACCGGGTGTACCGGAAGACGGGCTCCGGAAACTGGATCAGCCTGGGCGACCTGACGGGCCTCAGCTACACGGACGCCGCCGTGCTCTCCGGCACGACCTACACCTACACGGTGAAGGCATCTAACGGCGCCGAATGGAGCGGCTTCGACGAGATCGGCGTCACCGCCACGGCATAACAAACGGCAAGCGCAAACGAACGCTCGGCCGTGTCCGGATTTTCCGGACACGGCCGAGCCGCTTTATCGGGCCGAAGCATCGGCGCCGGTTCACCCCAGGCTGTTCAGCGTGCCGATGAAGAGGGGGAGCAGGGTCTCGCAGTCGATCAGCAGATAGACGAAGGGCCGGTCCAGGATCACCCGGTGAGGCTCCTCCCGGGGCCCGACGGCAGCCGAGGTCGTGAACATCTCCACGGCCGTGGCGGCCCCGGCCTTCGTGCCCTTCTCGTCCAGCTTCAGGAAGGTCTTGTGGATCACCCGGCTGATATAGAGGTTCTCGCCGTTGCTGCAGTAGCCCAGGGAGGAAAAGTCCGCCCGGTCGGGATCGAAGGCGTCGGTCATGCCCATATCCCCCAGGATGCCGCCCAGCTGGGCGTCGAAGCTCACCTCGAATTTGGGCGTCAGCGTGACCACCTCGGCCTTCGCGGCGCCTGCCAGCAGGGCCGTCAGCTTTTCGCCGGTGAGGGAGGCCAGGTAATCGTCCATGGAGACGCCCTCCGGCGGAAGCAGGGCGGCAAAGGCGAAGCGCCGCCCCTCGTAGTATTTCATAAAGCCGGCGGTCTCTCCGTCGCTGAGCCAGACGCGCTCCGTGGAGGCGAGAAATTCCCCGTCCTGCTCCGTCCCGTCCCCGGCGGTGAAGAGGCCGGGCCGCACCTGGTTTTCCCGGTACACGGTCTCCCAGTCCGCGTCGAAGGAGAGGGCGTTCACGAGGTACATCACCGCGTCGTCGGGGATGCGGTCCAGGATCTTTTCGATCATGCCCCCGGTGTTCTCCCGCACGAAGGCGTTGATCCGCTTCAGCGTCTCCCCGTCGAAGGCGCACCGCTCCACCGCCGCTCCGTAGGCCTCCCGGTTCAGGCGCAGGAAATCATCGGAAATATGCACGTCCCCGTCGTCGGTGAGCCAGATGCCGTCGGCCGCGTGGAAGGCGGCGTTCTCCTCCCCGGCCAGCGCCGCCAGCCAGGGCCCCAGAAAGGCGTTCAGCGCCTCGGAGGAAACGCCCAGGGCGGCCTCCATCTGGCTGCGGGTCTCCCCCGCGGCCCCGGCCAGGGTCATGCCCAGGGCGCAGAGGACGGAGACGGGGGAGAGCAGGCGGTTTTCCCCATCCGCCCGGCGCAGGAGCCCGGCGGCGAAGCCGAGGGCGGCGGCGGAGACCTCCCCGGCATAGGCCGGGTCCGGGGCGGCGGAGACGGCCAGCATGGCCGCCGGCGGCAGGTCGGGGGCATCAGACCCGGCCTTCGGCGCTTCCGCGGCTTCCGGCGGGGCTGAGGCTGGCGCTTCCGGCGCGGCGCTCCCGCAGCCGCCCAGGGACAGCAGCGTCGGCAGAAGCAGAGCAAAGCAGAGAAGCAGGGACAAAACTCGGTTTTTCATGGCGTTCCTCCCGGGCGTATCGCCCTATCCGCCTGTATCAGACGCAGAAGGAAGCAAAAGGTTCCCCGGTATCAGCCGTTCTGCTGCCGGGTGATCTGCCCGGCGATCTCGTCCACCAGCTTTTTCAGGGCGAGGAAGCTGCCCCGGCTCATCACCACGCAGGCCTCCTCGCTGACCACCGGCATGGAGACGTCTGTCATGGAGCCGCCGGAGACGCTCATTTTGTGCTCGTTGTAGATGTGGGTGAAGGAGATGCAGACCTCCCCGGTCTTGTTATTGTTGGTGATGGACGCGGTGTTGCAGTAGATGGGCTTCATGCCGATCCCTCCCGAGTATGATCTTCCCGTCCATTCTACCGCCCCCGGGGAAAAAGCGCAAGGGCCGGGCGCGGACCGGAAACAGGGACAAGGTGAAAATAGTCATATGTTCGGTGAAAATAGTCACAGAATGAAAGAAAAGTGTAGAATGCGGAGGGAAAGTGTGGTACTATACAAGACATATTTTAAGGTGCCGTTCTGTATCCGTCGGAAGGGGAGGGGAAGACTGCCTCTCCCGGCCGGGAACCAAACGGGCGTTTCCGCGTCATATAATCAGAGAAGGAAAAATAAGAAGAATAATAAATTACAGGTATTGGAGGAAACCATGAAAAAACTGAGAAAGCTCCTGGCCCTGCTCCTCTGCGCGGTCCTCTGTCTGGCCCTGCTGGCCGGCTGCGGCGGCAAGAGCGACGGCGGCGAAAAGACGTCCGGCAATCCCGGCACGTCCGGCAATTCCGGCAGCACCGCAAGCTCCGGCGGCGGCAGCGGCTCCTCCGGCAGCGGGACCCCCGCTCCGGATACATACGTGTATACCGCGGAATACGTGCCCCTGAAGGGCGATCTCGGCTTCGTCAGCTCCCTGAGCTACGCCGACGGGCGCTTCCTCACCAGCACCTACGGCGTCGTCGGGGACAACACCCCCGAGGGCGTGACCCCGGAATACGAGGGGCAGTACAGCGTTTACGGCTCCATTTTCTACTGGATCAACATGGACGGCACCGTGGAGAAGCTGGAGAAGTTCGAGCCCATCGACATCGGCGAGACGGACGAGAGCCGGAACGTCACCAGCTATTCCATGGGCTTCGACCTCTCGCCGGACGGGACCCTCCGGAACCTGGATTCGGTCTACGTCAGCTGGTACGACGGGCCCGAGGACGAGGACGTGGAGATGTACTCCGAGGAGTGGTACTCCAAGGGCTACTACGCCTACCAGCACAGCGAGGAGCACTATTTCCTCCGCACCCTGGACAAGGACGGGGCGGAGCTGAGCCGCATCGACCTCAGCGAGCTGAGCGGGGATGATTCCGGCGGCGGCTTCGGCGGCTTCGGCGGCTTCGGCGGCCCCTCCGGCTTCACCGCCGACGCGGCGGGAAACATCTATGTGAACATGGGCTCCACCGTCGTCGTGCTGGATCCCGAGGGCAAGAAGCTGGGCGAGGTGAGCCTCGGCGGCGGCGGAGGCTGGGCCTGGATCTACAGCCTCATCCGCATGGGCGACGGGCGCGTGGCCGCCACGTATAACTCCGGCGGGAGCGACCGGCTCACCTTCATCGACCTGGCGACCATGGAATTCAGCAAGACTGAGAGCTACCCCGTGGTCAACGCCATGAACATGACCGTGGGCAGCGCGGCCAGCGACTTCGATTTCTATTATACCAACGGCTCCAACTTCATGGGCTACTCCCTGGATGCCGGCAGCAGCGAAAAGGTGCTCAACTGGATCAACGCCGACGTGGATCCCAGCACCATCGGCACGGCGGTGCTCCTGCCCGACGGACGCGTCGCCACCATCGAGACGACCTGGGCCAGCGACTTCAGCTCCTCCACCTGCGAGCTGATCCTCCTGAGCAAGGTGCCCGCCTCCAGCCTGGCGCAGAAGACGGTGCTGACCCTGGCTACCCAGAGCCTGGACTACAACATCCGCAGCCAGATCGTGAAGTTCAACCGCACCAGCCCCGATTACCGCATCGAAGTGCTCGACTACTCGGAATACAACACGGAGGCGGATTCCACCGCCGGCGTCACCAAGCTGAACACGGAGATCCTGGCGGGCAACGTGCCGGATATCCTCGACCTGGCGGGCCTCAATGCCGATCAGCTGGGCGCCAGGGGCCTCCTGGCCGATCTCTACCCCCTGCTGAACGGCGACAGCGAGCTCAGCGGCCATGTGTTCGACAGCGTGCTGAAGGCCCTGGAGAGCGACGGGAAGCTCTACCGCACCGCCGCCAGCTTCAACCTCTATGCCGTTACCGGCGCCGCCAGCGTGGTGGGCGACACCCCGGGCTGGACCCTCAAGGAGTTCAACGCCGCCCTGCAGAGCATGCCCGAGGGCTGCAAGCCCTTTGCCGAGAGCATCACCCGCAGCACCATCCTCAACGCCTGCCTCAACATGGAAATGGCGAACCTGATCGACTGGAACACCGGCGAATGCCACTTCGATTCCAGCGTCTTCACCGATATCCTGGAGTTTGCGGCCATCTTCCCCGCCACCTATGAGAGCGAGGGCGGCTTCGGCTTCGGCTTCGGCGGCTTCGGCGGCGGCAACGGCCCCACCGAGGAGGAGCGGATCGCCTCCGGCCAGCAGATGCTGGCCCTGAGCTGGCTCACCAGCTTCGACAGCTTCCAGACCTACAACAACATGTTCGGCGGCGACGCCACCTATATCGGCTTCCCCACCAGCGAAGGCGTGGGCAACGCCCTCTGGTTCCAGGACAGCGGCTATGCCATCAGCGCCAAGTGCACCTATAAGGATGCGGCCTGGCAGTTCCTGCGCCTCCTCTTCTCCAAGGACTACCAGAGCACCGTCACCGCCTTCAGCAGCTTCCCCACCAACCGGGACCTCTTCCTGGAGAAGCTCACCGACGCAATGACGCCGGAGTACATGAAGGATGAGAACGGCAACTACCTGCTGGATGAGAACGGCGAGCGCATCGAGCAGCCCCGCAGCAGCGGCTTCGGCTTCGGCCTCGGCTTCGGCGGCGGCGCGGAGATCTACGCCATGACCCAGGAGCAGGGGGACGAGGTCGTGGCCCTGATCGAATCGACGGACCGGGTCTGGAATTCCGATTCCGAGATCATGGACGTCATCACCTCCGAAAGCGAGGCCTTCTTCGCCGGACAGAAGACCGCCAGCGAGGTCGCCAAGCTCATTCAGAGTAAGCTGACCATTTACGTAAACGAACAGAGATAAGGAAATGCGCGCGAGAAAAAGAATCGAAAAAGGAAAAGACTTCCTGCGGAGCCTGTGCTATCTCTGCCCCAGCTTTCTGGGCGTCTGCCTCTTTTTCATCGTCCCCTTCGGCGTGATGGTGAAATACGCGGTCACGGACTCTTCGGCCGCCGACGCGGTCTTCGTTGGCATCGATAATTTCAAAAAGCTGATGACCAACGCGGCCTTCAAGCTGGCGGCGAAGAACACCCTCACCTTTTCCGCCGCCGCCGTGCCCCTCTCCGTCATCCTGGCCATCGTTCTGGCCCTGATGCTGGAGAGCCGCATCCCCATGAAGAGCGCCTTCCGCTCCTTCTTCCTCAGCCCCATGATGGTGCCCGTGGCCTCCATCGTGCTGATCTGGCAGGTGCTGTTCAACTACAACGGCACCGTCAACGTGCTGATCGCCGCCACCGGGGGCAAGGCCATCGACTGGCTCAACTCCGACTACGCCCAGATCGTGGTCATCCTCCTCTTCCTGTGGAAGAACCTGGGCTACAATATGATCCTCTTCATGTCCGGCCTCCACAACATCCCCAAGCAGCTGCTGGAGTACGCGGACGTGGAGGGGGCCTCCGAGTGGTATAAGTTCTGGGCCATCAAGCTGCGGTACCTCAGCCCCACGGTGCTCTTCGTCACCATCCTCAGCCTCATCAATTCCTTCAAGATCTTCCGGGAGGTCTACCTGCTGGCGGGCAACTACCCCTACCAGGGGCTCTACACCCTGCAGCACTTCATGAACAACATGTTCAACTCCCTGGATTATCAGAAGCTTTCCGCCGCAGCCATCATCATGGCCATCGTGATGATCGTGCTCATCGCGCTCCTCTTCGTGATCGAGGGCTGGTTCGGAAAGGACGTGGAGGGATGAAGAAAAAGCGCTATTTCGGCCGCGGGGTCATGTTCCTGCTCTGCGCGGTCTTCGCCGTCCTCTTCCTGGCCCCCACGGTGCTCACCATCACCAATTCCTTCATGACGGAGTCGGAGATCAATTCCAACTACGGCATGGTCTTCTCCACCACCACGGGGGGCTACGTTTCCGAGCATGTGAACCTGAAGTTCATTCCGGACAAGGTGACCCTGAGCCAGTACGTCACCGGCCTGGTGCGCTCCCCGGAATACCTGATGAAATTCTGGAACAGCGTGATCCTCACGGTGCCCATCGTCTTCCTGCAGGTGGCGGTGGCCTCCGTGGCGGCCTACAGCTTCACCCGCTGGCGGGGGAAGATCCGCAGCGGCATCTTCTTCTTTTATGTCATCCTGATGCTGATGCCCTATCAGGTCACGCTGGTCCCCAACTATCTGGTCAGCGAAAAGCTGGGCATCCTGAACACCCGCTGGTCCATCATCCTGCCGGGCATGTTCGCCCCCTTCAGCGTGTTCCTGCTGACCAAGTATATGCGGCGCATCCCCTACGCTCTGATCGAGGCCGCGAAGATCGACGGGGCGGGGGAGTGGCAGATCTTCACGAAGGTCTGCCTGCCCCAGTGCCGGGCGGCGCTGTGCAGCATCGCCATCCTGGTGTTCATCGACTACTGGAACATGGTGGAACAGCCCCTGGTGCTGCTGAACGACGCGGAAATGCAGCCCCTGAGCGTCTACCTGTCCACCATCAACTCCGGCGAGATCGGCCTGGCCTTCGCCATGGCCACGGTCTATATGTTCCCGTCCCTCCTGATCTTCCTGGCCGGCGAGGCCTACCTCATGGAGGGCATCACCCATTCTGGCAGCATAAAGGGGTAACGAATCATGGAAGAAAACAAGAAAAAAAGAGGCTGGGTCAAGGACGCCGCCATCATCTTTCTGGCGGTCCTGCTGGTGCTGACGTTTTTCTCCAATACCATCCTGAACCGCTCCCTGCCGGAGGTGGCCACCGTCTACGTACAGGACGGGACCATCACCTCCAAGGTGCGGGGCACCGGGACGGTCACCGCCCGGGAGAACTATGAGGTCACCATCGAGCAGACCCGCAAGGTGCAGAGCGTGCTGGTACGGGTGGGCGACGAGGTCAGCGTGGGCGACGTGCTGTTTATCCTCCAGCCGGGGGACAGCGACGAGCTGGAAGCGGCGCAGAAGACCCTGAAGAATCTGGAAAAGGCCTATCAGCGCTCTCTCCTGAGCGCGGCGGACGCCGATTACGCCAAGGACAGCCGGGACATCGCCTACGTCCGGGAGGAGCTGAAGGAGGCCGAGACAGCCCGGGACGAGGCCGTGATCACGGCGGAGGACAGGGCGGAATACGAAACGAAGCTCGCCGAGCTGGAGGCCGAGGTCGCCGAGCTGGAGAAGGAAGTGGAGCGGCAGCAGTCCGTGGTGGACGCCTGCCAGGCCGGCGTGGAGGAGACCGAGAATGGCACCCTCCGGGACCTGGAGCTGCAGATGCGCTCCCTGCGGGACGAGCTGGAGGAAAAGCAGCTGGCCGTGCGGGGAAAGCAGTCCGCGGTGGATGAAAAGCAGGCCGCCGTGGACGAGGCGCAGGCGAAGGTGAAGGAGGCCGAGGAGAAGCGGGACGAATACAGCAAGCAGGATCCCAACTATGAGCCCGTCCTCAACGCCAAGGAGGCCCTGCGGGACGCGGAAAAGGCCCTGCAGGACGCGGAAAACAAGGAATCCGTCGCCTGGACCCTGTACGGCGACGGCTACAACGATATGATCCAGGCGGCCAACTACCTGGATTACGACGGGAAGGTCTACGGCATCCGCGAGGACACGGAGGTCACCTACCGGCACCGCCACGGCATCCCGGACGACGAAGAGCTGACCGAGGAGCAGAAGGCCGAGATCGAGGAGATGGTCCAGCAGGAGGCCCTGGAGACCATGGGGCCCCGGAACGAGTATCTCTCCCCCGATCTGGACATCTACCTGGAGGTCGCCGCGGAGAAATACAGGGGCTCGGAAATGGTCGCCGCCTACGATATGATCAAGGCTGCGGAAAAGGAGACCAGCAACTGCTCCAAGCAGGTGGAGGCAATGGAGGAAGCCTACGGCAAAGCCCTGGAGACCTACAACGACCAGGTGGACGAGGACAGCCTCTATCAGAGCTACCACCGGGAGGTGCTGAAGGCCGAGAAGGAGCTGGACGAGGTAAAGGGCCCCCTGAACGAGGCCAAAAAGGAGCTGGAAAAGGCCAGCGCCGCCATGAGCAAGGTGCAGCAGAGCATCGACGATCTGCAGAACACCGTCAACCGGGTCAACAGCGAAGAACTGGGCGACCGGCAGAAAGCCCTGACCGACGCCAGGGAGGCCCTGAGCAAGCTGCAGAACCTGCAGACCGAGGCCGAGGGCAAGGTGACGACCCACAAGAACGACATGAAGACCCGGGAGCAGGAATACAAGGACAAGGCGCAGGCCGTGCGCAATCTGCAGGATTCCCTGGAGAGCCAGCTCAGCGCCCTGGAGCAGAAGAAGCGCAACGAGAAGCTGGACGCCATGGACCGGCAGGATCAGCTGGAGGAGATCGAAGCCCAGCGGGCCCGGGTGGCGGAGCTGAGCGGCGAGGACAGCGGCACGGAGGTGAAGGCCAACGTGGCCGGCAAGATCCAGACCCTCACCGTCAGCGCCGGACACAAGGCCGAGGCCGGCAACGTCCTGGCCGTCATCGAGGTCCCCGATCTGGGCTACAGCATGAGCTTCTCCGTCACCACCGAGCAGGCCCGGCGGCTGCGGGTGGGGGACACGGCCACCGTTTCCAACTACTACTGGGGCAGCCAGATCACGGCCACCCTGGTCTCCATGCAGACCGACCCCCAGAATCCCCAGGGCAGCCGCATCTGCAACTTCGACGTCACCGGCGACGTGGCGGCGGGCAACAGCCTCACGATCTCCGTGGGCGAGCGCAACGCAAACTATGACATGGTGGTGCCCAACAGCGCCATCCGCAGCGATACGAACGGCAGCTTCGTGCTGATGATCACCGCCAAGAACAGCCCCCTGGGCAACCGTTATTTCGCCACCCGCGTGAACGTGGAGGTCGTCGCCTCCGACGAGCAGTATTCCGCCATCTCCGGCGCCATCGAGCCCTATGACAGCGTGATCACCACCGCCAGCCGCAACGCGCCCATTTCCAGCGGGGATCAGGTGCGCCTGGCCGACAGCAACTGAGCGGGATGAAAAAGAAACGGATCATTCTAGTCCTGCTGATCCACTGCGCCGTGCTGCTGGCGCTCGCCGTCGTCTGCCTCATCGTGCGGAGCGGCCTGGCGGCCACCCAGCAGAGCCAGCTCCAGGCGGAGCGCTGGAAAGGGGACAGCGAGCTGGACTTCATGCAGTTCACCTGTCTCTTCACCAGAGACGGGCTGAAGGACCTGGAGAGCGTCTTCGCCCTCCGGCAGAAGTTCCAAGATAAGTTCGCCGAGGCCGATCTGGAGACCCCCGAGGGGGGCAGCCTCTACTGCGACGCCTGGAGCGCCACCGGCTCCCTGAAGGTGAGCTCCGTCCACGGCAGCGCCACCACGGTCGTGGTGGCCGTCGGCGGCAGCTTCTTCGATTTCCATCCCCTGCCCCTGCGCAGCGGGAGCTACCTCCGGCAGACGGACCTGATGAAGGACCGGGTGCTGCTGGACGAGGTGCTGGCCTGGATGCTCTTCGGCAGCCCGGACGTGGCGGGTATGGAGGTGGAAATCGGCGGGAAGCCCTACCAGGTCGCCGGGGTGGTGACCCGGGAATCCGACCGGGCCACAAAAAAGTTCGCCGAGGACGGCCCCATGCTCTATATCTCCATGGAGGGCTGGCAGGCCCTGGGCGGCGGCGGCATCGACTGCTACGAGGTCGTGCTCCCGGAGCCGGTGGACGGCTTCACCCAGACCGTGCTGGAGGAGAATTACCCGGTGGGGGACGGGGTGCTGCAGCAGAATACGAAGCGCTTCACCCTCGGCGCCTCCATACGGCAGATGAAGCAGTTCGGCACCCGGGGCGCCCGCACCAGCCCCGCCGTGCTGCCCTATTGGGAAAATGCGGCCCGCTGGGTGGAGGACTGGTGCACGCTCCTGGCATTCTTTGCCTTCCTGCTGCTGATCGTCCCCGGCCTCTGCGCCCTGGCCGGCTGCGTCTGGGGGGCGATCGAGCTGCGGAAGGTCCTGTACAAGCGTCTGCCGCAGCTGTTCCGGAAAACGGGAGACGGGCTTTATGCCATTTCCAGCAAGCTGA
>JAFXUU010000024.1 GCA_017524845.1 Oscillospiraceae bacterium
CTCGCCGATGGGCTCCAGAATGGTGGGATTGGCGTTGGCGATGCCCTCCTTATAAGCCAGCTGCGCGGCGGTCTTGAAGGCGATCTCGCTGGAGTCCACGGGGTGATAGGAGCCGTCGTACAGGGTGGCCTTCAGGCCCACCAGGGGATAGCCGGCCAGAACGCCCTTCTGCACCGCATTGCGCAGGCCCTTTTCCACGGAGGGGAAGAAGTTCTTGGGCACGCTGCCGCCGAAGACTTCCTCGGCGAAGACCATGTCGTCGCTTTCCTCCTGGGGCTCGAAGCGGATCCACACATCGCCGAACTGGCCGCTGCCGCCGGTCTGCTTCTTGTGGCGGCCGTGGGCCTCCACCTTGCCCTTGATCTTCTCCCGGTAGGCCACACGGGCGGGGAACAGCTCGGTATCCACGTTGTAGAGGTTCTTCAGCTTGGAGGTCAGAACGCTCATCTGGATGTCGCCGGCGCCGGAGAGGACCATCTGATGGGTCTCGGGGTTGTTGTACAGGTTGAAGGAGATGTCTTCCTCATTGAGCTTGGCGAGACCGCCGCTGACCTTGTCGTCCTGGCCCTTGGTCTTGGGACGGATGGCCATGGAGTAGAAGGGGGCGGGGATCTCCACGGCGGGCAGAGGCTCGCCGTCCTTGTCGTCGGTGACGGTGTCGTTGGTCTTCCAGTCCATCTTGCCCACGGCCAGGATATCGCCGCAGACGGCTTCCTGGATCTCGGTGGACTTCTTGCCGCACATGGTGTACAGACGGCCCAGCTTGTCGTTGGAGGAGGAACGGAGATTCCGCAGGGTCATGGCCGCGGTGATCTTGCCGGAGACGACCTTCACAAAGCTGAACTTGCCGAACTTGTCGGACACGGTCTTGAACACGAAGCCGGTGGTGGGGGCGGCCTTCTCCTCGGGGGCGGGGACATAGTCCAGAATGCCCTGGAGCAGAGCGGCGGTGCCCAGGTTGGTCATGGCGTCGCTGGCAAAGACGGGGATGACCTCGCGGGTCTTCACACCCTGCTTCAGACCGGTGACGATCTCATCCTCGCTGAGCTCCATGGTCTCGAAGAACTTCTCCATCAGCTCTTCGGTGGCGCCGGCGGCGGCCTCCATCAGCTCGGCCCGGAGGGACTCGGCCTCTTCGGCGTCGGCGGCGGGGATGGGGAGCTTCTCCACCTTGTTGCCCTTGGTGCGGTAGGCGATGTTGTGGACCAAGTCCACCACGCCGCTGCCGTCGCTCATGGGGATGGTCACGGGGCAGAGGGTCTTGCCGAATTTATCCTGCAGCACATGGAGAGCCTTCTCGTAGTCGCCGTGCTCCTCCAGGCACTTGGAAATGACGAACATCACAGGCAGCTCAGCCTTCTTCAGGTATTTCCAGCTGCGCTGGGCGCCGACGGAAACGCTCTCGCCGGTGTCCTTGGCCGCGGCAACGATGATGCCGGCCTCCACAGCCCGCAGGGCGCAGAGCACATCTCCGGCAAAGTCAAAGTAGCCGGGGCAGTCCAGCACGTTGATCTTGCAGCCGCCGAACTCAACAGGGGCCACCGCGGTGGAAATGGTGATCTGGCGGGCGGTTTCTTCGGCGTCGTAATCGCAGACGGTGTTGCCGTCGCTGACCTTGCCGAGGCGGTCAATGGCGCCGGTGACATACAGCATGCTTTCCGCCAGGCTGGTCTTTCCGTTGTTGCCATGGCCCAGCAGGGCGACATTGCGGAGATTTTTTGTGGTATAGCTCATGTGGGTTTCCTCTCCTTATATCAGTTTTACTAAATCACGAAAACAAAAGGCTCAGCAAATATACATTATACACGGTCCGCCATAGTTTGGCAAGTTTTTATTTTTGCAGCAGCAGTCGGGAGATCAGCGCCGGCAGCAGCCAGAGCAGCCCATAGGCCAGCACCCGCCAGGCGGAGGCCGCCGCCCAGTTCCCCAGCCAGCAGGGAATGAGCATCAGCACCATGCCCAGCACCGCGGAGGCCATAGCTGCCCAGGCGCAGATCCTGCCCAACTGGTAGAGCTGGCTGCCGCTCTCGGCCAGATCCACCACCAGATCCAGACCCTCCCGTGCCATGACGCCCGCCACGGGACGCTTGCCGTCGGTGAGCGCCGCAGCCAGCTTGTAACGCTCCGGGAAGGGCGGGAACTCAAAGCCCTCGGTGGACACGCCGAAGGCCTGCCGCACCAGCAGGGGGTCAATATTGAAATCCCGGGCCAGTACCAGAGGCTTGCGCCGCTTCCGCCGCATGGTATACAGGGCCCGCTGCACGCTGCCCATGGGCCGGTAGCGGTAGTGGAAAACGCCGCTCAGCTCCCCGTCGATGGCGATGTACACCGCGTTGTTCGCCTTCAGCTTATCCGGCACCTTGACGCCGCTCAGGTACATGTAGCCCACAGAGCCCACCCGGACCTCCTGGTACTGGATGACGCCCTTGCAGCCGCCCTCTCCCACGGAGAAGTCCTCCACCGTCTGCATGGCCGCCTTGTGTCGGCGCATGAGTTCGGTAAAGACCACAGCCGTCCCGGTACCCGCGGTGGAGAGCATGGTGCCCGCGCAGGCGATGATATGCTGGGCGCGGGATTTATCCAGCAGCCGGATGCCCGTGATCTCCACGGTGTCCTCCGGAAAGATGTCCGTATCCCGGATCACCAGACGGCGTCCCGTTCCCATCTCCCGGGCCCCGGTCCACCCGGCCAGGGCGGAGCCCCGGACCATCAGACTGTGGGCGGCTTTGGAGAAGAGGAAGGGGTAGGAAAAGAGCCAGCCGAAACCGGCGCACACGGCCGTCATCAGGGCAAAGACGTGGAAAAACGCGCCTATATCGCCGCTGCCCACCGCCGCTGCCAGGGAGAGCGTCGCCGCGGAGAGCAGCATGGGGAAAAAGCCCGCCGTGGCCAGCAGCTCGGCCTCCCCCGGCTCCTCGCTGCGCCGGATGAAGCCCTTCGTCTCCCGCCGGGCGGTCACCAGCACCTTTCCCCTGCGCTCGGGCAGCTCCTCCTGACTGAGGGTGACGGGCTCGGCGCTCTGGAAGAGGGCGAGGAAGGAATCGTGATATCCCCCGGCGTTGTGCCAGGCGCCCCGCAGGGCAAAGAAAAGTCCCAGAGACGTGACCGCACCGTAGGGGATGCCGCGCCCGCCGTTCCGGCTGAGGATGATGGCCACAGTGTCTGCCACAGAGGCCAGGGATGCCACCGCCAGCAGACTCTCCGCGCCGGGCCGTCCCCGGAAGAGGGACATGATCCCCGCCGTGACCACGTCCAGGGCCAGCAGCATCACGGTGATCTGGCCCACCAGCAGCACCATGGCCGCCAGCCGGACATCGGTGGCAAGGCTCCCCGGAATACCGAGACCGAGACCGCTGCCCACGCTGAGCCAGCTCAGCAGCACACATACCCCCAGCGCGCCGAAGGAACGCAGCCGCAGGGCGGGCATCTGGGCGGCGTAGTAGCGGGCCGCCTTGTCCGGGGCCATCTCCTTGTCCGCGTTTTCCGGCTCGGGAGGCGCCTGGCGGCGTCGCTGCTCCCGTTTGAAGGATTCCATGGCCAGCAGGCCGGAAATCTTTTTCCAGATCCGCTCCAGCGTGCCGCCGGTGGGGGCGCGGCCGGGGCGGGCAGGGCTTTCCGGTCCCCCGGGAGCGTCGGCAAAAGCGTCGCTCTCCTCCCCTTTTGCCTCCACGGGTCCGGCGTAAAAGTCCGTGTCGTCCCCGTAGCCCTCGTCCGTCAGCGGAGTCTCCGCCGTCTCGGGCGCTTCCGGCGCGGCCGTCGTTTCTGACGGTTCCGGAATATCCGACAGCTCAGACGGCTCCGGGAATTCCGGCAGCTCCGGGTTTTCCGGCGGCTCCGGGGCCGTTCTGCCAGCGCGGGCGGGCCGCGTGTTCTCCTCCGGCTCCCGCCAGGGCTTCAGCTCCTCCGGGGCGTACAGCTCGTCCAGCACGTCCTCCGGGGGCATGTCCGGCGCCGGAACGTCCGGCTCGGCGGCCTCCTCCGGGCTCTCCTCCGGAGCTGGGTCCGGCATTTCCTGCCGGGGCTGCTCCGTACTCTCCGGGACCCGGGCCGTGAGGACGCCGTCCTCCTCCGGTTCCAGAGCGATGGGCTCCGAGGGGGGCGCTTCCGGCGCTGCGGTCTCCGGTTCCATGGAGAACTGGCGGTATTCCGAGAGGATGTCCTCCAGGGAGAACTCCGCAGGGCTGATCTCCGCCGGGGCGATCTCATGCCGCCGGCGGGGTTTACTATCCTTACGTCTTGCCATACTATCCCTCATTCCCGGTGCTGCGCTGACGGAGGATCTCATACATCATCACCGCCGCCGCGGTGCTGGCATTCAGAGAGGTCACCTTGCCCCGCAGGGGGATGCTGACCGTAACGTCGCACTGCTCCGCCACCAGGCGGCCCATGCCGAAGCCCTCGGAACCGATCACCAGGCAGACAGGGCCCCGCATGTCGGTCTTCCACAGAGCGCCGGTGCCGTCCGCCGCCGTGCCGTAAACCCACAGGCCCTTCTTTTTCAGTTCCTTGAGCGTCTCGGGCAGATTCGTCACACGGGCGACCAGCATATGCTCCGCCGCCCCGGCGCTGGCTTTGTCCACGATGGCCGTAAGTCCGGCGCTGCGGCGCTTGGGGATCAGCACCCCATGGGCACCCACGCACTCTGCCGTGCGGAGGATGGCGCCCAGATTGTGGGGGTCGGCGATCTCGTCGCATACGATAAGGAAGGGCGGCTCCCCCCGGCTCTCGGCCAGGGCAAGCATGTCCTCCACATTGCTGTACTCCCGCATGGCGGCCTGGGCGATGATGCCCTGGTGGGCCCCCGTGGCACTCATGGCGTCCAGCTTGCGGCGGTCGCACTCGGTGATCACGATCCCCCGGTCCCTGGCTTTCTGGAGAATGCGAGCCAGCGTCCGGTCCGTGTCCCCCCGGGCTACATAGAGCTTGTCGATGGTACGGCCGGCTTTGAGGGCCTCCTGTACGGCGTTGCGTCCTTCGATCAGATCCTCCCGATCCCGGGAGAGGCTGTTTTCCTGCGTCATATCGTTCATAGGTCTGATGTTCCTTAAAACCATAGTTAGTATGATTATAGCACAAGCTTTCCGAGACTTAAAGAGCGTATTTTCGGAAAGCGGAAGGAATTTCTTCCGGCGGCAGGATCATTTTGCCCTCCGGCAGCATATGCTGGTAGAGGTAAAGCAAGGAAGGGATGAAGATCATGGGCAAAAACGGCGCGCCGCTGCGGTATTTCCTGGGCGCCAACACCGCGGACGGCTTTTATTCCTGCTACGAGGACTTCCCGCCCCGGGAAGACGCCTGTCTCTGGTACATCAAGGGCGGGCCCGGCAACGGAAAGTCCACGCTGATGCGCTCCGTGGCCCGGGCGGCCGGCAATCTCGGCATGCAGGCGGAGTGTGCCCTCTGTTCCGGGGACCCGGATTCCCTGGACGGGGTCTACCTCCGGGAGGCCCGTCTGGGCTATGTGGACGCCACGTCCCCCCATGTCCAGGAGCCGGGGGAGCCGGGGGCCGGCGGGCAGTATCTGGACATGAGCGGCTGCTACCGTCCGGGTCTGGCGGCCCACCGGGAGCAGATCCGGGAGCTCTTCCGGCTCTATCGGGAGCAGTACGCCCGGAGCTATGCGCTGCTGGACGCAGCGGCGCTGGCCGCCCCGGAGCTTATCCCGGGGCTTGTGGGCGCGGCGGACCGGGCCGGGGCGGCGGAGCGGGCCGATGCCATGATCTCCGGGCTGGTGAGGCCGGAGGGCGGGTACCGGGCACAGCGCCGTTTCCTCTCGGTCTACAGCTGCCAGGGCTGTCTCTCCCTCTGGGACGAGGTGGAGGCGGAGCGGTTTTTCACGCTGGACGACCGTTTTGGGCTGGCGGATGCTTTTCTGCAGGCGCTCCGCGCCCGCTGCAGGGAATCGGGCTGCCGCGTGATCCTCTGCCCCGACCCCCTGCGCCCCTCCCGGCTGGAGGGGCTGATCCTGCCGGAGCAGTCGATCGCCTTTGCCGCCGTGAAGGACCCGGGCCGGTCCCCGCGTCCCGGCGGGGAGCATGTCCCTCTGGCGGCTGCGGCGGGAGAAGACGCGCTCCGAAGCAGGGAATTCCTCGGCTGCCGGGAAACCCGCGACCGGCTGCTGCAGCAGGCGGTGGGGGCTCTCCGGAAGGCAAAGGATCTCCACGACCGGCTGTAGGCGCTGTACCGTCCCTATGTGGATTTTTCCGCCGTGGACGCTCTGATCCGGGAACAGCTGGAACGGCTCTGACGCCCCATGCCCGCCGAGGCTCCGATCCATCGGATAATTCTATGGAATGCCAAGAAAAAAAGAATCGTCAAAACGCGATTTTTACTGGAAATATGGATTGAAAAAAAAGGAAACTTCGATTAAAATAAAAGAACCCGGATAAGGGAAAGTATTTACAAGAGGAGTGAAGCACAGTGGAAAACCTTTTCTGGATCGGCTTTATTGGCGCTGCCATTGCCGGTATCTTTGCCGTGATGCAGGCAAAGAAGGTCATGGGGTTCTCCGAAGGCACCGACAGGATGAAAAAGATCGCCGCTGCCATTCGTGAGGGCGCCAACGCCTACCTGAAGCATCAGTATACCACCGTAGCAAAAGTATTCGCCGTCGTGTTTGTGATCCTGCTGATCATCGCGTTTGCCTCCAAGGGGCAGATGCTCTCCCGGGTCACGCCCTTCGCCTTCCTGACCGGCGGTATCTGGTCCATGCTGGCCGGCTTCATCGGCATGAAGATCGCCACCAGCTCCAACGCCCGCACCGCCAACGCCGCCCACGAGAGTCTGAACAAGGGCCTGAACGTGGCCTTCTCCTCCGGCTCCGTCATGGGCTTCACCGTGGTGGGTCTGGGCATGCTGGACATCACCATCTGGTTCTTCATCCTCAAGTACGCCATGGGCATCAACGATCCCACCCAGCTGGGCAACATCATGGTCATGAACGGCATGGGCGCCTCCTTTATGGC
>JAFXUU010000025.1 GCA_017524845.1 Oscillospiraceae bacterium
CGAGGCGGTGACGCTTGCGGCGTACAACGAGGGACCGCACCGCGCCGAGCTGTGGATCTCCGACGCCCTGCGGGGCTGCGGAGAGCTGAAGGGACTGCGCGTCGCCTGCGACGGTCCGATCCTTTCCGGGGCCTTCCGGCGCGGCGGGGCGTCCATTTGTGGGCCCGGCGGCGGCGTCCCCCGGCTCCGGCTGGCGGACGGCGGCTTTTCCCTGTCGGCCGCGGACGAAACCGGCCGGGAGATCCCCTGGCCGCAGCTCCTGTGCGCTTTGGTGAAGGCAGAGCTCCGAAGCGGAGCGGGGGCCGTGGTCCTCCCCTATGCCGCGCCGATGCTTGCGGAGCGCATCGCGGAGGAGGAAAACGGGACCGTTTGCCGCCTGGAGCGGGACGGCGGAGAAGCCCTGCGCCTCTACCGCCGCGCCCCCCGCTGCCGGGACGGGCTGACTCTGGCGCTCCGGCTGTTCTCCCTGCTGAACGCCATGCCGGAGCCCGGTACGCTGGCCGCCCTGATCGACAGTCTGCCCGCCTCCGGCCGGGCAGAGAGCACGGTGCAGGTGGGGGACGCGGACACGGCGATCCTCCGTCGGCTGGCCCGGGACGAGGGAGCGGAGACGGTGTCCGGCGTTCGCCTGAAGGAGAGCGGGCGCACGGCGACCGTGCGCCGCCTCAGAGCCGGGGAGCTCCGCATTTTGACAGAGGCGGCCAGCATGGAGGCCGCCGAAGAATTCTCCGAAGCGCTCCGCTCCCGCATCCGGCAGATGAGCGGGACGGAACCGCGCTGAAGGAAACCGGGCCGCACCGAAAGGCGCAGCCCGGTTGTCAGCGTATGTTTTGCGGATCGAGGCCCGGCTTTCTTCACATGGGCCGGATCTTCACCTGCTCCTCCTCCGCCGTGACGGTAAGGACGGTGTAATGCTTGTCGTAGCCGTCGATCAGGATGGCGGTGATGGCGTCCTCCACTTCCTTCTGGATGAGGCGGCGGAGGTTGCGGGCGCCGTAGGCCACGGAATAGGACTTCCCGGCCAGGTACTTCAGCAGTGGCTCGTCGAAGGCCAGGGTATAGCCCTTCTCGGCCATGCTCTCCTTCAGCTCGGTCATCATCAGCCGGGCGATCTCCGTGAAATCCTCCTCCGAGAGGCGGTTGAAGGACACCACCTCGTCGATGCGGTTGATGAACTCCGGCCGCAGGAACTCGTTGAGGGCCTTCATGGACTTCTCTTTTCCCTGCTCGGTGAGGCTGCGGTTGAAGCCGACGCTGGCGGTGCGGTGCTCGCTGCCGGCGTTGGTGGTCATGATGATGACGGTGTTCTCGAAATTCACGTTCCGGCCGTGGGCGTCGGTGATGTGACCGTCGTCCAGGATCTGCAGCAGGATGTTCATCACGTCCGGATGGGCCTTCTCGATCTCGTCGAAAAGGATCACGGAATAGGGCTTGCGCCGCACCTTCTCCGTGAGCTGACCGGCCTCGTCGTAGCCTACGTAGCCCGGAGGCGACCCGATGATGCGGCTCACGGCGTGCTTCTCCATGAACTCGGACATATCCAGGCGGATCAGGGATTCGGGAGAATCGAAAAGGTCCGCAGCCAGGCGCTTGACCAGCTCCGTTTTGCCCACGCCGGTGGAGCCGACGAAAATGAAGGATACGGGCTTCCGCTTGGCGGAGATGCCCACACGGTTGCGCTTGATAGCGGCGCAGACCGCATCCACGGCCTCGTCCTGGCCGATGAGGTGGGCCTTCAGCCGCTCGTTGAGCCTGCTCAGGCGCTCGAACTCATCCTCCTTGATGCTGCTGGCGGGGATCTTGGTCCAGAGCTCGATGACCCTTGCCAGGTTCTCCAGGGTCAGCTCCGGCCAGCCCTTATCGGCAAGGCGCTTCTGCTCCTCCTCCAGCTGGAATTCGCTGGTGCGGATGGCGGCCAGCTGCTCATAGTCCTGGCTGTCTCCCCCGCCGGGAGCGGACAGCAACTGCTCCCGCTCCCGGGAAAGCCGTGCCAGCTCCTTTTCGATCTCCGCGCTGCGGGCGATATCCCGGTTTTTCAGGTTTACGTCGCTGCAGGCCTCGTCCAAAAGGTCGATGGCCTTGTCGGGAAGGAAACGGTCGCTGATGTAGCGCTCGGAAAGAATGACGGCCTGACGGCACATCTCCTCCGGGATGCGGACGCAGTGGTATTCCTCGTAATAGTGGGCGATGCCCTTCATGATCTCGACGCTCTCGGAGATGGAGGGCTCCGTGACGGTGACGGGCTGGAAGCGGCGCTCCAGGGCGCTGTCCTTCTCGATATGCTTGCGGTATTCCGCGAAGGTGGTGGCGCCGATCACCTGGATCTCTCCCCGGGACAGGGCGGGCTTCAGGATGTTGGCGGCGTTCATGCTGCCCTCCGCGTCCCCCGCGCCGACGATGCTGTGCACCTCGTCGATGAAGAGGATGATGTTCCCCTGCTTACGGATCTCGTCGATGAGGCCCTTCATGCGGCTTTCGAACTGGCCGCGGAACTGGGTCCCCGCCACCAGACTGGTGAGGTCCAGGAGCCAGACCTCCTTTTCCTTCAGCTTATAGGGCACCGCTCCGTCCACGATCTTTTGGGCCAGACCCTCGGCGATGGCGGTCTTGCCCACGCCGGGCTCTCCGATGAGGCAGGGGTTGTTCTTCTGGCGGCGGTTGAGGATCTGGATCACGCGCTCCAGTTCCTCCTCCCGGCCGACCATGCGGTCGAGCTTGCCCTCGCGCGCACGCTGGGTCAGATCGATGCAGTAGTTGTCGAGGAATTTGCGCTTGCCGCCCTTGGCGCCCTGCTGGGCGTTTTCACTGCGCC
>JAFXUU010000026.1 GCA_017524845.1 Oscillospiraceae bacterium
CATGCGGGACCTGGAGATAAGGGGCGCGGGGAACCTGCTGGGGGCCGAGCAGAGCGGCCACATGATGAGCGTGGGCTTCGACATGTACCTCAAGCTGCTGGAGGAGGCCGTGCTGGAGCAGAAGGGGGAGAAGAAAAAGAAGCGGACGGAATGCTCCGCCGACCTCTCCGTGGAGGCGGGCATCCCGGATTCCTACGTGGAATCCCCCGAGCAGCGCATGGACCTCTACCGCCGCATCGCCCTCATCCAGAACGAGGAGGACGCCGACGATATGACCGACGAGCTCATCGACCGCTTCGGCGATCCCCCCCGGAGCGTCAACAACCTCATCCACGTGGCCCTCATGCGGGGCGAGGCGGCGGAGGCCGGGATCACGGAGATTAGCCAGAAGGGTGGGCGGCTCATGTATAAGTTGGCGGATTTCGACATGGCGGTCATCTCCAGCCTTTACAGTCTGGAGGAATACCGGGGCAGGCTGAAGGTGGAGGCGGGGAGCAGTCCCTGCGTGAGCCTGAAGCTGAAGCCCGGCGCGGACGTGATCGGCCAGTCGGTGAAGTTCATCCGGGCCTATAAGAAGATGCAGAAGGGAGAGGAAGGCAAGGCATGACTGAGGAAAGCGATATATACGCCGAGGGCATCCGCCGGGCGAACATCTGCCGGTCTTCCCTGTAAACAGACGTGGGCGGGACGGCCAGCAAAGCCGCCCCGCAGTATTCTCATTTCAGTTCGTCCAGGGCCGCCGCCAGAGCTTTCAGGTCCTCCTCGGTGGTGGACCAGCCGGTGACAAAGCGGATCACCGTGTGGGTCTCGTCGGTCTTCTCCCAGAAGCTGAAGGCCACCTTCTCCTTCAGTTTTTCGATCTGTCCGTCTTCCAGCTCCACGAACTGCTGATTGGTGGGAGAATCCAGCCAGAGGGAAATATCCCGTTCGCGGAACAGGCCTTTCAGCTTTTCCGCCATATCCGCCTCATGCCGTCCGATGCGGAAATAAAGGCCGTCGGTAAAGAGGGCGTCGAACTGGACCCCCAGGAGCCGCCCCTTGGCCAGCAGCGCGCCCCGCTTCTTGACGGCGTTGGTGAAATGCGCCGGGCGTCCGTGCCGGGGAATGACCGCCGCCTCCCCGCAGAGGGCCCCGCATTTGGTGCCGCCGATGTAGAAGGCGTCGCAGTTTTCCGCCAGGTCCGGCAGGGTCAGCTCCGCGGAAGCGCACATGAGGCCGCAGGCCAGCCGGGCCCCGTCCAGATAGAGCTTCATACCATAGCGGCGGCAGATAGCGCGGATGGCCGCCAGCTCCGCCTTGGTATAGAGGGTGCCGAATTCCGTGGGGTGGGAGAGATAGACCATGCCGGGCCAGACCATATGCTCCCGGTTACTGTCGCCGTAAAAGGCATGGAGGAAAGCTTCCAGCTCCGACGGGGCGAGCTTCCCCTCATGCTGGGGCAGGGTGAGCACCTTGTGGCCGGTATACTCGATGGCCCCGGCTTCGTGGGCGGCCACGTGGCCGGTATCGGCGGCGATCACGCCCTCCCAGTCCCGCAGGAGGGAGGCGATCACCACCGCGTTCGTCTGGGTGCCTCCGGCGATGAATTCCACCTCCGCATCCGGGCTTTGGCAGGCCAGGCGGATCTTCTCCGCGGCGGAGGCGCACCACTTGTCCGCCCCGTAGCCGGTCTGAGGTTCCAGATTGGTTTCCAGGAGACGCCGCAGCACCTCCGGGTGGGCCCCGGTGTTGTAGTCGTTTTCAAAGGATACCATTTTTAATCTCCATCGGAACAGAAAAGCTGCGGCGGCTAAAACCGCCGCAGTCGATATTCAGAAACAAGCCTCGCAGAGTTCGCGGCTCGGAAGCCGCGAACAAAATCGGAATCATTTTTCGCACGGACATGCGCCGGGCGAAAAATCCATCTCACGGAGCGACTGTGCGAGCGAAGCGAGTGCGGGAAGCGAAGTGCAAGCCTCTTTAAAGCACAACCCCGCGAAGCGGTTGTGCTTTGACTTAGATCTTACCGTCGCTGCCCAGAACCTTGACGATCTTGCGCTTCACGATCTCCCGGATGTTGTCCCTGGCGGGGGTCAGGTACTGCCGGGGATCGAAGTGGCTCGGGTTCTCCGCCAGGTGCTGCCGCACGGCGGCGGTGAAGCCCAGGCGCAGATCCGAGTCGATATTGATCTTGCAGACGGCCATGGCCGCCGCCTTCCGGAGCATATCCTCCGGGATGCCCACCGCATCCGGCATGCTGCCGCCGAAGCGGTTGACCACTTCCACATACTCCGGCAGGACGCTGCTGGAGCCGTGGAGCACGATGGGGAAGCCGGGCAGCCGCCGGGAGACCTCCTCCAAAATGTCGAAGCGCAGCTGGGGCTTCTGGCCGGGCTTGAACTTATAGGCCCCGTGGCTGGTGCCGATGGCGATGGCCAGGGAATCCACCCCCGTGCGGGCGACGAATTCCTCCACCTGGGCGGGATCGGTATAGCTGGAATCGGCGGCGGAGACCTTCACGTCGTCCTCCACGCCCTCCAGCCGACCCAGCTCGCCCTCCACCACCACGCCGTGGTCGTGGGCGTACTCCACCACCTTTTTGGTGACGGCGATATTTTCCTCAAAGCTGCGGCCGGACCCGTCGATCATGACGCTGGAGAAGCCCCCGTCCACGCAGGATTTGCAGATATCGAAATCCGCGCCGTGGTCGAGATGGACGCAGATGGGCAGCCCCGTATCCTCCACGGCAGCCTCGATGAGCTTCATGAGATACACGTGCTTCGCGTATTTCCGCGCCCCTGCGGAGACCTGCAGGATCAGAGGGGAACGGACCTCGGCGGCGGCTTCCGTGATCCCCTGCACGATCTCCATATTGTTGACGTTGAAGGCGCCGATGGCATAACCGCCGTCGTAAGCCTTTCTGAACATTTCGGTCGAAGTAACGATGGGCATGGGTATCAGCTCCTTTCGCTGTGAGTTTACCACGGAGGCCGACAGAATAAAAGGGAAATTTTATGATACCTCTGCATTTTTCACCAGTACTGTGATATAATAAGAAAGCTATGGCCATTTTTCTTCTGTGGGGAGGATCATAATATGAGCGAACTCAAAGGCGCCTGCGTTTTCGGTCAGTCCGGCGGTCCGACCAGCGTCATCAACGCCAGCTTCTACGGCGCGGTGAAGGCCGCGCTGGACAGCCCCTGCATCACCCGGGTCTACGGGGCGGCTCACGGCATCCTGGGCATTCTGAACGACGTGCTGTACGACATGGAGAAGGAGGACCCGAAGGAGCTGAAGCGTCTGCTGAACACGCCCTCCTCCGCCCTTGGCTCCTGCCGTTACAAGCTGGCGGATCCGGACAGGGACGAGAAGGATTTTCTGCGCATCCTGGAGATCTTCAAAAAGTACGACATCCGCTATTTCTTCTACAACGGCGGCAACGACAGCATGGACACCTGCGAAAAGGTGAGCCGCTACATGGCCCGGGCGGGCTGGGAATGCCGGGTGATGGGCATCCCCAAGACCATTGACAACGACCTCAACGGCACGGATCACTGCCCCGGCTTCGGCTCCGCCGCCAAATACATCGCCACCAGCTGCATGGAGATCGCCCTGGACGCCGCCGTGTACGACTATCCCACCGCCACGGTGGTGGAGATCATGGGGCGGCACGCCGGCTGGCTGGCGGGCTCCGCAGCCCTGGCCTCCCGCTTCGGTCCCGGGCCCGACCTCATCTATCTGCCGGAGCAGGTCTTTGACCTGGAAGCCTTCCTCCTGCGCTGCCGGGAGGTCATCGAGAAAAAAGGAAACGTATTTGTGGCGGTGAGCGAGGGCATCCAGGACAAGGACGGCACCTTCATCAGCGAATACGCTTCCAAGAGCGGAACGGACGCCTTCGGCCACACCCAGCTGGGCGGCCTGGCGGTGTATCTGGCCGACCAGATCAAGAAGCGCACCGGGGCCAAGTCCCGGGGCATCGAGCTGAGCCTGCTGCAGCGCTGCGGCGCGCATCTAGCCTCCCGCACGGACATCGACGAGGCCGTGATGGCGGGCATGACCGCCGTGAACACCGCCGTTGCCGGGGAGACGGGCAAGATGGTGGCCTTCGACTGCAGCCGCCTGGACGGGACCTACGCCTGCCGCACGAAGCTCATCCCCCTGCAGGAGGCGGCGAATCTGGAAAAGAAAGTACCTTTGGAATGGATCCTGCCCGACGGCGGCGGGGTGACGAAGGATTTTGTGAATTACGTCCTCCCCCTCATCCAGGGGGACTGCGAACGGGAAGTGAAGGACGGCCTTCCCCGCTTTGCAAAGCTGAAAAAGATCCGCGCCTGAGTGATCAGCCCCCGTCGCCGGGACCGGCGCCGGGGGCTGGCTGCTTCCTGCGCCGCCGGAGCCTGTGCTCCGACGGCGCGTTTTTTCTATTCGCCTATGAGCGCATTCATCTCCTCCAGCACGGAGGCAGGGTCCGCGCCTTCGGGCTGGCTGCGCAGGTATTCGCCCATGGCGGCGACCATCCGCGGCTCCATGATGCTGAACACGACGACCGGAGCGGCGGTTTTGACGACCAGGGCGCAGGAATCCTCCTTGACGCAGACCAGCGCGCCAAGCAGTCTGCCCGCCTGCAGTCGCCCCGGCCTGGCCCGGAAAGCCCGCAGGATGTCCGCCAGCGCCGCATTTCCGGCGGGATGGGCGATCTCCATCAGCGGACGGCACAGGGAAAGATACGCCTCGAATTCCCGGGTGAGGGCGTCCACAGCCGCCGGTTCCCGCAGGAGCAGACTCACCGTATCCCCCTGCTGATCCCTGACCGAATCGGCAGCCAGGGCGGAATGCCCCTCTGCCACGAAAAGGGTGCGGTGGTAGATCCCGTCGCGCAGACGGGGATAGTACCAGGGCTCGACGGCGCCGCTGAGATAGAGGGGCACCCACTTCTGCACCGCTTCCCACATCTCGTTGGAATCTCGGCCGACAGAGTGCACGATGCAGATGCGGCTGCCGACGGCGATGAGTTCCTGCATCAGCTCGGTCCAGCTTCGGGCGAATACCGGATCCTCATAGAGCCAGCTCATGTCCTCGTCGGAGAACAGCAGCAGCCTGTGTGCTTTCCCGCTCCGGCACAATGCGCGAAGGAACGCGGTCACCCCGTCCCGCTTCCCGGCATTGCCGAAAAACAGGGTGGCTTCCGTCCGCAGCCCGGAAGACGCGTCATACGGATCTTCCGATTCCTGCAGGTGCACGGGAACAGCGGCGAAGGCGGTGATCATCCGCTCTACCGGATCGCGAAAGCTCTCCCCTGCCAGCCAATCGGCCAGCAGGGCCGCAGCCTCCTTCTCCTCCGGCCAGGGTCCGTCCAGTCCCAACTGTCCGGCCACCGCTTCCTTCTGATAATCCTCGCGGATGCGGGAAGCAAGCAGCGCCGCCGTCCGATCCAGAAAGCCCTGACCCGACGGCAGATTCCGCTTACCGCTTCGGATGCGGCTGATATACGAGGCGTCGTAGCTCACAGCCCGACCCAAAGCGGCGTTCTGCAGACCGGTGAGCTTCATCAGATAATCCAGCTTCTCGGCAGCGTTTTTCATTCCGGACGTTTCCTCCCTGCTTACGCCTTGTCACGATTCGTGACAAGAGATTGTCATGGAACGTTTCCTCCACAGCGTTTCCATCCGCTGGAAAATCCGCTATGATTATAATAATTCTATAATTTAATAGGTATAACTGTCCGGCCCCATGATACAGGACCGGACGGCTCCGCGTCAACCCCACTTATTGCCAAGATCATCATAAAACAGGAGGATAAGCAGATGAAGCGAAGGGTTCTCAGTTTGATCCTCGCGCTGGCGCTGTGCCTGGGCCTGATGTGCATGCCGGCCAGCGCGGAGGATTACAGTCTCTGGGTCGGCGGCGAGCGCGTCACCAGCGAGAACGCCGCGGACGTGTTCGGAGACGGGACCGTCAGCTATGACAGCGTCACGAAAACGCTCACACTGAACGGTTACGTCTACACCGGGCAGGGATACAAATCCAGCTCCATGTTCATGGGCATTTACTGGAGCTCCTACGACCAGCTGACCGTTCAGCTCGTGGGGGAAAACGAGATCCGGCTGGCCCCGGCCGACGCGGGCGTCTCATCCGCCGGCGTCTACGGCTACGGCGGGATCACGTTCATGGGGAGCGGCAGTCTGCTCGTCCGTGGCGGCGACACGGACGGCGCGTCGTCCTACGGCATGTATACGTCTCAGCAGACCGTGACCTGCGGCAACGATTTCACGGGCAGCGTCACCGGCATCGGCGGGGACGTGAGCGGCCGGGGCGACAGCTTCGGTCTCTACCTCTACTCCGGCGCCGCCGTATATAACGGGGCCGTCACCGGCATCGGCGGCGATCACAGCGGCGCGGGCGGCTGCCTGAGCTGCGGCATCCGCACGCCCGGCGGCAGCATTCTGCTTTACGGCGGAGCCGTCACCGGCGTCGGCGGTGACGTCTTCACCGAAGAAGCCGACACCAGCGTGGAATCCTTCGGGATCAACGGTTCAAACTCTTACGGCCGCTACGACGTGTTCGGCGGGACCATGGTCGCACTGGGCGGCCGGGCCGCCGGTGCGTCCGGATACGGATCGGCGCGGAGCGCGGGACTGTACGCGCCCATGAATGAGCTGCCCGGCAGCACCTATTACAGCCGCAGCTACGGCCCCGGCCTCAACGTCTACGGCGGCACGGTGATCGCCCTGGGCGGCGCGGCCGACAGGGCTGATCCGGCGGATTTCACCCGGGTCTACAGCTTTGGCACCACCGGCAGCAACGTCAACGCCGACGGCGGCGCGCTGGTCGCCCGGGCAGGCACGGTAAACGGCGGCTTCCGCATGGCGACTTACGACTACTATTTCTACACCCACCGGGCCGCGATCAACACGACGCTGGCCCTGGGTGAGGATTCTGTGATCGCCAGGGCGGCGGGCTGGGCCCTTGCCGCCGGGACCGACGGCTACGGGGAGCTGACGGTAACCAGCGAGCATTCCGGTACACGCAGCCGTATCACCGGCATTGTGGGTGAGATCTCCGACTGGAAGGAGGAACTGAAATACCGAAGCAGCGTCCCTGTGGAGGCCAGCGGCGTCGTCATCGTGCCCGCCTCCTGGACGGAAACGACGGACGCAGGCGACCTCGGCGGGGACGCCTGGCTCGTGAATCTCGCGTCTGACGGTGCGCAGGCGGGGGCCGTGGACCTTGGCGCCTATACGCTCCTGTGCGCCGACCTTTACGAAGGCACGGAGGCGGGCCGGGCTGCGGGTCTGACAACCGACAGCGTCACCGGCAGCGGCGGCGGACTGATCGCCGTCGGTCCCCTTCTCTCCGGCAGCGGGACGGTCAGCAGCGGTCTCTTCGCTCCCGCTTCCTTCTCCCTCGACGGGGACGCTTCGGTGATCTGCGTCGGCGGCTGCGTGGACGCCTCTTACGGTCTGGAAGCCCCCAAGGGCGGCGCGGACGTCTCCGGGATCACCGGGAACGGGCAGTTCCTGGCCGCTGGGCTGGACGGCGCTTATGCCGCCGCGGGCGGGATCCAGGCCGGAAGCCTGGCGGTGGTCGACGAGGGTCCCTTCTATCGGGCCGCGTCTCCCGAGGTCCGGGTGCCGGAATATACGGTCACCGTGGTCCCCGGCGGACACATGACTCTGGCGGACGGCTCCGGAGAGCTGACCCAGACCGGCGTCAGCGGCGAGATGGATCCTGTGATCTTCACTGCGGACGACGGCTATTCCTTCCCCTCGAATTACGCATATGCTCTCACGGGCAGCAAGGCTGCCGCCGGGCTGACCGTGACGAGGAACAGCGACAAGCAGATCACCGTCAGCGGCGTTCCCGGCCGCAACGTCCGTCTTCCCCTGCCGGACGCCGAGCTGATCCTCTACTCCGTCTGGCTGGGCGGCGTCCGGGTGACGGGCACCAACCGCTATGACCTGACCGCGGCGATCAACGAGAACGCCAAAACGGAAGCAGCCTCGGGCACGGCTTCCTACGATCCGGCTTCCGCGACCCTGACGCTGGAGGACTTCTCCTACACCGGCGAAGGCTTCGAGTATTCTGCGAACCGACGGGCAGCCCTTTACGTTGAGGATCAGGGGCTGAACGTCTCTGTGACCGGCGACAACCGCATCGTGCAGCATAAGGCCAGCGTCGGAGAAAACGACTGGAGCGTGGGCCTGCTGAACAACTGGGGCGGTGCTGTGCGGGTCTCCGGCAAGGGCAGTCTCCTTCTCCAGGCGGATGCGGTGGATGAAAACAAATACAACGCTTACGGCGCACGGATGTCCACCGCAGGCGACCTCATCGCCGACGGCGTCGACCTCCGGCTGATCGCCGATCCCAACGTGACCGGCACCAGCCGCGGGGTGATGTTCGTGGATGAGGGCGACCTGATCGCGCGGAACGGCGGTACGCTGGAATGCTCCGGCGGCACCACGGCGGTCTACTACAACGACACCGACGACATCGGCTACCTGGTATACGGCGATGAGTACTACGTGCTGGCCGGCACGGCGGCCGACGGAAGCGACGCAGGCTTCTACGACGGCACCGGCAACAACCGCATGCATTACATGACCGATTACCGGTATATCCGGGTCGAGACGGCGGAACTGTTCCTGGCGGGCGTGCCCGTGACCGAAAGCAACGCCGCCGACCTGGTGACTTCGGTGAACGCCGTCTATCCCGGCGCCGCCTCCGGCACGGCGTCCTTTGATTGGGACACCCGTACCCTTACGCTGAACGGGGCGGCCTTCACGAACCTCTGTACCGGCAGTACCGACAAGGAATATAACGGCATGATGTATCTGGCCGACGCTCCCCTGACCATCGTGCTGGAGGGCGACAGCAGCATCACCGGCAGAGCCCGCCGCAACGACGCTGCGTCGGGTCTCTGGATCAGCAAATCCGGCGCCGAGGTGCGCTTCACCGGCAGCGGCAGCCTGACCTTGACCGGCGGCAGCCTCACAGGCTATGACGACAGCTACGGCATCTACTCCTACGGCAGTCTTACGGTGGACGGCCCCGCCGTCACGGCCGTCGGCGGCCACGCGCAGCAGGATTCCAGCTTTGGCTGTTACGCCAGCGGCGGTCTGACGCTGAACAGCGGCAGCTTCACCGCCAGGGGCGGCGGCTCCGACCAGGATTACTCCTACGGCATGTCCGGAACCACCGTCGTCAACGGCGGCACGCTTCTCTGCGAGGGCGGCGACAGCTACGAGACCAGCTACGGCTTCTCCGGAACGCTCACCGTCAACAACGGGGATGCGACCGTCAAGGGCGGCAAGGCCACCAGCTCCAGCGGATACGACAGCGTCGGCGTGAGCGGCTACGCCACCGTCAACGGCGGCAGTCTCACCGTCCAGGCCGACACGGGCACGGACGACAGCTACGGGATCGACGGCACGCTCACCGTCAGCGGCGGCAAGGTCTCCGTTACGGCCGGGACCGCCGCAGACTACAGCTACGGCGTATACGGCAGCTGTACCGTCAATTCCGGCGAGGTATCCATCTCCGGCGGGCAGTCCAATGGGGAATACGGCTACAGCCGCGCCGTGTCCTCCACCTGCACCATCAACGGCGGCAGCGTGGAGCTGATCTCCCTGGATGCATACAGCTCCCAGGCCGTCGGTTCCAGGCCCAGCCTGGGCGAGAAGGCCATGGTGCTCATCGCCTCCCCCAATTCCGACGGCAGCGAGCCTGTGGAATACGACAGCTACAACTACGATGATTACAGATATATCAAGACCGGCATGGCCTACAACCTCTGGGTGGGCGATACGCGGGTGAATCCCGGCAACGCGGAAGACGTGCTGGGCGACGGGAAGGTGCGCTTCGACGCCGCGACCGCCACGCTGACCCTGGACGGAGCATCCGTCATCGGCACGACCGCAGAGCGGGCCGCCATCACGTATTCGGACGAAGAACTGGGCGCGCTCACCATCGCGGTCAGCGGCGCAAACACCGTGACGCGCACGGAGGCGGACGACGGCTACTATACCAGCAAACGCACCGCCATCGACAGCACCCAGCCCCTCACCATTCAGCTGGCAGAGGGCTCTGCCCTGGAGGTGACGGGCCCGGACATCAGCTACAACAGCAGCGACACCTACTATACGGTGTATGCTGGGGACGCCCTCACCATCGACGGTCCCGGCGTTCTGAACGTGAACGGCAGCCGCCTCACGGGCGGCGCCTACGGAACCACGGTTGCCATCGGCGTCGGGAAGGCGCTGACCCTCTCCGGCGGGGCTGACGTGACCGTGAGCGGCGGCGCGGGCGACGGCAGCACCGCCAACTACTACGGGACCATTTACAGCAGCCGGAGCCTGGGCATCCGGCTGCAGGGCAGCGAAGGCCTCGCTATCGGCGACGGCTGTACCCTCCGCTCCTCGGGCGGCACGACCCGGCAGGGCGGCGACAGCTCCTATAACGGGGACAGCATCGGCCTCGTCTCCAACGCGCCGATCACCCTTTCCCTTGCCGGCAGCGGCAGCGCCATCTTTGCGGGCAGTCCCTTCCGCGGCTACAACTCCTACGGCACCTCCTGCGGCGCCATGTTCAGCGTGGGCTACTGGTCTGACACCAGCTCGGCGGACGTGACCGTGGCTGCGGACGACTGGTCCGGCACCGTGATCTTCCAGGGCGAGGACCGGGGCGTCAATCGAAGCGGCTACGGAAGCGTCCGTCTCGCCCGCGACGAGTCCGTCTGCGACATGACGGGCTATGCCGAGATCGAAGACGCGGAGGGCGTCGAGCTGCCTGACGCCGCCTATTCCCTGAGCGATCTTGCTTACCGGAAGCTCCTCCTCTTTGCCCACCGCACCTTCACCGTCAGCGTGACCCACGGCGAAGGCATGACCCCCGCGGACGCCTATTCCGAGAACGTCACCTGCACCCGCAGCATGACAGAGCAGACCTATACCGCCGACGAAGGCTATTATTTCCCGGAGGATTACGCGGTGGATCCGGTGAACGGCATCACCGTCACCCGGGACAGCTGGACGGCGGTCACCGTCTCCGGCACCCCCACCGCAGATGCGGACGTCATCCTGATTGACGCTTCTCCCAAGACCAAAGAGGACGCTTCGGGCGTCGGCTTCACCGCCTCCGGGTATGACTGCGGCGAGCTGACGGGACTCACCGCTGCCGCCGCCTACACGGCGAGCGGCGCGGCCGAAGCCGGCTTCACCGCTGCGGGGGACAGCTATTCCCTGACGGGCGTGACGGAAGGGACCCTGTCCGTCGTGATGAAGGCCACGGATGCGAACACCCGCCTGGACAGCGACGCGGTGACGATCACCGTCACCCGGGCAACCGCACCCACCCTGACGGCCGTCCAGCCGGATACCATCGGCGGCACGGGCAGCATCCCCACGGACAAGAGCCACGAATACAGCACCGACGGCGAGACCTGGACGCCCTGCACCGGCCCCGAAGACAGCCTGCAGCCTGGCACCTACTACGTGCGCACGGCGGCAGCCGGGACAGTCCTCGCCTCCGACCCCCAGACACTGGTCATCGTCGAATACGAGGCCGACAGGGAGCCCGCTCCCTCCGCGGTCTTTACCGCTACCGGCTTCGACACGGGTGTTCTTTCCGGCCTGGAGGACGGCGTCGGCTACGTGGTGAGCGGTGCGGCTGCGGCGGAATTCACCGCAGATGGGACGATGCAGACGCTCAGCGGCGTCGCCCCCGGTACGCTTTCCGTCGTGCGCAAGGGAAATGGCAGCACTACCGCGGATTCCCTGCCGGAGACCATCACCGTCACCAGAGCGGAGGCCCCTGCCCTCGCGGCGGTCCAGCCCGACGCCGAGGGCAGCACGGGCAGTATCCCCACGGACGCCACCCATGAGATCAGCACCGACGGCCTTGCCTGGACAGCCTGCACCGGCACTTCCGCAGATCTTGCCCAGGGCAGCTACTACGTGCGCACGGCGGCCTCCGGCACCGTCCTTGCTTCCGACGCGCAGATCATCACCATCGCCTTCTCTCCGAAGTACAGCGTCGTCTTCAGCGCCGGCGCCGGCAGCGGCTCCATGGACGCCATGACGGAGCTGGAGCCCGATACGGAGATCACGCTGCCCGACAACGGCTTCACAGCCCCCGAGGGCAAGGAGTTTTCCGCCTGGGGCATCTGTGAGGACGAATACGCTGAGGGCGACGTGTACGCTGTAAAGGCGGACACCACGGTCACCGCCCTCTGGAGCGTGATCCCGCCCGAGCTTCCGGAGAGCTGTGATTTCGACGTTTCCATCCGGGTCGCTGTCTCCGTCCCGGCGGTCAGCGACAACGTAAAGATCCGCTACACCACGGACGGCACGGATCCCGGACCCGACAGCGGCTACGAATACGCCGGTCCCTTCGAGCTGATGGCGACCACCGTCGTGAAGGCCGTCACCGTCGTGGGCGGGACGGATTGCAGTGAGATCGTTCAGGCCGTCTACACCCTCGCCCCCGAGGACGATTTCGACGACTATGAGCCTGTCACCGTGATCGACAGCGGCGACAGCGTATCCGCCGGAGATCTGGACGAGCTGATCGGCGAAGGCGAAACCCTCACCGTGATCGGTGAAGGCGGCGCGGAGGCGGAGTTCGACACCGCGGCGCTGGAGGGCGTCGACAAGGCGGCCGACGGACGGATCAAGCTGTGGCTCCGGGAGGTCACCGGGAACTACCGCGGCGTGTACCCCGGCTTCACTGTGTGGGAACTGGCGGTGACCTGCGCCAGCGAGGCGATCCGTGATTACGGCGGCGCCGTCACCGTGACCATACCCCGGCTGCCGGGAGAAAACGAGAATCCGGCGCGGGTGACCATCATGCTGGGCACGGAGACCGGCGAGCTCAGCCCAGCCGACGCGAGCTATGACCCGGCAGCAGGCGTCGTCACGCTGACGGATCGGACGGGCGGACTTCTCTATGTAATCGGATATGAACCCTTCCCCTTCACCGACGTGTCGGCCGACAGCTACTACTACGACGCGGTGGACTGGGCGGAGCTGACGGGCGTCACCACCGGCGCTTCGGATACGCTCTTCGATCCCAGGGGTGAAGCCACCCGTGCCCAGACCGTGACCTTCCTCTGGCGGGCCATGGGCTGCCCGGAGCCGGACGGCGCCGGAACGCCCTTCGCCGACGTGGCGGAAAGCGCATACTACTGCAAGGCGGTCCTTTGGGCTGTGGAGCAGGGGATCACCAAGGGCACCGGCGAGGGTCTCTTCAGTCCCAACGAACCGGTCACCCGGGCGCAGACGGCCACCTTCCTATGGCGTCTGGCAGGCATGCCCTCGGCCAAACGCAGCGCCTTTGCCGACGTCGATCCCGACAGCTACTACGCCAAGGCCGTGGATTGGGCTTACGCGATGAAGATCACGGAGGGCACTACCTCCTCCACCTTCAGTCCCAGGGAAAGCTGCCTGCGCTGCCAGATCGTCACCTTCCTCTATCGCTTCTTCCACAGGTAAGCTTTCTCAGATAAAAAAGAATCGGGTAAGGGAGGGCGACTGACCCTCGTCCTCCCGCTGCACCCCACGTTCATCGCGTGACCGATGCATTTACCGTATGGGGTTCGGGCGGCACTGGACTTTCCCATGTGCGGCAGAGTCTTCCGCCGCCGGTCAGCCTTATATGCGGTTTCTGTTCAGAAGGACGCCTCCGGGCTTTTCGCCCGGAAGCGTCCTTCTTTTTTCAGGGGCTTTTTCACAGCTCCTGCTTTATGCCGATCTTCGGTTGAAACCAGACAGAGAACTGCGAGAATGATTTGTGCCAGCCGAGGCGAAGGCCACAGACGGGCCGGCGCCCGCCAGGGATGCTGACGAAGGATGGCGCAATTCATGCCGCAAGGACTGTCGCAGTTAACGGAAGATTCGTATTACGCCGCGGGCGCCGCCGCCGTTTCCCCGGCGGCCAGCATGGCCTCGATGCCGATCCCGTAGCCCCGGGTGGGATCAGACACCAGCACGTGGGTCAGCGCCCCCGCGAGCCGCCCCTCCTGGAGGACGGGGCTCTCGCTCATGCCCTGAACGATGCCGCCCGTGAGACTGATGAGCCGGGGATCCGTCACCTGGATCAGGAAATCCCGGCCGCCGCTGCCGGGATAGACCCGCAGGACGAAGGCCTCATAGCGCTCCGGCTGTCCGCCGATATCCGACAGGATCTCCGCCCTGCCGCAGCGCAGCTCCCGTTTCGGGCAAAGGGGGACCGGATCCCCCGCCGTCTGGGGCAGCGCGCCGGGCTCCAGCACCCCCACGATGCCCGCCTCCGTGTTTGCCAGGATGCTGCCGAAGGGCTGCTCCAGCCCCATGCCGCCCTTCAGCTCTCCGGGCGTCCCGGCGCTCCCGCGGGTCACGGAGCTCACCTCCGCCTTGCCGACGATGCCGCTTTTCAGCGGCAAAAGCACCTCCGTATCCACGTCGCTCACCCCGTGCCCCAGGGCTCCGAAGCGCCCGGTGACGGGATCGTACCAGGTCATGGTGCCGATGCCGCTGAGACCGCTGCGCAGCCAGACGCCCAGCTCCGGCTGTCCGTCCTCCCCCGGCGCGGGGCGCACGGTGACCTGCATCTCCCGCCCCTCCCGAAGGAAGCGGATGCCCACCTCCTCCCCGGCCAGCTCCAGCGCCTCCCGCAGCTGCCGGGCCGTGGTGACGTGGATCGCCCCGGCATAGGTGATGATATCGCCGCTCCGGATGCCCGCCTCCCCCGCCGGGGAACGGCTGCCCTCCGCCGTCGACAGCTCCGTGAGGCCGATCACCAGCAGCCCGTCCGCCTCGACGCGGACGCCGATGGCGGCGCCCACCGGCACCAGCTCCTCCGGCTCCTCCGCCGAGACCGGCGTCAGCAGCACGGTCAGCAGGACCAGCAGCGCCGCCCCTCCCCTTTTCAGATTTTTTGCCACAAGCTCTCTGCTCCTTTATCTACGTTTCCCCAGGCAGGACCGATCGCCCCGCCTTCAGCAGTATGCCGCAAAGCGGGCAAAAAAGCAGTGACAATATTCTTCGCTTTTGGCACCGGAAAAACCGCCGGAAGGAATGGCAGGTCTTTCCTTTTTTGCATAAGCTGGGCTGAGAAAGGGTGGTGCCTATGGATTTCAAGCTGTTAAAAAGGGGGGCCAGGGGACCCCAGACGGAGCTGCTGCAGCTGGCGCTCCGGCGGGAAGGCGCGCTGAAGGAAGCGCCGGACGGCGTTTTCGGGGCGAGGACGGAAGCGGCCCTCAAAGACTATCAGCGCCGCTGGGGCCTGGCGGCGGACGGGATCGCGGGGCCCGCCTCCTGGGCGGCGCTCCGCCCCTGGCTCACCGGATACCGTCGGGTAACGCTCCGGCCGGGGGATACCCTTTATCGCCTGGCGGAGCGCTATGGCGTCAGTCTCTCCGCCGTGGAGACCGCGAATCCCGGCGTCGATCCCCGGAACCTGCAGCCCGGCGGGACGGTGACCGTTCCGCTCCCCTTCGAGGTAGTTCCGGACAGCGTTCGCTTCACCTCCGCCGCTTTGGCGCTCTGCGCGGAGGGGCTGAAGGCCCGCTATCCCTTCCTCACGGAGGAAAGCGCGGGCAGCAGCGTTCTGGAGCGGCCGCTGCGGCTGTTCCGCTTCGGGGAGGGGCCCCGGTCCGTCTTTTTCAACGGGGCCCATCACGCCAACGAGTGGATCACTTCGCCGCTGCTGCTGCGCTTCCTGGAACGCTTGTCCGCCGCCTTCGCCGAGAATGGCGCGATCGCCGGAGCAAAGGCGCAGGAGCTTTGGAGCCGCTCGGCTCTCCGGCTCCTGCCCATGGTCGACCCGGACGGCGTCGACCTGGTCACCGGAGAGCTGGGACCGGGGGATCCCGCCTACGCCCGGGCGCTGGAGCTGAACGGCGCAGCGCCGGGCTTTCCCGAAAACTGGAAGGCGAACATCCGGGGCGTGGATCTCAATCTCCAGTATCCGGCGGGCTGGGAGGAAGCCCGGCGCATCAAATTCGCCCAGGGTTATACCCGTCCCGGCCCCCGGGACTACGTGGGCCTCGCTCCTCTGACGGAGCCGGAGAGCCGGGCGGTTTACGAGCTCAGCCTCGCGAACGCCTTTGCGCTGACGCTGAGCTACCACACCCAGGGAAAGGTCATCTATTGGAAGTACAACGGTTATGAGCCCGCGGGCAGCGAGGCCATCGGCCGGAAAATGGCGGCGCTCAGCGGCTATTCTCTGGAGCTCACGCCGCCGGAATCCGCCTGGGCGGGCTACAAGGACTGGTTCATTCAGCAGTTCGACCGCCCCGGCTACACCGTGGAGGCCGGTCAGGGTACGGCGCCCCTTCCCCTCAGCCAGCTGGAGGAGATCTATCGGGCAAACGAGCCGCTGCTTGTCTATGCCATGACGGCGGAATGAAAAACGCGGGGCAGCCTGAACCGGCTGTCCCGCAAAAAACACAAAGCGAGGGTCAGACGAAATACCGCTCCGTCTGCCCGTGGGCGGAGGTCAGGAGCCGGAGTCCGGGGAAGGCCCCGGCCAGCCAGCTCCGGAGGACGGGGATCACCGTGTTCTCCGTGTTGAAGTGGCCCGCGTCGATGAGGTTCAGCCCCAGCTCCTTCGCCCGAAGGAACCGGTCGTATTTCACGTCGGCGGTGACGAAGGTGTCGCAGCCGGTGAGGGCCGTTTCCTCCAGCATGCCGCCGCAGCTGCCGCCCCCCACCGCCACCCGGCAGACCGGCCTTCCCCCGTCAACGTAGCGGAGCCCGGCGCTGCCGAGCCTCTCCTTCACCAGCGCCAGAAAGGCCGGAAGGGGCAGGGCTTCGGGCAGACTTCCGACGCGGCAGATGTGCTCCGGCTCATAGGGAACGGCCTCCGCCAGCCCCAGGACCGACGCCAGCGCGTTGTTCACGCCGCCGTCGGCCGCGTCCAGATTCGTGTGCATGCAGACGGCGGCGATCTTCCCCGTCAGCAGATCCATGGCCTTCTTTCCCTGGGGCGTTTCGCTGCTTACGGACTTCAGCTCGAAAAACAGGGGATGGTGGCTCAGCACCAGCTGCGCCCCCAGGGCGCGGGCCTCCGCCACCACCGGCCCGGTGATGTCCAGAGACAGGAGCACGGTCTCGACCGGCCAGTCGCGGCTGCCCACCAGCAGCCCCACGTTGTCGAAATCCAGCTTAGCGGAGACCGGCGCTTTCGCATTCAGATGATCGAAGATCTCACCAACCGTAGGCATCCTTCATGTCCTCCAGAAGCGTTTCCGTTTCCTTTATCGCTTCGCCGTCGGGCGAGGCGGCCTTCCGCATGCCCCGCAGCGCCCGCTCCAGCCGCCGCCGGAGCCGGCGGGCATATTCCGTTTCCGTGAAGCCCGCCCACAGATAAGCGGGCCGGGGCAGCGCCTCCGTCCCCTTCTCCGCCCGGAGCACCCAGTAGAGCTTTTCACCTTCCGCCGCCAGCCGTTCTTCCCGGATGCAGAGACCGTGGCCGTAGAGCCAGGCGAGAAGCTCCGGGCGCTTCGTCATGGGCTGGAGGATCAGGCGCTTTCCTCCCCAGTCCCAGCCGGCCTCCTCCAGGATGGCGATCATGGTCTCGCCGCTCATACCGGCGATCACCACCGCATCCGCCTCCTCCGGGGATATGGCGGTCAGGCCGCTGCATAAGCGGAACCCGATCCCCTCCGTCCCAAAGCGGCGGGCGGAGGCCCGGGCGGAATCCAGGGGCCCCGGCCGGACGTCCGAGGCGATGACGCGCTCGCACACCCCGTTCTGCCGGAGCCACACGGGAAGATAGCCGTGGTCGGTGCCCACGTCGGCCACCCGGTCCCCCGGCCGGATCATATCCGCCGCGGCCTGCAGCCGCGGCGACAGTCGGATCTTTTCCATAGGCGCAAAAAGGGCCGGTCCGGAACCCCGGACCGGCCCTTTTCCTCACTGTGCCTTCTGAGCCGCCAGGCCCTCGATCACGCCGTTCACGGCGCTGACGAAGGCATCCGGATCGATGCCGTGGACCAGGCAGGCTTCCTCCACCGTCTCCTCCGAGGCGGCGGCGCAGCCCAGGCAGTGCATGCCGATGGCGGTGAACAGAGGGATGATCTCCTCCGCGTAATCCATCTCCAGCACTTCTGCGATCATGGTTTCTTTTTCCAGCTTCGTGGGTTCCATATCTGAATCCCTCCCGATCTCATTTTCTTGTGACAGTATAACCGATAAACCGAAAAAACACAATACAATTCTTTCAGATTTGCCCGCCGGCACGGGCAAATCCCCGGCAGATACAACTTATCCTTGCATCCGGGCCGGGAACAGCGTATACTATATTTTTAGATAAGTATCCCGCTGCCGCCCGCACGGCGGGACGCGGGCTGCGGGAAGCGACAAGGGGGGAGAACTATGGTCAGGATCGCGCCCTCGATCCTCGCGGCGGACTTCGCCCGCCTCGGGGCAGAGATCGACAGCATCCGCGAAGGGAAGGCCGACTGGCTGCATTTCGACGTGATGGACGGTCTTTTCGTTCCCAACCTCTCCATCGGCCTCCCCGTGCTGGAATCCGTGCGGCGCTATACGGACATGTTCCTGGACGTACATCTGATGATCCGGGAGCCCGGGCGCTATGTGGAGCGCTTCTGCGAGGCGGGCGCCGACCTCGTGTGCATCCACGCGGAGGCGGACGCCGAGGAGGGCATCCGCGCCGCCCTGCGGGAGATCCGCAGGCTGGGCAAAAAGGCCGGTCTGGCGCTGAAGCCGGGCACGGCCTGGGACGCCGCCCTCCCCTTCATCGAGGACGTGGACCTCATCCTTGTGATGACGGTGGAGCCCGGCTTCGGCGGGCAGAAATTCATGTCCCAGGTGCTGCCCAAGCTGGGTTTTCTTCGGGAAACGCTGGACGGCTTCGGCCTGGAGTGCCTGCTGGAGGTGGACGGCGGCATCAATCCTCTCACCGCCTCCCTGTCCGTCGCGGCAGGGGCCCAGGTGCTGGTGGCGGGCAGCGACGTGTTCCGCGCCGCGGACCGCGCCGCTCAGATCGCCCGTCTGCGGGGCGGGAACAACTGACTTTCTGGAGAATAGCATGAGCCTGTATCCTGCTTCCTTTGAAAAGCTGACGGATCATCTGCGCCGTCTGCCGGGCATCGGGGCCAAATCGGCCCAGCGCATGGCCTTCTGGTTCCTCAGCCTCAGCGACAGCGAGGCCGAGGAATTTGCCGACGCCATCGTGGAGGCCAAGCACAGCCTCCGCCGCTGCAGCGTCTGCCAGAATCTGACAGACGAGGAGGTCTGCGGCATCTGCTCCTCGATGAAGCGGGACAGGCGGAAGATCTGCGTCGTCTCCGAGCCCAGGGACGTGATCGCCCTGGAGCGGAGCCGGGAATACGACGGCGTTTATCACGTCCTCCACGGGGTGATCTCCCCCCTCCGGCACGTGGGGCCGGACGATCTGACGGTGAAGGAACTGCTGGCGCGGATGGACGGCAGCGTGGAGGAGGTCATCATGGCCACGAACCCCGACGCCGAGGGGGAGGCGACGGCCATGTATCTCAGCCGGCTGCTGAAGCCCCTGGGCGTGAAGGTGACACGGATCGCCTACGGGATCCCCGTGGGCGCGAACCTGGAGTTTGCCGACGACGCCACGCTGTTCCGGGCCCTGGAGGGCCGCCGGGAAATCTGACCCGGAGGGATTAAAGCCCCGCGGCGGCGGGTATCATTCAGTTGGACTTTACCGGCGGGCCGGACAGGCTGCCGGAAACGATACTTATCCATATGGCAGGGACAGGAAGCTGTCCCCAGTGAATTGTTATCTGAACGAAGGAATCAGGAGGTAATATGGCAGGAGAAAAACTGAAGATCATTCCGCTTGGCGGCCTCAACGAGGTCGGCAAGAATCTGACTGTGTACGAATACGGCGGCGACATCCTGGTGGTGGATTGCGGTCTGGGCTTTCCGGACGGCGAGATGTACGGGGTGGACGTGGTCATCCCCGACGTGACCTATCTCGTCCGCAACGCCGAGAAGATCCGCGGCATCGTCCTCACCCACGGCCACGAGGACCACATCGGGGCGATCCCCTACGTGCTGAAGGACATCACCGCCCCCATTTACGGGACGCCGCTGACCCTGGCCCTGGTGCGCTACAAGCTGGAGGAACACCGGCTGGCGGACATCGCCGACCTGCGGGAATTCCGGGCGAAGGACCGCTTTACCGTCGGCTGCTTCGAGGTGGAGGCCATCCACGTGAATCACAGCATTGCCTGCAGCGTGGCCCTGGCCATCCGCACTCCGGTGGGCGTGGTGATCCACACGGGGGATTACAAGATCGACACCACCCCCGTGAACTGCGCCATGACGGACCTGACCCGGCTGGGCGAGCTGGGGCGGGAGGGCGTGCTCGCCCTGCTCAGCGATTCCACCAACGCCGAGCGCAAGGGCTTCTCCCCTTCGGAGCGCACGGTGGGCTCCGCGCTGGACGGGCTCTTCGACAACTGTCCCCGGCGCATCATCGTCACCACCTTCGCCTCCAACGTCTACCGGGTGCAGCAGATCATCACCCTGGCGGCCAAAAACGGACGCAAGGTGGCCATCACGGGGCGGAGCATGGAAAACATGGTGGCCGCCTCCGTGGAGCTGGGGTATATGACGATACCCCCGGATACCCTGGTGGATATCTCGAAGATCAGGAATTATCCCCGGGAGCAGCAGCTCATCATCACCACCGGGAGCCAGGGCGAGAGCATGTCCGCCCTGTACCGCATGGCCTTCGGCGGGCACAAGCAGGTGGAGATCGGCCCGGAGGACCGGGTGATCCTCTCCTCCTCCACGGTGCCCGGCAACGAAAAGACCGTGAGCCGCATCATCAACGAGCTCTACCGCCGGGGTGCGGAGGTGCTCTACCGGGACGTGATGGGCGCCCTCCACGTTTCCGGCCACGCCTGTCAGGAGGAACTGAAGATGGTGCTGGCCCTGGTGCAGCCCAAATTCTTCATCCCCATCCACGGGGAGCAGCGGCATCTGCGCACCCACGCCGGGATCGCCGCCGAGGTTGGGATCGACCCCAAGCACATCCTCATCGGGGACATCGGCAGGGTGATCGAGCTGGGCAGGAAATCCATCCACCTGAGCGGCACGGTGCAGGCCGGGCGCGTCCTGGTGGACGGCACCGGGATCGGCGACGTGGGCAGCGTGGTGCTGCGGGACCGGAAGCATCTGGCGGAGGACGGCATGCTGGTGGTGGCCATGACCCTGAGCCGGGAGGACAACAGCCTCATTTCCGGGCCGGACATCATCACGAGGGGCTTCGTTTACGTGCGCGAATCCGAGGATCTGATCGACGAGATGCGCATGCAGGTGATCGACACCCTGGACGCCTGCCAGGAAAACGACATCCGCAACTGGACGGCCATCAAGTCCACGGTGAAGGCTTCCCTTTCCACCTATCTGCAGAAGAAGATCAAGCGCAGCCCCATGATCCTGCCCATCATCATGGAGAACTGAGATGAACATTCAGATATTCGGAAAATCCAAGTGCTTCGATACGAAGAAGGCGGAGCGCTGGTTCAAGGAACGGCGCATCAAATATCAGTATATCGACCTGCAGAAATACGGCATGAGCGCTGGGGAGTTCCGCAGCGTGAAAAACGCCGTGGGCTTCGACCGGCTGCTGGATGAGAAGGCTCCCGGAGCGGAGGAAGTGAAATACCTGGCCTACCCCGAGGCGAAGGAGGAAAAGCTGCTGGAAAACCAGAGGCTCATCCGCACGCCGGTGGTGCGCAACGGAAAGCAGGCTACGGTGGGCTACGCGCCGGAGGTCTGGGCCGGCTGGGAATAAGGAGAGGAGCCGAAGATGCGCAAGGACAAGGCCAACTACTATCTGGACATCGCGGACGCCGTCCGCAGCCGCTCCACCTGCCTGCGGCGGCAGTACGGGGCCATCATCGTCGCCAGCGACGAGATCATCGCCACGGGCTACAACGGCGCGCCCCGGGGCCGGAAGAACTGCGACGAGCTGGGCCGCTGCACCCGCCAGGAGCTGCAGATCCCCTCCGGAGAACGCTATGAGCTCTGCCGGGCCGTTCACGCGGAGGAAAACGCCATCATTTCCGCCGCCCGGAAGGAGATGCTGGGCAGCACCCTCTACCTCGTGGGGCGGGACGCGCAGACGGGCGGACTTCTCGACAGCGCCACCCCCTGCACCCTCTGTCGGAGGAGCATCATCAACGCGGGCATCCGCAACGTGGTCTGCCGTGTTTCCGAAACGGAATATACGGATACGCCGGTGACCGATTGGATCGAGGGGGACGACACGCTCTGAAAAGCCGCAGCTTTCTGTTGCATCCTGCGGAAAAAAGCAGTAAGCTATAGATATCAACATATCTGAACAAAGGAGAGTAAACATGAGAGATTTCAAAGGCAAGATCGTATTCGTGTCCGGCGGCGCTTCCGGCGCCGGTCTGGGCCAGGCCAAGGTCTTCGGCCGGGAGGGCATGAAGGTCGCCATCGGCGACGTGCGCGAGGATGCTCTGGAGAACGCCAAAAAGGAGCTCATCGCCTTCGGCATCCCCGAGAAGGACATCCTGCCCATCAAGGTCGACCTGACCGACCGGGCCAGCTACACCGCCTGCGCCGACAAGATCGAGGAGGTTTTCGGCGGACCTCCCCACCTGTTCATCCAGACCGCCGGCGTCAACTCCTTCGGCCCCGTGGAAGCCTCCACCTTCGACGACTATGACTGGGTCATGGGCGTCGACCTGAACCACGTGGTCAACGGCCTCGTGATCTTTGTCCCCCGCATGATCAAGGCCTACGCCCACAAGACCGAGTTTTGGGTGGCTGCCACCTCCTCCGGCGGCGCCTGGATGATCAGCCCCACCTGCGCCCCCTACGA